>CALZBR010000025.1 GCA_945621435.1 uncultured Lachnospiraceae bacterium
CCGGGCGCATGATGAGGAAGGAATAACGGAAATTACTTATGAATTATTCTTCGTAAGCTTCTATTCCTTTTTTCATGATTTTTAAGGACATACAATAGGACAAAAAGTAAAGCACGGCCGCTATGTAAGGCAGCAGGTCAAGAAACCGATGCATCGTCCCACCCTGCAATTTTCCCAGGAATGCAGAAAGGGGATCTCCTGTACGCAGGAAACTGATGTCCCCATAGAGCAGATAGATGGCAACCACACCAAATATACCAAGCAGCAGGAAGCCCTTGCACTTTGCTCCGTAGGTGGAACCAAAGCGGAATACAAAGGGCATTTCAAAGGCATCCATGACCAGCATAAGGCAGAAGAACAGGAGCAAAGCAGAGGAAGTGGACAGCCCCGGTTTTTCTGTCATATGCCCAAAGACACAGTCCAGCAGAAGAAGCCACAACAGGGTAACCAGGTTGACGAGCAGGACAAGTATATATTTGGAACCAATCTGTCCCTGCTCCTTCTGCGGCGTGGAAAGCGCGAAGTACTGCCAGGTCCTTCGCTCATCCGCCTGAAATAAGTGCTGATTTATCACATTGGTTAACAGAAAGGCGCAAAACTCCAACAGGACCAGAGGAGCCAGGCTGCCCTGAGGGAGCGTGGCGAACAGGATGCTCATGAGAGAAATAATCCCTAAAAAAGTAATCTGTGTCAGTATGGCAAATTTGGAAAGCAGTAAATCCTTATAGAAATATCCAATCATTATTTTTCCCTCCTTCGAAGCAGAGTTCCCATTCCTATCAGGTTCAGAAGCGGTGCGGCTGCAATCATAAGCAGGGCGACAGGCAGGCAGGCTCCCGCTTTCTGTTCCAGCGCCAGTCCCGGTGCAGAAAGGCTCATATCCTGTCCCAGGGGAAGCTTATCAGCCGCAAGAACAAAGACTCCAACCAGGAGGAACGTGAGGATTACACTTAATGCAACTCCGGCTTTGTCCAGGGAACGGAAGAAAAGCGTTAACATCTGAAAGAATGTTGTGAAGAGCAGTAATGCCCCAAAGACAAACAAGGTGCCCACCACGGCATTGCGGTCAAAATCCGTAAAGCCGAAAACAGACAGAATCCCCAGAAACAGCAGGCTACAGGTCAGACCGATAGCAAGCAGTATGATCTGAAATAAGGATTTGACGCTGGCGAATTTCCATGAGGTTACCGGGGTGGACAGGCGAAAACGCTCCCATTTTCCGTTTATTTCCGAGAGAACCGCTTCTGGTGGAGCTGCCATGGAGGCAAAGCTGAAAATGGGAAAATATTTCGCAGACAGCAACGCCATTTGAAAGAAATCCATGCGTGTGCCTTCCTCCAGAAAACGAAGGTTGCCGTACCGGAAACTGAGAAGCACCAGAATCAGAAAGCCGGCCATCGCAATTACGCCGGTCAGCTCCATCATGATCAGCCGCCGGTTCAGATAGTATTCTTTGTATAATAATCCTTTCATCAGGTAAACTCCTTCTTTCCCTTGTTGACATAGAAAAGCATGATTTCCTCCAGGGTGGTTCCTTCAATCAGGAAACCCGGATATTTTTTCCCGGCAGCTTCTCTGTCAGTCACCATAACCTCCGCTCCGAAATCAGATACTCTGACACTGATATAATCTGTCTCTGCAATCTGCTTTAGCTCTTCCCGGGTACATTTGATCAGTGCGTGACGTTCCAGAAGCTCATCCTTGTTGCCGGATAACAGTATCTGTCCTTTGTCTATGAAGGTGACGCTGTCGGCTATCTTCTCCAGATCGCTTGTTATGTGGGAAGACATCAGAATACTGTTATTCTCATCCTGAATGTACTCTCTGAACACATCCAGCATCTCACTTCGAACAACAGGGTCCAGGCCTGTGGTGGCTTCATCCATGATCAGAAGCCTGGCGCCGTGGGACAGAGCTGTGGCAATCTGTAATTTCATCTTCATTCCTTTGGAGAGCTTGCCGATTTGTTTTTTCCTGGGAAGCTGAAAACGATCCAGATAGGTGAAGAAGGTTTCTTCGCTCCAGTTGTGATACATCCCCTTAAACATGATATTCAGTGCATTGGCGGTAAATTTGTCATGAAAAGGAAGCTCATCGAAGACTGCAGCCATGTATTCCTTTACTTCCGCCTCGTTTTCTATCCAGTCCCTGCCAAGAAGCTGAATGCTTCCGCTATCGGCTTTTATGATATTCAGGATAGCTTTGATTGTCGTTGTCTTGCCGGCACCGTTCTGTCCGATGAAGCCCATAATTGTGCCCTTTGGCACATGGAAGCTGATATGGTCCAGGGTGAAGCCGTCATATTTCTTGGTCAGATCCTTGATCTCGATTGCATTCTCGAACTCACACATTGTCGTTCCCTCCATACATCATTTCCAGTATTTCTTTCAAATCCTCCAGGGATAAGCCGCATTGTCCGGCACTTTCACAGGCCTTCAGCAATAACTCCTCAGTCCGGCGAATACACTCCTCCCGGAGAAAATCGGTATTCTGAGCCTTTACAAAACAGCCTTTCCCCACAAAATTTTCAATAAAACCATCTTTTTCCAATTCTTCATAGGCACGCTTCGTGGTGATGAGGCTGATTCTCAGCTGCTGCGCCAACAGCCGCATGGAAGGCAGCGGTTCCCCGGGTTTCAGTTCGCCGCTCATAATCTGCGCTTTAATTTGCAAAATGATCTGCTGGTAAATGGGCGCCTCTGATGCATTACTTAAAATAATATTCATGATATTTTCCTTTTTACAAATGTATATATACAATATATATAATAATAATACATACATAACATGCTGTCAACAAAAAAATAGCCGATTTCCGGTTTTATTTGGAAAGCGACTATTTCTCTATCGTTCATTTTTCCTGCGTTTTAATAATTTTTTCAGTCTTTTGGGGTGTGGGATTGATGCGCCCGTTCTATTTTCTGCCGTATCTCCTGCATTTTCATATCCAGCTTGGCGCTCTCCAGGGAGCAGTTTACCAGCTCGTCTGCAAGCTCGTTCAGCAGCTCGGGAGCTATGTCCTTCTTATAGCGAAGCTTGTGCTCAAGACTTGCCCAGAAGTCCATGGCGATGGTGCGAAGCTGTACCTCAACCTTCATCATACGCTTCTCGTTTTTGAGGAAAATCGGAACCTCCACGATAAGATGGAGGCTTCTGTAGCCGCTGGGTTTGGGGTTTGCGATGTAATCCTTTCTGGCGATGAGGGTGATGTCATCCTGCTTCAGCAGGCAGTCCGCCAGAAAATAAATATCCTCTGGGAAGGCGCAGATGACGCGGACGCCGGCTACGTCATAGATGTTTTCCTCCAGAGCCTCAAGGGTCATAGGGATTTTCTTGCGCTGCATCTTGCGAAGGATACTTTCCGGATTCTTCAGTCTGGTCTTGATGCTCTCAATGGGGTTATGTTCCTTTTCCAGGGACATCTGCTCATCCAGTACCTTGAATTTGGTTTCGATTTCCATGGAAGCACATCTGTAAAAGGCCATCAGTGTCCGATAGGGTCTGGTGTCCTGCTCAGCCATCTGGATAAAGTCCTTGATATTGATATCGGTAAAATGCCTGATATTTCCATTTGCATCGGGCGTTTTTTTCAGTTCTTCACTCATGTGATTACCTCATTTATTCTGGTGTATCTACCGGCTGTTGCCGCTCATGGTTCTCTTCCTTCTCTGCCTTATTGCGTTCTCTGAGTTCTGTAAAGAAGGTCTTAAGCAGGGCACTGCATTCTTCGCCCAGAACACCTCTGCTTACAGTGGCCTGATGGTTGAACCGGGGCATTTCAAGCACATTTAAAACAGAGCCGCCGCAGCCGGCCTTGGGATTCATGGCGCCCATCACCACCTCGGGAATCCTTGCCTGGATAATGGCGCCGGCACACATCTGGCAGGGTTCTAAGGTGACATACAGGGTACAGCCCTCCAGACGCCAGTCGCCGATGTATTTGCTGGCTTTGTTGATAGCAGTGATTTCCGCATGGGCAAGAGTGTTCTTGTCTGTGTTTCTGCGATTGTAGCCTCTGCCGATGATTCTGCCTTCATAGACAATGACGCAGCCGATGGGAACCTCTCCCAGAGCCAGTGCTTTCTTTGCCTGTTTTATGGCTTCCTTCATATATTTTTCCTGAATGTTCTGTATGACAGCCATGGTATTCTCCGTGTTTCATCTGTCGTATGCCGGGAAGAGTTCCACAGGAATACGGCTTATGATTCAATCTGATTTCAGTATAAGTGGAAAATGGTTTCGCGTCAAGTAACCACTCCTGAAGTTGGGGTACAGTTGACTTTTGGTATAACGGGCTGTATAGTAGAATAATAGATATTATGCTGGAATAAAGGCTCATTGGCTGTTTAGAACGAAGGGAATCAAACAGTACTGTGATCAGGATAAACGGAGGACGAAATATGAAACAGGAGCTCGTGCAGGAATTGAGTAAGCTGACAAAGAAGGCATACAGGAAAGAGATTGGAGAATGCACGGACGCACAGATTTATCAGTGTGTTCTTCAGCTTGTCAAAAACCGGATGGAAGACAGACCAATCACCCGGGGAAAGAAAAAGGTTTATTATATTTCCATGGAGTTTTTGATTGGAAAGCTTCTTTCCAATAACCTTATCAATCTTGGAATCTACGATGAGGTGAAGGAGCTGCTGGAGAAAAACGGCAAGAGCATTACTGCAATCGAGGAGGCAGAGCCGGAGCCCTCTCTGGGCAACGGAGGCTTGGGAAGACTGGCAGCCTGTTTCCTGGATTCCATGGCGACTCTGGAGCTTCCCGGCGACGGAATTGGTTTGAATTACCACTTTGGACTTTTCAAGCAGGTATTTAAGGAGCACTTGCAGAAGGCAGAGAAGAATAAATGGATTGAGAAAAAGTCCTGGCTGGAGACCACGGGAAAGAGATTTGAGGTGGCTTTTGGCGACAGGAAGGTGACTTCCGTACTTTATGACATTGATGTCATCGGATATGAAAGGGGTCATAACAAATTACACCTTTTTGACGTGGAATCTCTGGATGAGAAGCTGGTGAAAAAGGGGATTGACTTCGACAAGACCGCAATCGAGAAGAACCTTACCTTATTCCTGTACCCTGATGATTCCGACGAGGCGGGTAATCTGCTGCGCATTTATCAGGAGTATTTCATGGTCAGCAGCGGAGCCCAGTATATCATTCAGGAGTTAAAGGAGCAGGGCTGCGATTTGCACCATATGGACCAGTATGCTGCCATCCAGATCAATGATACCCATCCTACCCTGGTGATTCCGGAGCTGATCCGTATTCTGACCTGGGACGAGGGCTTTACCATTGATGACGCTGTAAAGGTAGTCAGTAAGACCTGCGCTTATACCAATCATACTATTCTGGCCGAAGCGCTGGAGACCTGGCCTCTGGCTTATATCGAAAAGGTAGTGCCTCAGCTGGTGCCCATCATCAAGGAGCTTAGTGCCAGAGTGGCCAAGAGATACAAGAATCCCAAGGTACAGATTATTGACGCCGATAAGCGAGTCCATATGGCACATATTGATATCCATTACGGCTACAGCATAAACGGTGTTGCAGCGATTCATACGGACATCCTGAAGAATACGGAGCTGAATCATTTTTATCGAATTTACCCTGAAAAATTCAACAACAAGACCAATGGAATTACCTTCAGAAGATGGCTGCTTTCCTGCAACAGGGAGCTGGCAGCACTGTTGACCGAGACCATCGGGGATGGCTATAAACAGAATGCAGAGGAGCTGGAGAAGCTCCTGGCGCAAAAAGAGAATGGGAAAGTATTGAATGCCATTGACGATATCAAGCAGCAGAAAAAGAAAGAACTGGCGGCTTATATTCAGGAGAAGGAAGGCATATCACTGGATACAGATTCTATTTTTGATATACAGATTAAGAGACTTCACGAGTACAAGCGTCAGCAGATGAATGCATTATATATTATTCACAAATATCTGGAAATCAAGGGTGGAAAGAAGCCTTCTACCCCCATGACATTTATCTTTGGCGCGAAGGCGGCACCTGCCTATGTGATTGCACAGGACATCATTCATCTGTTGCTGGTGCTCTCTGAGATCGTCAATAACGATCCGGAGGTCAGCCCTTACATGAAGGTGGTCATGGTAGAGAACTATAATGTCAGCTATGCGGAGAAGCTGATTCCGGCCTGCGATATTTCCGAGCAGATATCCCTGGCCTCCAAGGAAGCTTCCGGAACCGGTAACATGAAGTTCATGTTGAACGGAGCTGTTACTCTCGGCACCATGGACGGAGCGAATGTGGAGATTCGGGAGCTGGTGGGAGATGACAACATCTACGTCTTTGGTAAGGACAGCGAGACAGTCATTGAGCATTATGCCAAGGCAGATTATGTATCTGCGGATTATTATAAAAAGAGTCCCGTGATCAAAGAAGCAGTGGATTTCATTGTCAGCGAGCAGGCTCTGGCGGTGGGGCATAAGAAGAATCTGGAGCGCCTGTACAAGGAATTGTTGAACAAGGACTGGTTCATGACTTTGCTGGATCTGGAGGATTACATTAAGGTCAAGGATAAGGCATTTAAGGATTATGAGAATCGCAAGAAATGGAAGAAGATGATGCTGGTAAATATTGCAAAAGCAGGCTTCTTCTCCTCCGACAGAACGATTGCGGAGTATAACAGAGATATTTGGAAGTTGAAATAGTGTGCATGTGAGTTAAGAGATTGAGGTAAAAAAGTGAGAGCCAGCGGAATTTTATTGCCGGTATCGTCGCTGCCTTCGGCATACGGCATCGGTTGTTTTTCAAAGGAAGCATATGAGTTTGTGGACAGATTGGCTGAGGCGGGGCAGTCCTATTGGCAGATACTGCCCATGGGACCTACAGGCTATGGAGATTCTCCGTATCAGTCCTTTTCCACCTTTGCGGGGAATCCTTACTTCATCGATCTGGAGGATTTGATTGCCAGAGGATGGCTGAAGCAGGAGGACTGCGAAGTGCTGAGCTTTGGAGATAACCCTGAGTATGTGGACTATGAGGCTTTATATCATTCCAGATTTCAGGTGCTGAGGAAGGCATGGGAGAATAGTAAGATTGGTACAAATCCCGAATTTCAGGAATTTGTCGGGGAGAATGCGGACTGGCTGAAGGACTATGGTCTGTATATGGCGGTGAAGGCCTCTTTTGACAATATCAGCTGGCTGGAGTGGGAGGACGATATCCGCACCAGAAAGCCGGAGACATTGAAGAAATATCGAAAGAAGTTTGCCAAAGAAGTGGAATTCTATGAGTTCCAGCAATATATGTTCCGAAAACAGTGGTACAGGCTGAAAGAGTATGCAAATCAAAAGGGAATCAGGATCATCGGGGATATTCCCATATATGTGGCACTGGACAGTGCAGATGCCTGGGCAAATCCGGAGCTCTTTCAGTTCGATGAGGATCGCAGGCCTACAGCAGTGGCAGGGTGTCCGCCGGATGCTTTTGCGGCTACAGGTCAGCTCTGGGGCAATCCTCTTTACAATTGGGAGGTTCACAAGGAAAGGGGATTCACATGGTGGTTAAGCCGTCTTGAGGCGTGTTTTCGCTTATACGATGTTGTGAGAATCGATCATTTCAGAGCCTTTGATGCCTATTATTCCATTCCAGCGGGACGGAAAACTGCAGAGGTAGGAACCTGGGAGCCGGGTCCCGGCTATGCGTTGTTCCGGGCGATGAAGCAGAAGCTTGGAAACAGAGAGGTCATTGCGGAGGACTTGGGCTTCCTCACACCCTCTGTGATAAGGCTTGTAAAAAAGACCGGATATCCCGGCATGAAGGTGTTGCAGTTTGGCTTTGATTCTGACACGGAATGTCCTTATCTGCCGCATAATTACTCTCAAAACAGTGTGGTGTATACGGGGACTCATGACAATGATACCATATTGGGCTGGTATCAGAAACTGAGCAGAAAGAGCAAGAGATTCTGTAAGCAATATGCAGACATAAAAACACGCAATCCTCAGAAAGTGAAATGGACATTTATCCGGATGGCTTTTGCAAGTGTTGCGGATACGGCAATCATTCCCATGCAGGATATCCTGGGACTGGGCTCAGAGGCTCGCATCAACACGCCTTCTACTTTGGGAGACAATTGGAAGTGGCGCATGAAGAAGGAGGCGTTTACAGAGGAACTGGCAGGGGAACTCTGTGAGATGACGAAGCTTTATGGGCGCATGCGAAAGCGTGATAAGTAACCGGATGAGGGAGAGGAATGTTATAGATGGAGATTCACGGTCTGAATAAGACGACACTGTTAGATTATCCTGAACATGTGGCAGCCACCGTTTTTACCGGTGGCTGTAATTTTCGCTGTCCTTTTTGCCATAACAGCGAACTGGTTCTTGCACCGGGAGGACAGCCGGCCTTTTCAGAGGAAGAGGTACTCGCCTTTTTAAAAAAGCGGAGGTGTCTGCTGGAGGGAGTGTGTATCACCGGAGGCGAGCCTACATTGCAACCGGATTTGGAGGAGTTTATCGGGAAAGTGAAGGAGCTTGGTTATCTGGTAAAGCTTGACACCAACGGCTACCGCCCTGAGGTGCTTGAGAGACTGCTGAAGGCGGGAATGCTGGATTATGTTGCCATGGATGTGAAGGCTTCACCGGAGAATTACAGTAAGGTGGCAGGTCTGCAGGGGATGGATGTGGAGCGTGTTGGGCGTAGTGTGAAGCTGCTAAAGGAGAGCGGGATTGATTACGAATTTCGTACCACTGTAGTTAAAGGTTTGCACAGTATAGAAGAGTTTGAGAAGATTGGAAGATGGATTTCGGGGGCGAAGGCTTACTATCTGCAGGCATATCGAGAGAATGAAAATGTTCTCTGCCCGGGGTATGAGGCTTTTTCCAGGGAGGAGATGGAGGCTATGGCAGCATTTGCGCACAGGTATATTGACAGAGTGATGTTGCGTGGTGTAGAGTAATGCTTTCAGGAATATTGTTTTTGTTCGGTTATTTAGAAAACAATGTACCGAGAATGAAAAGGGAAGTAAGATATGACATTTGTAAAGAAATTAGTAGGAACGAGGGAATTTTATAAGGAAGTGCTGACGGTGGCGGTACCGATTATGATTCAGAACGGCATTACCAACTTTGTGGGTCTTCTGGACAATATTATGGTGGGGCGTATCGGTACGGAGCAGATGTCCGGTATCGCCATCGTAAATCAGCTTCTGCTGGTGTTTAATCTGGCAATCTTCGGAGCCATCTCCGGTGCCGGTATTTTTGGCGCCCAGTATTATGGGTGCAGGGACAACAAAGGAGTGCAGCACACCTTCCGTTACAAGCTGTATATTTGTCTGTTGCTGGTAACGGTTGGAATTCTGTTGTTCCTGTCCGCCGGAGAGAACCTGATTATGCTGTATCTCCACGGGGAAGGAAACGATGCGGCCTTGACATCGACCCTGAAATATGGAAAAGAATATCTGTTGGTAATGCTTTTCGGTCTGTTGCCTTTTGGGTTGGAGTCAGCATATTCCGGTACCCTGAGGGAGTGCGGGGAGACCATGGTGCCTATGAAGGCAGGTGTGGTTGCCGTGTTTGTGAATCTGGTGCTGAATTATCTGTTGATTTTCGGTAAATTCGGGTGCCCTGAGCTGGGCGTAACAGGTGCCGCGATTGCCACGGTAATTTCCAGATATGTGCAGGTGGCTATTGTCATTGCGTGGACGCATACTCATGGAAATCGAATGGCTTTCATTGAGGGAGTATATAAGGAATGGAAGATTCCCTCGAATCTCGTGGCAAAAATTACAATTAAGGGCACACCACTTATGATCAATGAGATTCTATGGGCAGCAGGAATGGCGACTCTGATGCAGTGTTATTCCATTCGGGGTCTTGAGGTTGTGGCGGGCTTGAACATCTCGTCCACTATCACGAATCTGTTCAATGTGGTATTTATGTCTATGGGAAATGCGGTGGCTATCATCGTTGGGCAGCTTCTTGGGGCCGGTAAAACCGAGGAGGCAAAGGAAACGGATGCGCAACTCATTGCCTTTTCCGTGGCAAGCTGTTTGGTGCTGGGAGCAATTCTGATTGTTCTTGCTCCCCTTTTCCCTAAAATGTATAATACCTCTGCAGAGGCAAAGCGTCTTGCAACCGAGTTTATCAGGGTGGGCGCGGGGTGCATGCCCTTGTACGCCTTTCTTCATGCGGCTTATTTTACCCTGCGTTCCGGGGGAAAAACGATTATTACCTTTCTTTTTGACAGCGTCTATCTGTGGTGCCTGAGTATACCCCTGGCCTTTGTTCTGAGCCGCTTTACCGGTATGAATATTGTGCCTTTGTATCTCTGTTGCCAGCTTATCGATATAGTAAAGTGTATCATTGGGTTTGTCCTGGTGAAAAAGGGTGTGTGGATTAACAATATCGTAGAGGATTGATTATGTGATACTGTCGATGAATGAAATAAAGAAGAAAGCCTCTGTAATATATCATGATTAGGTGTATTACAGAGGTTTCGTTTTATGTATGTTATTTTTCGTATTGTGCCAATTTTTGTCTTAACTTTTACAGTTCGTCTTCTTTTGCGGCTAACATGATGGTCTGAGATTCGATCATCTCATCCTTCTTCAGCCCATACTTTGCCAGGAAATCATTCATCAGGGTATACTTCGTCTTCCCTGTAACAGATTCCTCCAGCTGCTTTCTGAGTGCCGGGTCCGTGATGTACGGTGTGTCAATATTTTGTGCCATGATAACCTCCTTCGCAGGAGAAGCGGTCACAAACATGACATACCGGCATGTGGTACATATCCGCACTCACATCCGAATGATTGTCTCCTGCTTTTTCTTTCATAGAATTATTTGATTAGAAGTAAAAGCAAGATACGATTCAGACTTTGATTCCGCATGGATTTTAACAGAAGTGTCTTATATGATATGCTTTGCTTTTAACATAACACAACAATATCACAAATGATGAAAGCATATTTTTAAAAATGTGGAACAATTGAAATTCTTAAAAATTAGATTGACATATTGGTCTAACTAAGATAGACTATAAAAGAAGTCTATTTAAGATAGACTACAAAATATAGTCCGGTAATGGTAGACATGAATAATAAAGGAGTGTGACAAAATTGAAAAAAATTGAACTGGGTGAAGTACAAACAAAATTTGCAGAGATTGTCTGGGAGAAGGAACCGATTCAGTCCGGAGAATTAGTAAAAATATGTGATGCTGAACTGAACTGGAAGAAATCTACGACTTACACAGTTTTGCACAAGCTGTGTGAGAAGGGTATTTTACAAAATAATAACGGTATTGTCACTTCAAAAATGTCCCGTGAGGAGTATTATCAGGCAAAAGGGAAGCAAATGGTTCATGAATATTTTGATGGTTCGATTCCTGCCTTTCTGGCTGCTTTTACACGACAGAAGGCGCTGACAGTAAAGGATGTCAATGAAATCCAGGCTCTCATTGATAAATACAGGGAGGATAACAATCTATGAGTCATGTTTTTCTGAGGGTTGTGGATTTAAGCCTGAATGCGGGTCTGTTTATACTGGCAGTGCTTCTGCTTCGACTTTTGCTGAAGCGGGTTTCCAGGAATTATTTCGTCATCCTATGGGTGCTGGTTATGCTGAGGTTTCTGTGTACATTGCCTGTTTCCGGTCGTTTTCAGATACCTTTGGAAGAAACGATTCCCGAAGCCTTAAGTTCTCTGGAGGCATATTCGTCGGAAGCCATTGACAATATGATAGATCAGACGAATTTGTCTCAGTACAGGGCATACACCGAGACCGGGATACCATTAGCACAGGTGATCAGACCTGTTCTGAAGGAGCTTCTGGCATACCTGTGGCTGGTGGGTACGGTGATTTTTCTGCTGAATACCTGCATCAAGACGATCAGGTTGAGAATCAACGTCAAGGGAGCTGTCAACCTTCGGGATAATGTTTACCTCTGTTCCGGCATAAGACAGTCCTTCGTGCTTGGTATCGTTAAGCCGAAGATATACATTCCTGCCGCTCTTGGGGAGGAACGGACGGAGTTTGTTCTGGAACATGAGAAGGAACATATCAGACACGGGGATCACATATTTAAGCTTCTGTTTTACATGATTCTTATGGTGCACTGGTTCAATCCCTTGTGCCATGTCGCATATAAGCTTTTCAGCGAAGATCTGGAAATCGCGTGTGATGAAAGAACCATCAGGTCGAAGAACATGGAATATAGGGCGAACTATTTGCAGACACTGTTGGACTGCACCGCCTATGAATCCAATCTGACTTTGGGACTGTTGTCCTTCAGCGATGTTGGTATCAAGGGACGGATTAAGAGGATTATGGCGTACAGGAAGTCCGGGATTGTTGAACTTGCAATCTGGGGAATGGCGTGTCTGATTCCGGTCTTTTACCTGATGACCAATGATTTCGTGTCCTTGGCGAAGGCAGAGGAGAGTAGTACTTACAGCGCGGATTATAAGGTGGTCACACCCGGCAAAGCCGAAACCGTAAGCGCACCTTTTCACTGGATTCCCGGTACCAATGTGCCTTGTGACAACACCGGTCGTATCCTGGTGGATGCGGAGCTTCTGTGCGAATTTACCGGGGAGCATGGATATAGCTGTAAGGTTACCAATCAGGTATGGAGCCACAAGATGTACTGCACCTCCTGCAAGGCATACCTGGGGATAGGGCAGCCTTATGCCTGTACGGAGATACATACCTGCGGAAGCTATGTTAAGGATTGCACCCCTTTAAGTAAGGTGAGGAATTTAGAGGAATTAGATGCGTATTTTGAAAATGAACTATGGAAGTAGGTTAATCCTGTCTTTATTTGTAATCTGCACCCTGCTGTGTGGCTGCGGCAGCATGAAAGATCCTGATGAAACCCGGGACACAGACCGGGGAGAGGTTATTCAGGTCTCTGCAAGTTTTACCGCATCTTCATAGGACATAGGGCGTCCCCAGACATACCCCTGGATAAAGTCACAGCCCATTTCCGACAGGAGCTGCTGCTGTTGTGTAGTCTCTACCCCTTCGGAAATTACCTCACAGTCGTTAATGTGTCCGATGGAGATGACGGCCTGTACAAAGTTGCGGTCTTTTACATCGGTGGTGATGGTGTCCACAAAGGATTTATCGATTTTCAGCAGATCGATATGTAACCTGTTCAGGTTGGACAGGGAAGCATAACCGGTTCCGAAATCGTCCAGTGCTACGTGTACGCCCAGATCCTTGAGACCGTTAATATTCTTGGTGGCATTCTCAATTGAATGAGCCATACAGTATTCTGTGATTTCAATTTCCAGACATTTAGGCGGAAATTGTTCCTTTTCAAGAATCTGTCGGATCATTTCAAGGAATCCGAAGCGGCAGATATTTCTGGCCGACACATTGACGGAGAGGACCAGACTTTCATTATGCTTTATCACAGAAGAAAACTCATGCATGGCCCGGTTCAGAACGTATTCGTCAATCTGGAAGATCAAGTCAGAGTTCTCAGCCACAGCAATAAATTCACCGGGAGAAATGAACTCTCCGTTTACCGGTGACATTCTGATTAAGGTTTCGAAGCCACGAAGCTTCTTCGTGCCTGCGGTGAATTGGGGCTGGTACACAAGAAAGAAATTATCATCTCTCAGGGCCTCTGTTATGACCTTTTCCAGTCTGGCTTTTCGTGTGATCTGGCGCTCGCTTTCCTGGTCGAAAAGATAACAGCTGCCATGCCCCAGATGCTTCGACTGGTACATGGCTATATCTGCATACTGAATCAGGGTTTTGACATCGGAGGCGTCCTCGGGATACCTTACGATGCCGATACTGCCGGAGATGGTCATCTGGGACGGATAGTCGGGTATTTGTCTCACCAATAACGGATTGCCGATGCGTTCCTGTATGCTTTGCGCTGTTTCACGCCAGTCAATGGATCCGGGAAATAAAAACATAAATTCGTCACCGCCGATTCTGGCAATGAAATTATGTTTGTGAAACTTCCGGATCAGGCTGTGCCCCACAATCTGAAGAACTTGGTCTCCGACATTGTGTCCAAGTGTATCGTTGACCATCTTGAAGTCGTCCAAATCCATATAAAACAGATAAAAGGGAGTATGATCGGCTATTCTGTCCTGCAGCTCGCGGATGAGCCCGGCGCGGTTATTGAGTCCGGTCAGGGTGTCTGTCACCAGATCATGTTCCCGTCTGGTAATCTGTCTGCAGATGAATTCGACGGATAACAGACATAACAGGGTATTGGCAAGCCCGGGAAGAGGTCCCAGATGCCCGCTTAGCAGGATAGAGATTAGCATCGTTAGCATGGAAAGACAAAGGAGGCATTCCGAGAGACGCCTCCCTTTTTTGGGATTTGTACATGCCATTACAATGCAGATCACGTTTGCCAGTACGGTCAGGAGACCGTTAATACTGTAAAAAGGGATGGAGCTGCTGCCAAATCGAATCTCAGTCGTTCCTGCCTGATGAAGACGACTCGTAAAGAAACAGAGCCAGATAAAGATCAGGGCACCAAGAATACGCCCCAGATTCCCAAGCTTTCTTGAGTGTCCGGAGTTGCTGCCGTTATGTGATGTATAGGTTAATTCATTGGTTGATTGGTTTGTTGTCTTTCTGATATTCATATGCAGCTCCGTAATTTCATGCCATGCTGAATTCATATACACTATATTAATATAAAAAAATGTCGGATACAATCTTTTTTTGCTTCGGGGATGTTTTCGGGACAAAAGGACATCCCCGATACTATGTGAATCATGAGATATCACACGTCGTTTTGGCTGGGATTGCCGGCTTCAAAGTCCATGGCGTTCTGAAGGGTGGTTTCGGCGATGGCACTGAGAGCCTCCCTGGTGAAAAATCCCTGGTGGGAGGTAATCATAACATTGGGGAAGGATAGGAGTCTTGCTGTGGTGGAGTGCTCCAGAATCTCATCGGAGCGATCCTCAAATACATTGTTGGTCTCCTCTTCGTATACATCCAGACCTACCCCTGCAAACTTGTGCAAACGGATACCTTCAATGAGGTCATCGGTTTTTACCAGTGCGCCTCTGGAGGTGTTGACCAAAATGACACCGTCTTTCATCTGACGGATGGTATCAATGTTAATCATGTGATAGGTGGAGTCCATCAGGGGACAATGAAGGGAAATGACATCGCTCTCTTCCAACAGTCTGTCCAGAGAAACATATTCCACGAAATCCTTCAGGGAAGGATTCTCGTATACATCATAGGCGATGACTCTCATGCCAAACCCGTGACAGATGCGGCACATGGCTGCACCGATTTTGCCGGTGCCGATGATGCCGGCAGTTTTCTGATAGAAATTGAAACCCATGAGACCGCTGAGGCTGAAGTCGTTTTCTCTTACCTTATTATATGCTTTATATAATCTGCGGTTTGCGGCAAGAGCCAGTGCCATGGCATGCTCTGCCACGGCTTCCGGGGAATAGCCGGGCACACGCATCACACGGATACCATGTTTCCTGGCGGTTTCCATGTCTACATTGTTAAAGCCGGCGCACCGCATAAGCACCAGACGCACTCCCTTGGCATGAAGAATGTCCAATGTCTTCGTACCAACATCTGAGCTGACGAAGGCGCATACGGCATCGAAGCCCTCGGCCAGAGCGGCGGTTCTGGGATCAAGATCGGACTTTGTGAATTCCATTGTAATGTTTGGGAAATCCTTTAATGTGTCTGTAAAGGAAGCCTGGTCATAGGTCTTAGTGTCATAAAACAAAATATTCATTGATGTATTCTCCTTATATTGTAATTTCTCGCGTTGATGGCAGATAGTAAGTTCCTGGGATTTAGTATCCCGCGAAGCAAGAAAAACATGCGAGAGAGATGTGTTAAATGTATTTTACATCATGCCGGAGAAGAATTCTATACATTGTGCTCTTTTTTCGAACATTTTCATAAGAAAATCCTAAGATTTTGTAGTATTGACAAAGGAAAGCAATCGCAGTACGATAAAAGTTGCGTTGACCCGAAATGTAATAAAAATGTAACATTTTTAATTTGTTAGTGAGATTTGGATGAGGAATGATTCATGGAAAATACAAATAAAGTATCAAAAGAAGGTTTATTTCATAAAAAGAAACTGATTCGTTCGGCGGTTCCCTTTTTGGCGTTGTATTTTATGTTTTTTATCTATCTGCCCAGTGACAGCTTTATCAATAACTCCATAGACTTCCATTTTGCATATCAGTATTTTATTGGGTATGGAGTCCTTTTCTTTTTGGGGTTTACGGTGGTGTCCATATTGGTTGCCATGCTGTTACCGGGGAGGGTTCACAGAATTTTTATGGCTCTGGTGACGGGACTGGATATTTGCGTTTATATACAGTATGTTTTCTTGAACCAGAATTTGATACTGCTGGACGGAGAGACCGTTGCATGGGAAAAGCACAAGACTTTTGCAACAGTCACTCTGATCGTGTGGATTGCAATCTTGTTTTTGTTCCCGGTATTGCAGATAAAATTTGCAAAAGGGTATGAGAAGATTCGGGTTAAGCTGCCGTTTTTTCTGTTTGCAATGCAGTTTGTTTCCTTAATTATCATGATTATTCTGGCAGGAAGCGAGATATTTAAGGTTAAGGCCGATTTTATGAGCGGACAGGAACAGTTTGTTGTTTCGTCCAGGAAGAATGTAATAGTATTTATGCTGGATGCGGTGGACAATATTTATTTTGAAAAAATCTTAGCCGAGAATCCTGAAGAATTCCAGGGGTATGAAGACTTCACGCTTTACAATAATACCTGCAGTGTGTTTGATTCCACACCGACCTCCACGACGCAGATGTTTACCGGAATGGATTTCCATGTAGAACTGCCGGGAACGGAGTGGTATGAGCAGGCATGGAGCAGCGATAAGGCCAACGAGTTTTTTGACAGATTTCATCGGGCGGGCTATACAATAAACGGTTATTCCATTGAAACAGATTCCCAGAGCCACTATATCGGCAAGTTCGATAACTGTCAGGAATATACCAGTATGGATGACATGAATGTAGATGCCCTTGCGATGTCTTATGAGTTCAATAAGCTGGCATTGTACCGGGCACTGCCCTTTTTATTCAAGAAATATGTTGCCATGGAGAATGTGAACTTCAACGCACATTTCAGTTTGAAGAATAAGGTTTGTTATGACAACCAGGATTTTGCAAAACAAATGAAGTTAAGCTTAAGTGAGAGTGACAATAACTACCTGATTGTTCAACATCTCAATGGTACCCATTTCCCGTGTTCCGATCAGATTGGAGAGACGAAGTACCTGCTGGAGATGATCAGAGGATATATGGAACAGATGAAGGAGCTTGGAGTCTATGACGAGGCGTGCATTATCATAACCTCGGATCATGGAGAACACAATGATTCCCATCCTGAATTCGGCGCCACGCCGATTATGATGATTAAGAGAGGCAACAGCTCCTCAGAGGAGATGACGATCTCAAGTGCGCCGGTATATCACAAAGACTTCCAGGCGACTCTGCTGGAGTGTGCGGGGCTTTATGACAAGGCGGCAGATGAGAGCGTTTTTGGCCGTTCCATGTTTGATATTGCGGAGGATGAATTGCGGGAACGCACCTGGTACGACAGGGGAAAGGATTCTGACTTTGAAAAAGTGCAAAGTTTGTCTTCCACCTCTTGGGCCTGGTCGGGCTGCAATGTGTATTTCAGTTATACTTATACCGGCGATGCAAGAGATCTCAGGAAAATGGTTGCGGAGCGCAACATAACGAAAATATATCAAATGACTGACAATAAGGGTTAGAAAGGTTAGGTACAAAAATGAACAACTTAGAAACAGCTGTAAATGTATATCTCTATATCGATCCTGCCACCACCAGCTATATTATTCAGATCATAGCCGGTGTGGTAATTGCCTGTGGCGCGGGTCTCGGCGTTTTTTGGAACAAGCTTTCCAGATATTTTCGCAAGAAGAAGGCTGATAAGCTCAATCCCATTGAACAGACGGACATCAATACAAGCTCTGAATTCGGTGAGAAAGAGGTTGTCACAGCAGATGATCTCCTGGCAGATGATGAAAAGTAAATAGCAGATGATGGTGAGGATATAGATAACCATGGGTGTAGTTATAGAGTTTCTGAGCAGTACCTTAAGTGTGATTCTGAAGGCATGTTATCAACTTACCGGTAACTATGGTATCAGTATCATAATTTTTACTTTGATTACCAAGTTCATACTTTTCCCGGTGAATATTTTCATACAGAAAAATTCCATTAAAATGGTAAAAATGCAGCCTCAACTGGACGCTCTGAAGATCAAGTACATCGACGATAAGGATAAGCTGATTGATGAGCAGCAGGCACTGTATAAGAAGAATCACTATCATTCCTCGGTAAGCATTATCCCTTTGATTTTTCAGCTCGCGCTGGTCATGGGGCTTTTGGATGTCATCTACAAACCCCTGACGTATCTGTTGAAGGTCGGCGCTGCTGACATTGCATCACTCAGTATGTGGACTCAGGGACTTCTGGGAGTGGAGGATCTGGGGAAAACAGCGCAGATTCAGGTGATTCGTCAGATCCAGAGCGGGCAGACATTGCCGGCAGGACTTACGGACGGATTGGCATCTGTGATCAATTCCTTTGATATGAAATTTCTGGGGTTGGACTTAGGCGTAACGCCTTCCCCGGAAAGCGGAGCAGTTTATCTGTTAATTCCTGTATTTGCGGCGCTCAGTGCCCTGTTCATGTGCGTAGTGCAGAATAAAATCAACATTCTGCAGGTGACAGCGGGCAAATGGAATCGGTATGGTATGACGCTGTTCATGATGGCGTTTTCGGCATATTTTTCCTGCCTGGTACCTGCGGGTGTGGGAATCTACTGGATCTTCGGTAATCTCTTTGCGGTTCCCAGCATTCTTGTGCTGAATGCCGTGATCCCTCCGAGGAAATACATTGATATAGAGCATCTCAAACGGGTGCAGCAACAGAAGATTATCCAGGAAGAAAAATATCAGAAATATCACAAAAAGGAAAAAGAAGACTATAAGAGATTTTTCCGGGTGCGTGATATGCAGCTGATGATTTACTCTGAATCACAGGGATTTTATAAGTATTTTGCAGGCATGATAGATTATATCTGCGAGAATTCGGATATTCAGATTCATTATGTCACCAGTGACCCGGAGGATAAGATTCTTTCGGATAAACGTGAGCAGCTGCATTCTTATTATGTATCCAGGGATAAATATCTGATTCCTCTGTTTATGAAGCTGGATTGTGACATTTGTGTCATGACTGTGCCGGATCTTGAAAAATATCATATCAAGCGTTCGCGCGTGAGAAATGATATTGAATATATCTATATTTCCCACGGTATGGGAAGTAATAATCTGACCCTGAGGAAGGGAGCCCTGGACTGGTACGACACCATTTATTGTGTGGGACCTCATGCGGTAAGTGAGATTCGTGAGACAGAGGAACTGTATCACCTGAAGAAAAAGAGAGTCGTGGAAGTGGGGTATACTCTTCTCGATGATATGCTGCAGGAATATAGCAAGTCGACTCATACTTCAAATGAAAAACCGAAGATAATGATTGCTCCTTCCTGGCAGCCTGAGAATATTATAGATTTGTGCGTGGAGGAGCTTCTGGATGCCCTTGCAGGCTCGGGATATCAGGTGGTACTCAGACCTCATCCTCAGCAGGTGCGTTACCAGCCTGAGCTTTTCAATGAGCTGAAAGAGAAGTACAAGGAGAACGGGAATATTGAGATTCAGACTGATTTTACCCTGAACTCTCCGGTTATGGAGTCGGATCTTCTGATAACGGACTGGTCCGGCATCTGTTGGGAATATGCGTTCACCACAAAGCGACCGGTGCTTTTTATCAATACTCCCATGAAGGTCATGAATGCAGAGTATGATAAGATACCAACGGTGCCTATGAATATTGCGCTGAGAGATGTGATTGGAAGAAATATTGAGGTTTCCGAGCTAGGCTCTATCTGTGATGTCGTGAAGGAGATGCTTGATGACGGAGCGGCATATGAAAAGACTATAACGGAAACACTGGAAAAGAGCATCTTTAACATTGGAAAGAGTAAGATTGTAAGTGGCAAATATATTATCAGATCCCTGAAGGGAAGATAATATAGTATCGGGAAACGGAATGAGGATTAGTCGATGAAGATTACCGTTGTGGGTGGTGGAAACGTAGGAACTCAAATTGCAGTGAACTGTGCTGCAAAGGGACATCCTGTTACCATGTACTCTTCCAGACCGGATGAGTTTCGAAAAGAGCCGGAGATTGTTGACGAGAACGATTATTGTATCCTGAAGGGCAGCCTGCACAAGGCGACCTATGACGATGAGGAAGCATTTTCCGGAGCGGAGCTTATCTTTGTCACCCTTCCGGCCTTTTGCATGAAGGAAATCGGGGAAAGAATAGAGCAATATGTCTCGGAGGGAGCGATTGTCTGCATTGTTCCCGGTACCGGCGGAGGAGAGTGCTGCTTCCGGGGCTGTATACAAAAGGGAGCTGTTCTTGCAGGGCTTCAGAGAGTTCCTGCTATTGCGAGATTAGTGAAGTATGGAGAAAAGGTTCGGGTAACCGGGTATAAGACGGAACTAAAGCTGGGAACACTGCCGGCAGCTGAGGCGGGCAGGTGTGCAATGATTATTGCGGGGATTTTCGATATTCCCTGTCTGGCGTTGAACAATTATTTAAATGTAACGTTAACGCCCTCCAATCCAATCCTGCATACTACGAGACTGTATACCTTGTTTCGGGAGGATACGCCTGATAAGATCTATTCTCGAATTCCTCTGTTTTATCAGGAATGGAGCATGGAATCGGCAGAGGAATTGTTGGCTTGTGATGATGAGCTGCAGTTTGTGTGTAAAAAAATGAAAGAATTCGATTTGTCGGAGGTAAAATCTCTGAGGGAACACTACGAAAGCCCGACAGCAGAGAGAATGACAGCCAAAATACAGAGTATCAAAGCGTTTCAGGGATTATTGACACCTATGGTTGCGCAGAATGAGGGCTTCCGCCCGGATTATCAGTCCAGATATTTCACGGCAGACTTTTCCTATGGACTGGCGATTCTGGTAAATGTGGCAGAACTGTGTGGCGCGGAGGTGCCTCATATGAAGAAGGTATTAGAGTGGTACTACAAAGTGTCCGGCGATCAGCATAGATTTTCGTATGCGGATTACGGCATAGATACTTATGAACAATTTGTTCGTTTTTATAAGTTTTATAGATAAACAAAACAGCCCGGCGGTAGAATTGAAGTAAGCAAATTCTACTGCCGGGTCATTTGGTTGTTGGATTAATTGAAAGAACTATTTAGTAAAAAATCAGCCCATGGTGATTACCACATTATATTCCTTCTTGCCCTTTTCGTAAGGAATGATGTGACCGTCTACTGCCTTGCCGTCAACGGTCATGGAAACAACACCTTTCTGGACATTGTTGGGATTCTTTACCTCAATGTTGTAAATACCCTCACGGAATGCTCTGGTCAGCTTGAAGTCGCCGAAGCCTTCGGGAACACAGGGATCGATGGAAAGTCCTGTGTGAGTGGGATATACGCCCAGGATGTACTGGGAGATATTTACAAAGGTCCATGCTGCGGTACCGGTGAGCCAGCTGTTTTTAGCTTCGCCATGGTACTTGGCATCCCGACCTGCTACCATCTGAGAGTATACATAAGGCTCGGTGCGATGGATTTCGCTGATGTCCTCGATGTAGGCAGGGCAGGTCTTCTTGTAAATCTCGAATGCTCTGTCACCTCTTCCGATAACGGTTTCTGCGATGGAAACCCAGGGGTTGTTGTGGCAGAAGATACCGGCATTCTCCTTGTACCCGGGGGGATAGGAGGAAACTTCGCCAAGCTCTAAGTGATACTCGGTATATGCGGGCTGCAGAATCATGACACCGTACTTGGTATCCAGGCGTTCCTTTACGGAGTTCAGAGCCTTCTCTGCAAGTCCTTCCTTCACGCCTACGCCGGCCAGTACACAGAAGCCCTGAGGCTCGATGTAAATCTGACCTTCCTTACATTCTTTGGAACCAACCTTGTGGCTGTATGCGTCATAAGCACGGAGGAACCAATCGCCGTCCCAGCCGTCGGCCAGGATAGCATCATACATGGCGGCAACTTCTTTGCGTGCTCTTGCGGCTTCCTCGGCATCGCCCATGAGCTCACAGAGCTGTGCGTATTCCTCACCGTATTTTACAAACATACCTGCGATAAATACAGACTCCGCAACAGGTCCTTCGCTGGGACCGAAGGTCTGGAAGGATTCGCCGGGATGAGCGGAGAAGCAGTTCAGGTTCAGACAGTCGTTCCAGTCTGCGCGTCCGATCAGAGGAAGGTTGTGAGGTCCCTTGTGGTTTACTGTGTAATCAAAGGAGCGCTTTAAATGATTCATCAGAGGTGTTGCCACGCTCATGTCGTTGTCAAAGGGAACCATCTCGGTAAGGATAGAGGTATCACCGGTCTCACGAACGTAAGCGGAGGTACCTGCAATCAGCCACAGAGGGTCATCGTTGAAGCCACTGCCGATATCGGAATTTCCCTTCTTGGTAAGGGGCTGATACTGATGATATGCGCTGCCGTCCTGGAACTGGGTGGAGGCAATATCAATAATACGCTCTCTTGCACGGTCGGGAATCAGGTGCACGAAGCCCAGCAAATCCTGACAGGAATCGCGGAAGCCCATGCCACGGCCGATACCGGACTCGTAGTAGGAAGCGGAACGTGACATATTGAAGGTTACCATACACTGGTACTGGTTCCAGGTATTTACCATACGGTTAACCTTGTCATCGCCGGACTCAACGGTGTACTTGGAAAGTAGCTGCTTCCAATATTCCTGCAGCTCTGCAAATGCCTTGTCTACACCTGCTTCTGTGTCATATTTCTTCAGCATGTCCCATGCTTTTTTCTTATTTATTATGCCGTAGGACTCCCACTTGTCATCTTCGGCATTCTCGATATAGCCCAGAACAAATATGTAGGTCTTGCTTTCGCCGGGAGCCAGAGTCATATTCAGCTGATGGGAAGCGATGGGTGACCAGCCGCTTGCCATGGAGTTGGTGCAGGCACCCTTTTCCACAGCTTCGGGCTTGTCGGCGCCTCTGTATGCGCCCAGGAACTCGTCACGGATCGTATCAAAGCCGGCGATAGGAGCGTTTACGGAATAAACAGCATAGTGATTACGACGCTCTCTGTACTCGGTCTTATGGAAAATGGTGGAATCCACCACTTCTACTTCGCCGGTGCTTAAGTTTCTCTGGAAGTTCTTCATGTCGTCATCGGCGTTCCAGAGACACCATTCCACATAGGAGAATACGGAGAGATTCTTAACGTCGCCTGACTCGTTGGTAATGGTCAGCTTCTGAATCTCACAGTTGTCATTCATGGGAACGAAAGAAAGCAAAGATGCTTTTACATTATCCTTTACACCTGTAAAACGGCTGTAACCGATACCGTGACGGCACTCGTAGCTGTCCAGTTCAGTCTTGGTGGGCTGCCAGCCGGGATTCCAGATGGTATCGCCATCCTTAATATAGAAGTATTTGCCGTTGACATCCCCGGGAACGCTGTTGTAGCGATAACGGGTCATACGCAGAAGCTTAGCATCCTTATAAAAGGTGTAGCCGCCGCAGGTGTTGGAAATCAGACTAAAGAACTCGTTGCAACCCAGATAGTTGATCCAGGGCAGGGGAGTTTTAGGGGTGGTGATCACATATTCCTGATGGGAATCATCGAAAAAACCAAATTTCATTTTGAGCCTCCTCATTGTTATTAGTAGATAGTAACCGGTAATTCCAAGATGCGTACGAAAACGATTAAGTTAAATTAATTATCAATAAAATTGTATATAAAACTGAGCAAAAATGCAATAGTCAGTTGAAAAATATCTAAAAAAATATCCAATATTATATATTTTTACTTTGATTTATCGAATGTAAAATCTGTGCTTGTACAAAAAGTACAAAAGAAATAAATAAATGCTTGCCAAAATGAACAAAGTGTAGTATAGTATTATTACGAAAACGATTAAGTGCTGATTACGGAGAAGAAACCATGGCATCTCTGAAGGACATTTCAAAGGTATGTGGGGTGTCTGTGGCTACGGTGAGCAAAGCGCTGAACAATCAGTCCGACATCAGCGAAGAGACGAGGTTGCATATTAAGAAGGTCGCAAAAGAGATGGGATACTCTCCGAATTTGTCCGCGAGAGCACTGAAGACAAACAGAACCCATGGAATCGGGGTGCTGTTCGAAGATGAATCCCGCAGCGGTCTTACCCATGATTACTTTGCAGGTGTGCTGGACAGTTTTAAACGTGCTGCTGAGAAGAGGGGCTATGATATCACCTTCATCAACAGCTGCAGGGACAGAGAAGACAGGATGACCTATCTGGAACACAGCAGGTATCGGGGATTTGACGGCGTGATGCTTGCATGTGTTGATTTCTCGGATCCGGAAGTCATAGAACTGGTTCAAAGCGACATCCCCGTGGTTACCATAGACCACGTATTCAACGGCCGGATGGCTGTTGAGTCAGATAATGTAAAAGGAATAAGTGACTTGCTGGAGTTGATATACAACAAAGGACACCGGAAGATTGCTTACATACATGGAGCGGATTCCGCCGTGACGAGAAACCGCTTGTCCAGTTTTTTCAGAACCGCAGAACGGCTGGGACTGGATGTGCCGGATGAATATATTAAAACAGCCGCATACAGAGACGCGGAGTCAACCTACGCGGCGACGGTGGAGCTTCTGGATTTGCCGGAACCTCCCACGTGCATTATTTTTCCGGATGATTTTGCGGCTTTTGGAGGTATCAGTGCCATCCGCAAGAGAAGATTAAGGATTCCCGAAGATATTTCGGTGGCCGGTTATGACGGTATACATACTGCCAGAAATCTTGAACCGCAATTGACTACGGTGAAGCAGGACACGGAACAGATGGGGTTCGTGGCCGCCAGACAGCTGATCGGTCTGATCGAGCGCCCCAAGACTACACTGGTACAACAGATTGTGATTCCGGGCATTGTACTGGAAGGGGGATCGGTGGCTGAATTGCCAAGGAGTCTCGACAACAGACAGGAATCAAAGAAGGGAGAACAGAAATGAAAGATTTTTTGAGTAACACATGGAAACACAGGGCACATGTGGTTATGGCACTGCCTGCATTCCTGATTTTGTTTTTTATCATGTATGTACCTTTGTACGGTCTGACGATGGCGTTCAGGGAATACGACCTTATGGAAGGTCTGATGGGAAGTCCTTGGGTAGGATTTAAAAACTTTGACTTTTTATGGAAGACCGGTCCTACTTTCCTGAGAATGACGAAGAATACTTTGATTTATTACGTTATCTTTACGGCTGTGGGAACCTTCCTGAATGTAACTCTTGCGGTTGCCCTGGATCAGTTTGTATTCAAAAAGCTGGGCAAGACGATGCAGACCATGATGATTATCCCTATTTTCATCTCCTACGCAGCTGTGCAGTTTATTGTATCCGCCTTTCTGGAGTCCAATGGTATTATTAACAGCGTGTTCGGTACCAGCTATGCTTTTTACAGCAAGAGCATGGTGGGCGCCTGGCCGTTGATTCTGACCATCGTCAAGATGTGGAACAGTGTGGGCTACGGCTCCGTGCTGTATATGTCTGTGCTTGCCGGAGTGGACACCTCTCTCTATGAAGCGGCAGAAATTGACGGCGCAAACAGATGGCAGAGAATCTGGCACATTACCCTGCCTGCCCTGATTCCTATGATTACGGTAATGCTCCTCCTTTCCGTGGGCAGTGTCATGAAGTCTGATACGGGTCTGTTTTATCAGGTTACCAAAAACCTCGGTGAGTTGTACGATACTACACAGGTTGTGGATTCCTATGTACTGGATGCCATCAAGAAGACAACCAATATGGGCTATACCGGTGTTGCCAGCCTGTTTCAGTCGGTAGTTGGACTGATACTCATGTTGGTGGCCAATGGTACGGTTCGCAAGATTGCACCGGATGACGCACTGTTCTAAGGGAGGATAAAAGATATGAGTAAGGATTTGGAAAAAAAGTCCAAAAAAAAAGAAAATAGTGCAGATCTGGCTCCGTCCAGGTCTGATAAAAAGGGAATGGGTCAGTATGTACTTGGCTTCTGCCTCCTGCTGTACACTTTGTTCTGTGCTCTTCCGGTAATCCTGGTGTTTATCGTGGCCTTTACGGATGAGAAAGCCATTGCCCGGAACGGTATCAGCTTTTTCCCGGAAATATGGTCTCTGGAAGGGATGAGGGCAGTTTTGAAGTATGGAAGCAGGCTTGCAAATTCCTATGGTATTACGATTTTGATTACGGTATTCGGAACCCTGCTGGGATTACTGGTTATGAGTATGTTCGCTTACGCAATCAGCCGTCCGGATTTTAGATTGTCAAAGTTCCTTTCGATCTATCTGCTGATTCCCATGCTGTTTAACGGTGGTATGCTTTCGGGATACTTGATTTTCTGTGGCGTATACAACATGAAGGACAGTCTCTGGCTTCTGATTCTGCCTCTGTGTGTAAGTACCATGAATGTCATCATTCTGAGGACCTATATAGTGAGCAGTATTCCTGCGGAACTGATGGAGGCGGCAAAGATTGACGGTGCCGGAGAGTACAGAACCTTTTTCCAGATTACCCTGCCTCTGCTGAAGCCCTCGCTGGCAGCTGTGGGATTTATGATGGCTACCGCCTATTGGAACGACTGGCAGAATGCCATGATGTACATTGATACTCCGGAGAAGCAGCCTCTGCAGATGCTGCTGGTAAACATCCAGAAGAACCTGGATTTCCTGCTGAACAGCCAGAATGTGCCTGCAGATGCAATCAGTGCTATGGGCGGAAGTATCCCTCAGAAGTCTGCAACCATGGCGACGGTTGTGGTGGTAATTGCACCTATCATGGTGGTATATCCTTTCTTCCAGAAATATTTCATTAAGGGCTTGACAGTAGGTTCTGTAAAGGGTTAAACATTGTGTTGAATGTCAAAATTTAAATGTGTATTCCAGGTCGGGGCAATAACGCCCCACCTGCAGAATATAAAATTATTTAGGGAGGTTTTGAATTATGAAATTCAAAAAGTTTATTGCTGCACTGCTTACAACTGCAATGGCAGCAACCATGCTTGCCGGATGTGGAAAGAAGGACGACGGCGTAGCAGAGGACGGTACTGTAACCATTAACTTAACCAGAGCATGCTTCGACCTTGCTGAGCCTGATACCACTCAGGTAAAGAAGGTAGAGGATGCAATCAATTCTTATCTTACTGAGAAAGGTGTAAAGATTCATGTGAATCTGACCGAGTATCCCTCTGGTACATACACCGAGAAGGCAAATGCAGCTCTTCTGAACAAGGAGATCAACCTGCTGTGGACCGCTTCCTGGGAGCCCACCATCGGTACCAACGAGCTGGCAGCAAACGATCTGGCATATGATCTGACAAATCTTCTTCCCGATACTGATCTTTATAAGTCCATGGACGAGAGTCAGTGGGAAGCTTCCAAGTACAACGGAAAGAACTACTTCGTTCCCGTTTACAAGGACAACGTAGAAGGCTACGATGTAATGGCTCGTAAGGAGCTGGTTGACAAGTACAACTGGGATCTTTCCAAGATCAAGACTCTGGCTGACATTGAGCCCATGCTGGCTGACTGTAAGGCAGAAGGACTTAAGTATCCTTACCTGACTCAGAGAACTGCTATGTTTTACAGATACTACATCAACGACTTTGATTTCTTTGCAGGCAATTCCTGGATTGCAGTTGACAGAAGCACCAACTCTGTTGTAAATCCCGTTGCATCTGCTCAGTACAAGGAGTTCTGTACTCTGATGGCAAAGTGGCATGAGGCCGGATACCTTTCTTCCGATGATGCTGAGAAGGTTACCACAGATACCACAACACATACACAGGATTGGGGATTCTCCTGGTGGACAGATGTTCCTGTAAATGCAGAGGCTAATTCCCGTTTCGAGCAGGAAGTAGAGATGGCTCTGGTTACCAAGAGATGGGCACATTCCACCTCCGCACTTGGCTCCTGCTACGCAGTAACCAAGAACAGCTCCGAAGCACAGGCTAAGGCATGTGTAGAGTTCCTTGGTCTCCTTTACACCGACAGCAAGCTTGCTGATCTCTATACTTTTGGTATTGAGGGCGAGAACTTCACCTACGAGAAGAGCGAAGCTGGTATGAATAAAGTAAATCAGAAGAAGGCTACCGATACCAACTATCATCACTCTATGTGGGAGTCTGCTTCCGCAACCGTTGTTACCCCTCTTACTGTTGAGCCTGACAACAAGGCTGAACTTTACAAAACCTTCAACGGCAGTGCTGAGACCTCTTGTGCAGCTGGTTTCCGTTTCGACAAGAAGCCGGTAGAGGCTGAGTTCCTTGCTTGCGACAACGTGTTCAACGAGTACGGCTTCGGTCTTGAAAATGGTAATGTTGCAGTTGCTGATGTTGAGAAGACCATCGCTGATTACCAGGCAGCTCTGGATGCAGCTGGTTACCAGAAGGTTCTGGCTGAGTTTCAGAAGCAGTATGACGAGTGGAAGAATAAGTAATTTCTGCTTCATGAGATTACATCCGACCATCAGACGGAATGCGTACATAGAGAAGGGACCTGCTTTGGCAGGTCCCTTCTTTTGTATGTGCGCCTTGCGGCGCACGTTTTTTATGAAATGCGAAAATAAAAAAAGCCACCCATATAGGTGGCTTTTGAACGGAGTCGGAGGGATTCGAACCCTCGTGCCCCGGAGGGCAAACGCATTTCGAGTGCGCCCCGTTATGACCGCTTCGATACGACTCCTTATCTTTCAGACTTGTATATTTTATCGGAATTTGAAAAGTATTTCAAGTCTTCTTATGAAAAAGTTTTGAAAAACTGTACGGGAAAAGAAAAATGTGGTAAGATGTAACAGGAATAGTTGCAGTCAAATCATTGCAGGATAGTAAAAAATAGGAGGACTGAAGGATGAAGAGGATCGGAATACTGACCAGCGGTGGAGATTGTCAGGCATTGAACGCTGCTATGCGCGGGGTGGTTAAGACACTGGACAGCAGCAGGGAAGAAGTTGAGATTTATGGATTTATCGACGGCTACAAGGGATTGATTTACGGCAAGTTCAGAATGCTGACAGGCAATGATTTTTCCGGTATTCTGACCAAGGGAGGAACCATTCTTGGCACATCACGTACTCCGTTTAAGACGATACAGGATCCGGATGAGAACGGTCTCAACAAAGTGGAGGCAATGAAACAGAATTATTATAAGCTTCAGCTGGATTGTCTGGTAATTCTCGGCGGAAACGGTACGCACAAGACGGCTAATCTGTTGAGAGAAGAGGGATTGAATGTAGTTACCCTGCCTAAAACCATTGATAATGACCTCTGGGGAACTGATATGACCTTTGGTTTTCAGAGTGCAGTGAACATTGCGACCGATGCGATTGATTGTATTCATACGACGGCTGCTTCTCATGGAAGGGTCTTTATTGTGGAAGTGATGGGACACAAAGTGGGATGGTTGACTTTGAACGCAGGTATGGCAGGCGGAGCGGATATCATTTTGCTCCCGGAGATTCCTTACGACATCAACAAAGTGATTGATAAAATAGAAGAGCGAGATAAAAAGGGCTGCCGCTTCACTATCATTGCGGTAGCAGAAGGTGCTGTTTCCAAAGAAGATGCTGCTCTTTCGAAGAAAGAATATAAGAAAAAGTTGGAGAAACGTACTTATCCTTCTGTTTCCTATGAAGTGGCAGCCGCCATTCAGGAAAAGACAGGAAGGGAAGTGCGCGTTACTGTTCCCGGACATATGCAGAGAGGCGGCAGCCCCTGCCCTTACGACCGTGTATTTGCCAGCAGACTTGGTGCGGAAGCCGGTAAGTTGATATTGAACGGAGAATATGGTTTCATGGTAGGCTATAAGAATCGTGAAATTGTCAAGGTTCCTCTTAAGGACGTGGCAGGTAAGCTGAAAATGGTAGAACCCGAGGCATCTATTGTTCAGGAGGCGAAGCTCCTGGGGATCTGCTTCGGTGATTAATCTGTTGCAGAAAGGTTAATTTCATGTCATACACTGCGCTATACAGAAAATTTCGTCCCGCAACATTTGCTGATGTGAAGGGACAGGATCATATTGTTACAACTCTGAAGAACCAGATTAAGGCAGATCGCAAGGGCCATGCCTATCTCTTTACAGGCACCAGAGGTACCGGCAAAACAACGGTGGCAAAGATCTTTGCCCGCATGGTAAACTGTGAGAACCCTTCCGAGGACGGACCCTGCGGCGAATGTCGCTGCTGTCGGGCTATCGCGGCCGGAGCCAGCATGAATGTGATAGAGATTGACGCGGCTTCCAATAACGGCGTGGACAACATTCGTGAGATTGTTGAAGAAGTTTCTTACTCTCCGGCGGAAGGAAAGTATAAGGTTTATATCATCGATGAGGTGCATATGCTTTCTATAGGTGCCTTTAATGCGTTGCTCAAAACATTGGAGGAGCCGCCTTCGTATGTGATTTTTATACTGGCGACCACGGAAGTGCATAAGCTTCCGATCACGATTCTGTCCCGGTGTCAGAGATACGACTTCAGAAGAATATCCATTGAAACCATTGCAGACAGATTGCTGGAACTGACCAGGGCGGAAGGCGTTCAGGTAGAGGACAAGGCAATCCGATACATCGCCAAGACAGCCGACGGGTCCATGAGAGATGCCTTGAGCCTTCTGGATCAGTGCATTGCCTTTCATCTCGGCAAAGAATTGACCTATGATAAGGTACTGGATGTGCTGGGGGCGGTGGATACGGAAGTGTTCAGCAGGCTTCTTCGCAGCGTGCTGGAACGCAATGTGCTTGGCTGTGTGCGACTGTTGGAAGAGATTGTAATGCAGGGACGGGAGTTGACACAGTTTGTGACGGACTTTACCTGGTACCTACGTAATCTTATGCTGGTACAGGCATCCGACAATCTGGAAGATGTCATCGATATGTCCACGGATAATCTCAAGCGTCTCAAGGAGGAAGCTGAGCTGGCGGACATGGAGCAGATTGTGCGTTACATTCGTATCTTCTCAGACCTTTCCGGGCAGATAAAATATGCCTCCCAGAAACGAATTCTGGTGGAGATTGCATTGATAAAGCTCTGCAAGCCTCAGATGGAAACCGGACAGGATGCGATTCTGGACCGTATCAGGCAGGTGGAGGATCAACTGGAAAAGGGCGTGGTCGTGACCGCAGTCAGTGGCGGTGACGGCGGAACCTTGACGGGTAATTCCGTGGCGCCAAGGCGGTCTGCACCGGAACTCCCCAAAGCAATCCCGGAGGATGTAAAGCAAATCGTGGCGAAATGGCCTTCCATTGTGGGAAGTGCAGAGAATCCCATGAAAACCTACCTGAAGGGTGCAAAGCTCAGCCTTGGGGAAGAAAACAGACTGATTATGGTTTTGGAAGACGGTGTGGCGTCGGATTATTTTACCCAACATCAGGAAAACAGGCAAATACTGGAAAATCTGTTGGCGGAATTTTCAGGAAAAGCAATAGAGGTAAACATCCGCACAGTAAGCGGAGAACAGGAATTTGCAGATAATTATGTGGATTTATCCCGAATTATTCAAATGGAAATAGAAGAAGAGGAGGAAGAGTAACATGGCAAAAAGAGGCGGATTTCCCGGAGGCGGAATTCCCGGAAACATGAACAATCTGATGAAGCAGGCACAGAGGATGCAGCGTCAGATGGAGGAAGGGCAGAAGGAACTGGAATCCAAAGAATTTGTGGCAAAAACAGGCGGCGGTGCAGTTGAAGTCGCAGTAAACGGCAAGAAGGAAGTCCTGAGAATTCAGCTGTCCGAAGAAATCGTGGATCCCGATGATATCGAAACCTTGCAGGATGCTGTACTGGCAGCAGTTAATGAAGCTATGCGTCAGGCTGAGGAAGCGAGCAATGAGGTGATGGGCAGGATGACCGGCGGTCTCGGAGGATTTCCTTTCTAATGGAAATGTACAGCAGTCATATCAATAAATTGATAGAGGAATTGGCGGCCTTGCCGGGCATTGGAAATAAATCAGCCCAGAGGCTGGCATTTCATCTGATAAACTTACCCCAGGAGAAGGTAAAACGCCTTGCGGATACCATGGTGGAGGCGAAGGCCAATGTGCGCTATTGTAAGGAGTGCTATACCTTGACAGACAGAGAGATATGTCCTGTCTGCGCAAATCAAAACAGAAATCACAGAGTGATTATGGTGGTGGAAAACACCAGGGATCTTGCGGCTTACGAAAAAACCGGACGTTATGAAGGCGTGTATCATGTACTTCATGGTGCTATTTCGCCTATGTTGGGAATCGGTCCCGGAGAAATAAAACTAAAGGAGCTGATTGCCCGACTGAAGGATGACGTGGATGAGGTCATCATTGCGACCAATTCCAGTCTGGAGGGCGAGACCACCGCTATGTACATCAGCAAGATGATAAAGCCTACAGGGATTAAGGTGACACGTATTGCCAGCGGAGTTCCTGTGGGTGGTGATCTGGAATACATTGATGAAGTAACATTGCTTCGAGCCTTGGAAGGCCGGGTAGAAATGTAACTGCTCTCGGAGAAGGAGCAGCAAGGAGGAGAACATGGCTATTACAGTTAAGAAAAGCGGATTCGGGAAATGCCCGAACGGTAAGGAAATTACGTTGTATACTTTGAGTAATGAAGCGGGAATGGAGGCTGCTGTGACCGATTTGGGCGCCATATTGGTCAAACTCATTGTTCCTGATGCAAAGGGAGAAAAGAAGGATGTGGTGCTGGGATTTGATAATGGCGAGTCTTACCTTGGCAATCCCAGCTTTTTCGGAGCTGTCATCGGACCCAATGCCAACCGTATCGGAAATGCTAAGTTCAGTATTGATGGCAAAGAATACCGGCTGGACGTAAATGACGGCGAGAATAATTTGCACAGCCATATGGATAATGGTTATCATAAGCAGCTTTGGAAGGCCGAAATCCTGTCTGACGGGGTCAAGTTTGAACTGGAAGATACCGACGGCAATATGGGATTCCCCGGAAATAAAAAGGTTTCTGTCAGCTATGTGCTGGGAGAGGACAATTCACTGCGTTTACATTACCATGGCACCAGTGACAGGAAGACGGTGTTGAATCTCACTAACCATACCTATTTCAATCTGGACGGACATGACAGCGGCAAGATTGAAGACCATGAGCTGTGGCTGGGGGCTTCTCAGTATACTCCTGCGGATTCCGGTTCTATTCCTGTAGGTGATATTGTTCCCGTGGCAGGAACACCTATGGACTTCACCACCGCCAAAAAGGTGGGGGCAGAGATCGGTGCCGATTTCCAGGCACTGAATTTTGCAGGCGGATATGACCATAACTGGGTTATCGACGGATGGAAGAACGATGGTCAGTTGATTCATTTTGCTACGGTTAAGGCTCCTTTGAGCGGCAGAGTGATGAAAGCGTATACGGATCTTCCCGGTGTTCAGTTCTATGCCGGCAATTTTATTGCACCTCAGGACGGAAAGGAAGGAAGCCGTTACGGCAAACGTAGTGGATTGTGTCTGGAGACTCAGTTCTATCCTGATTCTGTCAACAAGCCCCAGTTCCCTTCCTGTATCTTCGGAGAGGGCAGAGAGCTGGATACGGTAACCGTCTATAAGTTTGAAAATTAATCATCTTTGCTTCGTCAGTTTTTGTCGAAGGTTTTTGGGACATCCCTGACAAAGAATGATAAAATACCTCCTTATGCCAATGGTAAAATACCTTATTGCAGAAAGTAATATGCAAGGCATGGGAGGTGTTTTTTTATGGAGTTACCAAAAAATATTACACAAATCGGAGAGGTAAACCGGAACTGCAGGATTTACGTGGAGGACTATGTCATTACATACATCAAAGATCTGAACGGACATGCCCTCGATAAGGAGATTGGAGTGGCTCTCTTCGGAAACAGAAAAGAAGAGGAGGGAGTAGAATACCTGTTTTTGTATGGAGCCAGTAAGATGAATTATCTTCAGAGAGAGAGCAGACACCTTTCCCAGGCAATTCTGCAGGAGGCAGAAAAGAGTCGAAGAAAGTATTTTGATGAGTATACCTTTTTGGCTTATGGTATCCTGAACGGTGGCATGGTGGAAGGATTTCATGTTTATGAGCAGGGAAGCTGCAGATACATATCCGGTTATGCACAGTTTTATGAAAAGAATGACCGTATGCTCCATTTCATGGTAACTGAGCGGGAGGAGGTTAAGCCTGAGGAGTACCATCTGGAGAAATATGAGGAGGTGCGGCAGAGGCAGGAGGAACGAAAGCAAAAGGCAGAGGAACAGGAAATCAGAGGAAGTTATCGGGAGAGACTGGGAAAGACAGAGAATGGGGAAGGAAGCACACGGTTACAGAGGATGAAAATGATGGCGACAGCCTCCTTTGCGCTCCTTTGTATTGCAGGGCTGGCGTCATTGAATAATGGGGAGGGGTTGGACAGGTTCAAGAATACAGCTAAGGATATGCTGGGGAGTTTGGGTGAAAAACAGCTTCCTGATGCTACAGAGGTGGTGAACGGCAAGGCTCAAGTGGCATCTGTAGTGACGGAGGACAAGCTGACGGATGCGCTCCTGAAAGAAAACGAAGGAGTGGCGCCAAATGCGACGCCTGTGCCCAGTGCGACGCCTGTGCCCAGTGCCACGCCTGCGCCCAGTGCGACACCTGCGCCCAGTGCCACGCCTGTGCCCAGTGCCACGCCTGCACCCAGTGCGACGCCTGCGCCCAGTGCGACACCTGCGCCCAGTGCGACGCCTGCGCCGGGGACTTCACCTGCAGACTCTTCAAGTGTTGTGACGTTTCCCGATTTGGAGGAATCAACACCGGTAACATATACAGTCAGGCGAGGGGATACATTGATTAAAATTTGTCTGAAAAGATACGGCAACGACAAGAAGATTGCGGAAATCTGTGAAATGAATAATATAAAGAACCCTGACAAGATTAAAATTGGACAAAAAATTCTATTACCATGATAGTATATTTTGTGATAAAATAATGTTTACGTATATCCAATATTATTACACATGATGCGGAGGCAGTATGGCGGACATCAGAAGTTACCTCAGAGAAAAGAAAAAGATGGAAAATGAACAGAGTGGGAGCAGGCAGGGTGGTTACAAACAAAAGATCATGAAATACAAACTGACACATGTCTATCGTTTCCTGTTGGTGCTGATTGTGATAGTTGCCGTTATTGTTTTGGTGATATTACAATACAAACAGCATGTCTATACCGGTCACGAGGTTTTGGCAGTGGTGGAGAGGGAGAGGGTTGCCGGCACCAGAGATCTGAGGCTGGGCAGTTCTATTCTGACATACAGCAAGGATGGTGCTCATTGTACTGATTCCAAAGGCAAGGTGACTTGGAATCAGACCTACGAGTTTCAAGATGCGATTATTGCGACTTGCGGAGAAACGGTTGCGATTGCGGACTATAATGGAAGAACTATCTATGTGCAGAACACAAAGAGTCTGATCAGTCAGATTTCAACTACCATGCCCATACGAGAGGTGACTGTGTCTGCAGCCGGATATGTAACTGCTGTGCTGGATGGGCAGGATGTTACTTGGATTAATACATATGACCCCAGCGGCGAATTGGTTTTTCAGGGGCAGGCCCGTATGAGCGACACCGGATATCCGGAGGCAATCAGCCTCTCGCCTGATGGAGAGATGCTTTGCGTGGCTTACTGGTATTTGAATGCAGGTCTTATCAAAACTGATATTGCATTTTACAATTTCGGAGAAGTCGGTCAGAATAACAGTGATTTTTTGGTCAGTGCCAATTCCTATACGGACATGATTGTGCCGCAGGTATGCTTTATGAACAACAGTACCGCGTTTGCGGTGGGGGACAACCGCCTAATGATTTATGCGGGAGAACATAAGCCGGTGTCTAAGGCGGAGCATCTGTTAAATGAAGAGATATTTGCCGTTTATTACAGCGAGAAATATATCGGGTTGGTATTTCGTTCCGAGGTTGCAGAACATCTGTATCGTATGGATGTTTACGATACTACTGCCTCAAAGAAAGGAAGTTTTTATATAGATATTGAATATACGGACATCTTTTTCGGCAAAGATAACTTTGTTGCATATAATGAGACAGAGTGTATGATCATGAATCTGTCCGGAGTCGAAAAGTTTAACGGCACCTTCGGAAAGACCGTGAGATTGATGCTGCCTGCGGACGGAGCTTATAAATATACATTGGTCACAGATGATTCCATTGAAACAATACAGTTGAAGTAACGGAGGAAAAGATATGGGAGATACAACAAATATATTAGCTGAAACCGGTTTGGGCGGTACGATTAATTTTCTGCTCCTGATTGTACTGGGGGTGGCACTGATTAAATTGATAGATGGTTATAAAAAAGGAATTATCAAGGAGATTATCTCGTTGGTTTCGCTTTTGGTGCTCTGCGCAGTGGTTGCCCTTGTCGCAGGAGGTATCAGCTGCTATCAGGATAAGAAAATACTTCATGTTGTTGTGGCATTTCTGTTACTTGGAGTGTTGGGCGTTGTGCATCACCTTCTTGGGGTAGTATTCTTTTCTGCCAAAATGATTTCGAAATTACCTGTGGTGCATTTTGCGGACAAGCTGCTGGGTGCTGTATTTGGTGTTTTGGAGGTGCTACTGGTTCTTTGGACGATTGATACCCTTGTTTTAATGATGGATGAGAATTCACTTACGAACCTGTATGCGACTTACGTTAATGACAGTGAATTATTGACCTGGATATCTGATAAAAATTATTTATCACGTTTCGTAGAACAAGTGATTCCCGGAGTGGATTTGAGGAGTCTTTCAGAGCTGTTAGAGATGTATAAAAATAATTTGTAAAAAAATCAAAAAAGGTGTTGACTTTAAAAAACAGATATGATATTCTAACTAAGCTGTCGC
>CALZBR010000026.1 GCA_945621435.1 uncultured Lachnospiraceae bacterium
ACAGCTTCTTTCTTTAGGTCTATGTTCTCTTTTCTTTCTCTATAAACTCCATTTTCCTGACATCTGCTTCAAATTTTAGGTCTATGCTTAGTTTTTCTCAAAAATACTACCTTAATGGCTGCCCCGGCAGCATCCGCCTTCCGCTTCGCGCCCGTCTGCCTCCTTGCTGCCCCGGCAGCATCCGCCTTCCGCTTCGCGGTAGGCGGATGTCCGGCTTTCGCCGGATATCTGACCTTCGGAAAAGCCACTGCTGTAAGCAAGCTTCCGCAGTGGCTTTTCCTCGTTCCGCTGCCCGGGCTCAATGCTCCAGCATGTTTTCGATAAATATCCCATACCCTCTGGCGGGATCGTTGACCAGAACATGGGTTACGGCACCTACGAATTTACCATTCTGAATAATAGGAGCGCCGCTCATGCCCTGGACGATACCACCGGTCAGTTCCAGAAGCTTCTGATCTGTCACTTTCAGTTCGATTCCTCTGTTGACGCTGTCATGATTCAAATGAACCTCCGTAATTTCAACATCATAGTACACCGGTTCCTCATCAATGGTGCACAGGATCTGTGCCTTTCCAAGCTTTATTTCCTGCTTTAAGCCTATGGGAACAGGAGATTCTTTTTCCATAGTCAGAGCCTTGGGGTTACAGTTCCCAAAGATGCCCCTGTTGCTATTTTCCGTAATCTCTCCCAGGATTCTGTCATTGGAATAGATTATCATACCTGTCATCTCTCCCGGGTCACCTCGCACACCTTTCTTGATATCTACAATACTTGTTTCGTAGAGAGTGCCTCGATTTATTTTCATCAAACCACTGGTATCCACATCGTTAATTCCATGCCCCAAGGCACCAAACTCACCATCAGCGTCAATATAAGTCAATGTGCCGACTCCCTGTGCATTGTCCCTCACCCACACTCCAATTTTATATTTTCCGCTGCTGTCCTTCCTGGGCTTTAAAGACACCTCTATTTCTTCCCCATCCCGTACCAGTGTAAGAATCACGTCTTTCCCACCGCTTTTCTCCACCCCGGAAATCAGTTCCTCTTTCTTACTAATCTCCTTACCGTTCAGTTTTGTAATATAATCGCCGGTTTTCACTATGTTCTTGCCGGGTGAATATGTGACTCCGCCAATCCCTTTGAATTCTCCGGGACCAATCACAAGAATCCCTTCTGTCTCCATATAGATTCCGATTGGCATCCCCACAGGAATCAACTCTTCATCAGCAATCGCACGAATACCCACTTGCTTTATGGGAAGGATACCAAAGAGCTTCACCTGCATGCGGCAACCTGTTTCCGCTTCCATCTTCACGGTAACGGTACGACTCAGGTCAAGCTGAACCGCTCCCTTGGGAATATTGCTCTCTCCGCGGTCGCTGACACTGATGATCTCTGCTTTGGCGGGCACTCCAAGATAAAACGACTGCTCCTGTCCTGCTCTGATGTGAATCACCGAGGGAATATTGCTGTCCACATGGTAATAAAAAAGTCCGGAAAATATAAATGCTGCAATCATGAATGTAAGTGACAAACATATTTTAAATACTCTTCTTCTCTTTACTTTGTTTCTCCATATTTTTGCAATAGCTACGGCTTCTTTTCCTGCATTTTGTATTAACTTTTTATTCTCTTCCTGATTACGTATCATTGAAACACACTCCCTGTCTGTACATCAAAAAAGACCCTTCAACAGGGTCTTTTTGCATTACTAGTATGTGTGTTTTTCCAGGTTTCATGCGAGATGGCAAATCACTTTTTGCTTTTTAGCCGCATAAGCAGATAAGCCGCATCCAAATTGTCTGTTGCGGAACAATTGATTGCCTGATTTAAAAATCTTTCTGCCTCCTCCTTCTCTCCTCGATGCATCGCCATCAATCCCAGACATTCCCAGTATTCCGTACAGTCCGAATGAGTACAGTGATAACACCATTTTGCCTGTTCCATTTTTTTCAGATAATGTTCAGCTTTCTCATAATCACCTGCATAATATGCCAGGATAAAGAGCTGGTACATCCGATGCTTTGATCTGACAACTGCATTTGCATGAAGCTCCTCAGCGGACATTCCCAGGGCTTTGCATTCCTCATACATCGTATCATAGTACTGCCAGATCTGCTTTCTGTATTTTTCCGCCTCCTCCGGTCTGCCAAGCCACCGGTTACAGATCATAAGATTGGTGAGAGCCTCCCTGTAGTCACTGTCATCCATGTTGCCCAGACTACGGAGCAGACCCAGTACCCTTTCATAGCATCTTATGGCACTTTCCTCGTCCATGAGACAACACTGCCATCCTTTGGCAATCTCTTTATATGCCTCAATCATTGCTCCCCTGTCAGACTCCAGTCTGTTTTCTTCACTTCCCTCCAACAAAGCTTCCGCTTCCAGCAACCTCTCGGATAATCCTTCCGTCGATGGCATATAGTGGTAGATGTAAATCAATTCCTCGATACGTTTCCCCTCCTCTGTCCAGGAGCTGCAGCTGTATTCCTTCAGGCTCGCACTTCCGAAATACTTCTCTATCACGGCAAATGCTTTCTCATACTCCTGCAGTTGCACATATAATTCCACCAGATAGCCAATATTATCCACTCTCTTGTTCCTGGAAACACATTTGGGAATCCATCTTTCGAACCACAAAACGCCCTCTTGATATTTCCCGGTCTCAAGGAAATAATCCTTCATCTGACTGTAAGCAAAGGCATAGTCGCCTCCCGGCAATTCTGCCTCGATACCCTTTTCATAGCATTCTACCGCTTCCTCTCTCCTATGCAGCAGCTCCAGCATCTGCCCCTTATGTCCCCAGTTGCGGGCTCCCTGATCCGTCTCCAAGGCATGATCTATCTCCTCAAGGGCAAGCTCATACTCTCCGACATGGAAATGCAGATCAGAAAGCTGCCAGTAATCAGAAGCATCCGCTTCACACCGTTCCAGCTGCAGCTTCATATATTCCAGGGCCTTCTCATAATATACTCTCTGACCTGTTCTGTTGAATTTCTGGCGATACAGCCAGGCGGCACGCCATGCAAAATCCCGTTCCTCCGGTCCCTCCTCAACTGCCCTCTGATAGTACACTATGGCGTCATCCCATTTCTTCAGCATCTCACAGCTTCTTGCCATATAATAGTACATCCAGCAAAAGGTCAGACCCATTTCTTCACATATCTTCAGATTTTCCAGTGCGCCCTTTGCGTCCTTTTCGAACAAAAACAAAGCTCTTCCCAGAGAATACCTGGCATCCACGGTATCCTTATATTCGATGGATTTTCGGGAGTACTGTGCGATTTTCTTCTGGTTTCCGAGGTCCTTTGCCCCCTCTTCCCCCTGAATATATGCCAGTTCCAGATAAGCCTTTGCCAACAGCTCATCAGAGGCCTTCTCCTGAATCAGTTCTCCAATGGTTTTCTTTGCATATTTATCTGCTTCAAAGGCAGTCTTCCGGTCACACACCTGCCTTCTCAGGAGCTGTAGCTTGAATACCTTCAGTGTGGGACTGCTCACGCCGGCTTCCTCTGCCTGACGCAAAATATCCGAAGCATCCTCGACCTGTCCGAATTCCAGAAATACTCTTGCTACCCTCTCATAGATCTCCGGATGTCCACCATAGATTTCCTTTGCCTGATAGAAGTAGTCAATCACTTCCTGGGGTTTCTGTAACTTCTCATATGCTTCCTGCGCATAAAAGTAAGCCCAATAAAATCCGGCATCCAGCTTCATAATTCTTTGGCATAATTCCGTGATATACTCGTATTCCTCAAGTTCCCTTGCCAGCATCAGACGGGTCATCAGGAGATTAATATCCCCGGAATTCAGTTCCAGTCCCAATTCAAGGGCTTCGACCGATTTCTTCATAAGAGCCTCTTTTTCCTCTTCTGACGCTTCCTCTGCCAGCATACGGTAGGCTCTGCCCTCCATCTCCCGGGCCTGTGCCAGACTCTCTGTTTTTTCCTCAGGGCTGAAATAATCCTCTCCTTCCAGCCCGGTAAAATCCGTGGCTTCCAGCCTGACATACCATTCTTTACAGTAGTTTAAAGCTTCTCCGGGGTGCTTTGTCTGCAACAGGAGTACTGCCATGGCACGATAATTGCGAAAGCCCTCTCCCCGGAGCATATGATGCGTCCTGATAAACTCCAGACCCTCTTCATATCGTTCCGTCTGAATATAACACCAGGCCAGTTTCTGAGTCTGCTTTTCCGTCAATTCTTCCGGAATCTTACTCCACTGCTCGATCAGCCCGTTATTAATCCGTGTCATCAGCTGTAACACTTCGTCCGTCTCAAAGAAATCATGGGCATCCAGACACTGTTTTCTGGCATCCTCCAGTTTTCCCTCTTCCTCATAGAGCTCTGCCAGATGGAATGTTGTATAATAGCACACTCCTCTGGGAAGGTTCTCCATCTTCTGAAGTCGTTCAAACAGCGGCAACGCCTCCTGATGATATCCCAATTCCTTCAGGATTCTGGCACAGCCTACATAGACCTGCACATCACTCTCGTAATGGGCAAGCAGCCACCGTACCATATCTTCCGCTTCCCGACTTCTGTCCGCCTTCCTTAAAAATCTGGCCTTTTCCAACTGCATCCAGGGATGAATCACACCCAGCGTTTCCACATATTCCAGCTTTTGTTCCGCCTCCCTCAGGGCAGCTTCTCTTCTCTCCTCAACTGTTGCCTCCTCCAGAAGACGCCGAATCTCCTCATAGCTCTCAAGGAAAGCATCATAATTCACGGATTCCTGATCCACCGGTTCAAATTCCTCATAAGGGAAATCTACAATCTCTTCATTTGTAAGCTTATCGAGTATAAACTCAACGAAGCCTCCGGGAAGCTTCTCCATAAACTCTGCCTTGTGTTCTCCGATGAAAAAATAGGAATCCAGCAGACGCCATATGCTAAGTGGCAGGCGCCAATGCCCTGCAAGCCATGCGAACAAACTCCATTTTGCCGTCTCCTCAAGGTCCAGTGCATCAAACATAGGATGATCCAACAGCTTTTTCCAGGCCTCAGGATTGATTCTGTCGGACATTCTGGCGTATACCTTTTGGAATTCGTCTATCAGCAGATCAACCGGTCCCTTATCCGCCTCTTGCTCTTCCTCCTGAGATGTTTGGGCAAACTGCAGCGCCTGCTCATAGGCATTTCTGAGGCGCATAAAGCCTTCCTGGTCATACTCGGGATTCACCGTTGCCAGCTTCTCCCGATAGGCATTCCTTATTCTTTGTTCGTCATCTGTTTGTTCGATTCCAAGAATCACAAAGCATTCCATATATTCTCCCCCGTACGTTTTCTTTCGCCGAATATATTCCTGTATATTACATTATTCTGCTTCTTTATGCTTCAGAGCCTGCGTCCTCATCTCCCTTGCATTGGACAACGCCGCCTCCGTCAGTGCATCACTGCCCAGCAGGCGCGCCAATTCTCCCAGGCTTTCTTCTTCCTCCATAACATGAATGTCTGTTATCGTATTATCACCCCTGTTGCTTTTTTCGATGCAAAAATGCCTGTCTGCCATGGCAGCGATCTGTGGTAAGTGGGTGATGCAGATCACCTGGTGCGCATGACCAAGGGTATCAAGCTGTTCCGATACTTTCCATGCAGTCCTGCCGCTGATACCGGCATCAATCTCATCGAAGATCAGCGTATCAATATCATCTCTTTCAGCCAACACGGTTTTGATCGCAAGCATCACTCTGGAAAGCTCACCACCGCTTGCCACCTGTCCCAGAGATTTCAGGGGTTCACCCGGATTTGTGGAAATCATAAACTCCACTTCATCATATCCCTTTGCTGTTATGGTCTGTTCCGGCCGGACGGCTATTTCAAATTCCACAGACAGAAAATTCAGATTTATCAATGCTTCTTTTAATTGCTGTTCCAATCCGGACGCATTCTTTTGACGGACCGCAGAAAGCTTTTCACAAGCCGTTCTCAATCTTTCTTCCGCTTCTGCCAAATCATCCTTCAACCGACTCATATAGGCATCATAATCGGCAAGCTTTTCCAATAATTGTGATCTGCTCTCTTTGTATTCCAACACCTTTTCCAATGTATTACCGTACTTTTCCTTCAACCGGTTCAGGGTGTTCAATCGTTCTTCCGTCTCGTTGAACTCCCTCTCGTCAAATTCACAGTCTTCCAGGTATCCGGCCACGTCCCGATTATAGTCAGCCAACAGATTATCAATCTCAGTCAGCTGTCCTTCCAGCTCTTCTAATCTCGAATCATAAGAAGAGACACTTCGAATTGCTCGTAGTGCTCTGCTCAAAGCACTCCCGGCACCTTCTCCTTCATTCCCCGTAAGCTGATAGCTTTCAGACAGACTTCCGGTAATCTTCCTGCTATTTGACATCAGGCGATACCGCTGTTCCAATCTCTCGTCTTCCCCGGGAACAATATTGGCTTCTTCTATTTCTTTGTATTCAAACTCCGCCAGTGATTGCTCCCTTGCCTTAGCTTCTTCGTCCAAGGTCTCCTCAGTGAGCTTTTGACGCAATTCCCGACACGCAAAATACTCCTGTTCCACCCTGCATGCAATTACATCAAATTCTTCCCCGCAGTAGGAGTCCAGGATTTCCATATGCTTCTTCTTGTTCAATAAAGACTGATGCTCATGCTGTCCGTGAATATCAATGAGCACCTCTGCCAATTCCTTCACTTGTCTGGCAGTTACTGTCTCGCCGTTTATTTTGCAGATATTCTTTCCCACCTGCATCTTACGGCTCAGGATGACCAAATCGTCCTCCTGAGGCTCCAGCTCCATCTCCAGAAGCTTCTCCCGTACCTTGGGATTCTCCCCGGAAAACACCAGCTCAACCAGCGCACTTTCTGCACCCTTACGCAGCATTTCCTTTTCAAACTTACCTCCCAGTGCCAGGCTGATACTCCCTATCAGCAGGGATTTACCGGCACCGGTTTCACCGGTTAGGATATTGAGACCCTCACCGAACTCAACCTCTGTCTCCTCCATCAGAGACAGATTTTTTACATGTAGACTCTGTAGCATTCAAACCCTCCTTGGACTTGCATCCATTTGTCCTTCCCCGACAATCCAGGTCTGTACTATGCCCTGATAAAGCTATGTATAATATTCATCAGCTTCTCCGTATCTTCTGCGGAGCGCGCTGCAACAAAAATCGTGTCATCTCCTGCAATACAGCCCACAACCTCCGAAAGCTTCATTGCATCCAAGGCCATGGCTGCTGCCATAGCCATACCGGAACCGGTCTTGATCACCAGAAGATTCTGTGCCATCTCCATGGAGGAAAAACCATCTCTGAGCACCCTGGTATATTTATCACCGGACTCCTCAATGTTTTGTTTCAAGGAAGCATATTTCTGTTTACCGTCTGTCGTCTGAACTTTTGTCAACTGCATTTCCCTGATGTCCCTGGAAACAGTGGCCTGAGTTACACGGAAACCATCCTCTCTGAGTTTTTCAGCCAGATCTTCCTGAGTCTCTATGTCAAATCTTCGGATCAGCTCTTCTATTTTTTCGTGTCTGTTCTTTTTCATGCGTTTACAACACCTTTCTAATCTGACATCTTTTTGTGCAGGACATCCAGAAAGCTAATCTTGTTAAGCCGGATAAAACTCGCAACCATGTCTGAACGTATTATTCGTATCCGATCCCCCTCGTTTAAAGGAATTCCGTAATTTCCATCAAAACTCACTTCCGTGGTCTGTTGTCTGTCCTCTCTGCCGCGGGGAATCTCGATTTCAACACAATCCTCCGGGGAGAGCACGATGCTTCTCTGATTCAGGGAATGAGGGCAGATCGGGGTCAGCACAATCAGCCGGGCACGCGGCTCCACAATGGGTCCTCCCGCCGACAGATTGTACCCTGTAGATCCTGTTGGAGTGGTGACAATCATACCATCTGCATGGTAGGAATTCAAAAATTGTCCATTCACATAAATATTGAATTTCAGTATTTGAAGAGAACCGCTTCTGGCGAAAACGATATCATTTAACGCCCAGCCTTCTCTTATTTCTCCGTTTTGAAACAAAACCTTGCCCGAGAGCATCATCCTGCTCTCTGTCTCATAATCTCCGGCGATCAGACGATCCAGCGCCGTTTCCACCTCTGTCGGTTCTACCTCAGTCATATAACCCAGGGTTCCCAAATTGATTCCCAGAATCGGCACCCCGGAGCCCATGGTATCACGCACTGCCTGAAGCACAGTGCCGTCGCCGCCTAAGACCAGCATACAGTCCGCCTCAGAAGAATTCGTTCCCGAGAGCCTGCATTTCTCCCGGGTTTCCTTCTGTAGCTTCTCTTCCGAAAGGATTGTGACCTTATGCCCCTTGTCAGAAAGATAAGAGCAGATTCTGTCTGTGACTTTCATATCCTTATCTTTCAGTTTATTTGTATAGATCAGAAAATGCTTCATGTCCTATCCTCACAATGAATGGGATTTTTCTACGATTTCGACAATCAATTTCCGCCATTCTTCTTCCTGTGCCAATCCTTCCCCGGCATCAAGCTTCTGCTTTAACATCACTTCCGCTTCCTGTTCCGTCATCTCCAGAAGTGCAACCTCAGGTTCGCATTCCTTTTTCAGATGAACCAGATATTCAATATTTCCCTCGGGACCCTTAATCGGTGAATATTCCAGATGAAGCACATGGAACCCGATACCTTGAGCATAGATTACTATCTTCTCAATCACTTCACGATGGATCTCCGGTTCCCTGACCACCCCGTTTTTACCGACTTTATCACGTCCCGCTTCGAATTGAGGTTTGATCAGGCATACCATTTCTCCCCCGGTTTTCAACAGATTCCTTGCGGGAATCAGGATCTTGGTCAGGGATATAAATGAGACATCCACACTGGCAAAATCCAGTTTATCCGGTATATCCTGCTCTGTCATGTATCGGAAATTGGTCTGTTCCATGCAGACCACTCTCTCGTCATTGCGAAGCTTCCAGTCCAACTGCCCTTTTCCCACATCCACAGCATACACTCTGGCGGCACCGTTTTGAAGCATGCAGTCCGTGAAACCTCCCGTGGAAGATCCGATGTCCATACATACCTTCCCGTCCAGCAAAAGTCCCCAGCAGTTCATGGCCTTTTCCAGCTTCAGTCCGCCTCTGCTCACATATTTCAGGGCATGTCCCCTGACTTCAAGCTTTATTTTACTCTCATCAAAGGAAGTTCCTGCCTTGTCTTCTTTCTGACCGTTCACATAAACGTTTCCCGACATGATAATGGCCTTTGCCTTTTCTCTCGAGGTGGCATAGCCCTGATTCATTAAGATGACATCAAGTCTTTCTTTCATCCTGCTTACTCTCCGACAATGCACAGATACTCTTCACGATACTGTCCGCATCTATACCTGTTTCCTTCTTTAATACCTCTACATCACCATGCTCGATATACGCATCCGGGATACAAATGTTCAGTACAGAATTCCTGTAACCGTTTCTGTTCATATAATCCAGAACTTTTTCACCATATCCGCCGGCAGCGACATTTTCCTCCATGGTCACTACCAGCTCATGACTCTCACAGGCTTCCTTCACCGTTTCGCCGTCAATGGGCTTTACAAATCTTGCATTGACCAGACTGACGGAATATCCTTTCTCTTTTAATCTATTCCGCACTGCTTCCGCTGTCTTAACCATGGAGCCCACTGCAAGAAGCACAATCCCGCTCTCTTTGTAAATCCACTCCGCTTTGCCAAGCTCAATAGGTGTTCTGTATTCTTTTAATCCGTCATAGGCCGTACCTCTGGGATATCGAACAGCAAAGGGACCGCTGTAATCAACCGCAAATCTCAACATATCTGCCAACTCCCACTTATTCTTGGGAGCACAGATATGCATATTGGGAATCCCGGAAAGGTATGTAAAATCAAAAATACCCTGATGAGTCTCCCCATCGCTTCCCACAAGACCTGCTCTGTCAATGGCAAATACCACCGGCAGATTCTGAAGACATACATCATGCAGGATCTGATCGTAAGCTCTCTGCAGAAACGAAGAGTATACCGCAACCACCGGCTTCATTCCCCCCGCTGCCAGTCCTGCCGCAAAGGTAACCGCATGTTCTTCAGCGATTCCCACATCAAAAAACCTCTCGGGATACATGTTACGAAAACGCTTCAGTCCTGTTCCGTCAGGCATTGCGGCGGTCACTGCCACAACATTTTCATCCCGCTGTCCCAGCTTGCACATCACAGTAGAAAAAATATCTGTATAACTTGCCGCACTTCTTGCCACCTTTGGGAGTCCTGTCTCAATCTCAAAAGGTCCGGTTCCGTGAAAACGGGCAGGATGACGTTCGGCAGGCGCATATCCCTTGCCCTTTTGCGTCATCACATGAATCAGCACTGCCCCTTCTACACGCTTTGCATCATTGATTACATTGATCAACTCGTTTACATCATGTCCGTTCACCGGACCCAGATAGGTAATCCCCATATCCTCAAAGAACATACCGGGTATTACCAGATGCTTAAAGCTGCTCTTTGCTCTTCGGATGGTTTTGATCGTGTTGTTACCTCTTTTGGTACCTTGAAGTGCATTATAGATACCCTTCTTGAGATCCAGGTAACCTGTCGCAGTTCGGATATTGTTCAGATACTTGGAAACGCCACCCACATTTTCAGAGATGGACATATTATTGTCATTTAGTACGATAATAAAATTAGTCTGTTGCTTGGAGGCGTTGTTCATAGCTTCGTAGGACATGCCTCCCGTAAGGGAACCGTCTCCGATAACGGATACTATCGTGTTCGTCTCCCCTTTGATATCACGGGCTTTGACCAGTCCCAGCCCCGCAGAAATGGAAGTGGAACTATGCCCTGTATCAAAGACATCGCATTCACTTTCCTTGCGCTTGGGGAAGCCGCTCATACCGTGAAACTGGCGCAATGTTTCAAATCCGTCCCTTCTTCCGGTCAATAATTTGTGTGTGTATGCCTGATGACCTACATCCCAGATAATCTTGTCCTCCGGAAGATTTAAAGCCAGATGCAGTGCCATGGTAAGTTCCACTGTTCCCAGGTTGGAGCCCAGATGTCCCCCTGTTACGCTGATTTTCTCAATCAGGAACTCTCTGATTTCCTGCGCCAGATCCTTTAAGTGTTCCGGTTCTATTTTCTTAATATCATTGGTTTGTTCAATCATTTCCAGGTACATTTGCCCACTCCGCTTCTCTTCCCTGCAATTCTACTTTTGCCGATGAATCAATTCCAGAATCAGCTGTTTCAAAAAAACATTATCAGTCCCCATGCTTTCCAACAGACCGACTGCCTCCCCGGACAGCTTTTCCACATCTTTTCCGGCCTGCTCCAGACCTTTGAGGGTAACATAAGTCTGTTTCCCGTTAAGTGCATCGCTCCCAATCGGTTTTCCCAAAGTTGAGCTGTCACCGATCACATCTAGGATATCATCCTGAATCTGAAAGGCAACTCCTACATCATACGCACACTTTTCCAACCTGCCCAGCACTTCTTCGCCTGCACCTGCCAGAATTGCACCGATTACCATTGCCGCCTGAATCAAAGCTGCCGTCTTATGCTCATGAATGAAAAGTAACCGTTCTTCCGTCACCGTTGTATCACAATTCTCTGCCTCTATATCTGCTGTTTGTCCACCGATCATTCCATATATTCCGGCTTTCCCGGCAAGTACGGCAAGAGCTCTTGCCGCTCTTGGAAGATGCTCCGGAAAACAGGTTTCTGTATCCCCGTTACCGCCACATCCACACAATTCAAAACTCTTCGCAGCTGTTTCAAAGGCTAAATTCAGAAGTCCGTCTCCTGCCAGAATCCCCATGGTTTCTCCATAAACGGCCCAAGTCGTTTTCTTGCCTCTGCGATACTCATCATTGTCCATTGCCGGCAGATCGTCATGTACCAGAGAATATGTGTGAATCATCTCAATAGCCGCCATAAAAGGCTCCACCATTCTCCGTTCCTCCTCTCTGCCGCCGCAGAGTAAAAAGGTCTCCCACATCAGCATGGGACGCAGTCTCTTTCCTCCTGCCCTGACACTGTAGTTCATCGCTTCTATGACTGTCCTTTGGATTCCTTTTTCTTCCGGAAGGAACTTCTCCAGAATGCCGTCTATCTCCTTGGTCTTATTGCCCAGAAGGGATCTGAATTCACTGTTCTCCATTCTCAAACACCTCCAGACAACCTTCTTCCGTCAATTTGAGTACCTGCTTTTCCACCCTGTCAATCTGATCGTCACACTGCTTCAAAATAGCCATTCCCTGACTGTACGCCCGAAATGCCTCCTCCAGAGGCAAATCGTCCTCACTCAGCTTCTCTATCATTTCCTCCAGTCTTGCGAAATTCTCCTCAAGGCTGAACTCCTGTTCATGCATATCCATTTTGCTTCTCCCATCTGTTGTTAGGCACCACACTTTTCATCCGGTCTGACCAAACCCGATTCTGCTGCTGTCCTTTCTTGCGACAGCTCAGTCCGGACACTGCTTCACCTCTGCGGTAAAGCTTCCGTCACTGACTGTTACGGTTATATTCTGTCCCGTGTTTACCTGATTCACGGAACGTATATTTCTTCCCTCATCATCCGTCACAAAAGAATAACCGCTGTTTAGTTTTTCCAGCGGAGAAAGGCCTTTCATCCTCTCAATATATACAGCCAGGCGATGTCTCCTGTCCTTCACCAGACGCTTCATACTATCCTGAAGCCTGTCCTCCGCGCGGCTCAGAGTCATTCTCTTTTCACGCAACCGCCCATTGGGACTATATGCCCTCAGACGCAATTTCAAATGCTCCGACTCACTGCGACACTCCTGTATCTTTCTATACATACGATGCTCCAGCTCGTATGTGATCCTTTCCACATTGCCAAGGATTTCCCGAATATCCGTCACTGCCAGTTCTGCCGCGGCAGAAGGTGTAGGGGCTCTCAGATCCGATACATAATCGATAATCGTAGTGTCCGTCTCGTGACCAACCGCAGAAATGATCGGTACTGAGCAGTCAAATACCGCCTGGGCAACCTCTCTGTCGTTAAAGGCCCACAAATCCTCAATGGAACCTCCTCCTCTGCCCACAATCATCACATCAACCCCGGCATTTTCCAGAGCATGAATTCCCGATATAATGCTGGGTACCGCTGCCTCTCCCTGCACAATTGCAGGATAGAGAATAATCTGTACGCAGGGATTTCTCCTACGTGCAATCTGAATAATATCCCTCACAGCCGCACCTGTATCTGCCGTAACCACTCCCAGGGTTCTGATGTACCTTGGGATAGGTTGCTTGTATTCCGCAGCAAACATGCCGGCTTCTTCCAGTTCTCTCTTCAGCTGTTCATATTTTTCGTAGAGAAGGCCGTTGCCATCCAGCATAATCTGTTTTGCATACAGTTGATACTTGCCATCCCGCTCGTACACATCTACGGCGCCACCGACGATGACTTGCTGCCCTTCTGCCAAACGAAAAGAAAGACCCGAACGGCTGCCTGCAAACATGACACAGTTCACCACGCCCTTAGGATCCTTCAACGTAAAATAAATATGTCCGGAGGCATGATACTTACAGTTGCTTACCTCCCCTTTTACGAAGATGCTCTGCAACAAGTAATCCTGCGTGAACATATTTTTAACATATGCATTCAATTGTCCTACAGTATATATGCTTCGTATTTCAATCACCCGGCTTTAACAATTTTGGCCAGAATGGCATTTACAAAACCACCTGAATTCTCCTGACCATATTTCTTTGCAATCTCAACCGCTTCATCGATGGCAACCTTCTCGGGAATATCATCGTCGAAGCGCAATTCAAATACAGCAAGACGGAGCACCGTAAGCTCCACCTTACCCATACGGTTCGTATCCCAACCCTCAGTGTTCTCATTGATCAGCTTATCAATCTCCGGTATCTTCTCAGTAATCGTGTTACATCTTTCCCTAATGCTCTCGCAATCCTTCTCCGCAGTGAGATTCTCGCTGTTCTCAAGAAACAATCTAATTTGTTCCGGCATCTGTTCCGTGGAATGAAATTCCACCTGAAACAAAAGCATAAAAACCTGTTCTCTCAGCTCATGTCGTCTCATAGTAAAGTCCTTTTTCCGCCTTACGCTTTTTTCACTTTGACACCCGCAATGCGAATATTCACATCCGTACAGGTAAGTCCGGTCATATTTTCAATTGCTGCTTTTACCTTGGTCTGAACCTTCTGGCAGGTAGCAGGAATATTGTAACCATATTCAATCATAACAGCAATGCAAACGGTAACATTGCCCTCAAGTACGTCCACGCGAACACCCTTGGTCTTCTTCATGCTGAGCTTGTTGCCCATTGCAGTGACACCCTCTACCTCAGTAGCTGCCAGAGTTGCGATCATGGCAACAACATCATCTGCGATCTGTACTACGCCAACATTATCTTCTTCCTTCAACACAACATTACCTTTATCTTTTTCTTTCTCCATTCGTTTTTCCTCCTAAACAGGTAATAAAAACAATTCTATAATAATTTAGTATACCACACACCTTATCATTTTGTCATCCAAAATGTCAGAGACCTCTGTTTGTCATTTTGAGAGTATGCAATACTATTACCACTTCCCAGAAAATCAAATATTTTCTGTTGTCCGATCAATTGATCAATCACGTTATTATAGCAGCTGTCATCGGCACATTTGATCGTAATATCTGATTTTCCCAGACTGACAGCCCTGTCAATCAACTGTTTCATCTGTTCCGGATTATATGCGGTAAAGTACGCTCCTTCACGACAATAGTAATTGGCGTCCATGGATACGCATGCCGGCATAGCTACACAGTTATCAATGGTATGTGTTTTTAACAGCTCATCCGTTGTCACATTCAGATAATCATAGTTAATCTCCGGCATACTCTGCCCCTGACCGCCATTGGTATCCATATTGTAGGAAGCATCTCCCCAGGTGGCATCGAGATAATAATAGCTCCCGTCAATCTTAACCAGATTCCAGGCATGTCCTTCTCCCGTATTAACTATTCCCAGCACCAGGGTACTCTCAATTCCCAGACGGTTCAATAAAAACTGTACCGACTTGGCATATCCCTGGCAAACAGACCGCTTATTCACAAACACAGAATAGATATTCTGATTGTCAGGTGCATTGTAATCATACTCGGTATTTTTTATGACCATATCATATACATATTTAACTTTTGTGTATTGGTCGGTCTCCCCACTGATCCCGCTCAAGACAGCGTCAGCAGCACGATTGATCTGAGCGGCTCTTTCCCTAACCGTTTCAGCATCACATGTATAAGTGCCTGAAAACTTTATGGAAACCAGCTTGTTCCCACGACTATATTTCATATAGGAATAGCCATCCACATAAAAAAGTTCGGGATGGTCGTTCAACACACATTGAAATACTTTATCAATATCCTCCTCAGTCAGACCGGCTTCCAGACCTTTACTATCCAGTTCAAATTCTGTGCCCAGGACTCCCAGACCGTTACTGATATCATGATACCACAGCAATTCTGCTTCATTCAGATATTGCCTGGCATATTCATATGCATTCCGGTCAAGAAAGCTTTCTCCCGACTCCCCGTCTTCTTTCGAAGTTGCCGGTACCTCCTGACTTTCCCCCTCCTGTTCTATCTCTGTGGAGACGGTCTGCCGTGACTCTTCTTTCTCCTCTGATTCTTTGGCTTCCGGTTCTTTCCGCACTTCTTCATCAGAAGAAGTGACATTTACCTTCATGTCTTTTGCCACTTCATCCAAAGCATCCGCTGCGGTACATCCGCAGAGCAAACTACCAAGGATAGTGCTTAAAATAATAAAATATTTAGCTCTTCTTTTCATACTTTGACTCCCGGATTAATTTCTGGAAAACTCTGTCAGAACAAGTCCCTTATTTCGGTCTAGTGTCATGCCGATACTCCAGGGATTAACAAACAACAGTAGCGGATTTCCCTTCATGTCCTTCACCTTTTTCATGTCCGAGGTGCCGGTCAGCTTACCGATATCGATTTCATCCTTGTTTTCAATCCACCTGATGTGTTCATAGGGCAGATTTTCCAGACGAATCTCGACATTATACTCGTTTTCCAGTCTGTACTTCAGGACGTCAAACTGCAGAACTCCCACAACTCCCACAATAATCTCTTCAAGACCCATATTCAGCTCCTGAAATATCTGAATGGCACCTTCCTGCGCAATCTGCTCGATTCCTTTCACAAACTGCTTTCTTTTCATGGTATCCAGCTGTCTGACCCTTGCAAAATGCTCCGGTGCAAAGGTGGGAATTCCTTCATACTGGAACTTTTCTTTGGGCATGCAAAGGGTATCTCCGATGGAGAAGATTCCCGGGTCGAAAACACCGATGATATCCCCCGCATATGCTTCCGATAAAATCTTGCGTTCATCCGCCATGATCTGCTGCGGCTGGGATAATCTCATTACTTTATTGCCCTGCACGTGACGGACTTCCATATTGGCATCGTATCTGCCGGAACAGATTCTCATGAATGCGATTCTGTCTCTGTGCGCCTTATTCATATTCGCCTGTATCTTGAATACAAATGCACTGAACTCACTCTCTGTGGGCTGTATCATACCGATATCAGCCTTTCTGGGCAGGGGAGTGGTTGTCATCCTGAGGAAGTGCTGTAAAAAGATTTCCACTCCAAAGTTGGTCAAAGCAGAACCGAAGCATACCGGAGTCAGTTTTCCGGCGCGTACCTGCTCCAGATCGAATTCCGCACTGGCTCCGTCCAACAGTTCAATCTCCTCCAGAAGCTTGTCCGCCGCTTCTTCTCCCACAAGCTTACGAAGTTCCTCCTCTTCCGTTACGGACACCTCTACCGATTTTCCTTCCTTGGTGCCCTTCTCCGTATCAGAGTAAGAGATGACACAGTTCTTTTCTCTGTCATAGACTCCCTTGAATCCCTTGCCTGAACCAATCGGCCAGTTCACGGGGCAGGTAGCGATTCCCAGCTCCTTTTCAATATCATCCAGCAGTTCAAAGGTATCTCTGGCATCCCGGTCCATTTTATTGATAAAAGTAAATATAGGGATACCACGCATACCGCAGACCTTGAAGAGTTTCCTGGTCTGTGCCTCCACACCTTTGGAGGCATCGATAACCATGACAGCAGAATCAGCCGCCATCAGGGTACGATACGTATCCTCTGAGAAATCCTGGTGTCCGGGGGTGTCCAGGATATTGATACAATATCCGTCGTACTCAAACTGAAGAACGGAAGAAGTAACGGAAATACCTCTCTCCTTCTCAATCTCCATCCAGTCCGAAACAGCATGTCTTGCGGTAGCCTTACCTTTCACGCTGCCTGCCAGATTGATTGCTCCTCCGTATAGCAGAAACTTCTCTGTAAGTGTCGTCTTACCTGCATCGGGATGGGAAATAATTGCAAAGGTGCGGCGACGATTGATTTCTTCTGTATAATTGCTCACTGTAAAGTCCTCCGTGTATCCGTTTGTCACATGTTTTCTGTCAGCGTGCCTGTCTCAATGAGTTCAAAGCATACTCTCCCCTTCAAACTCCGGCACAATACCAAAATATTGTAACACAGTAGCCCCTATATCGGCAAATGTTTTTCTTGTGCCCAGGTTCTCCGGCACAATCTGCTGTCCGTACATAAGGAAAGGGGTATATTCTCTGGTATGATCCGTGGTCGCTGTATATGCCGGATCACAACCATGGTCTGCAGTCATCATGAGGATATCCTCCGGTCCCATCTTCCCCATAATCTCCGGCAGTTTTTTATCAAAATAAGCCAGCGCTTCCGCATATCCGTCCACATCTCTGCGATGTCCGTAAAGCATATCATAATCCACAAGATTGACAAAACACAGTCCTTCAAAATTCTTGTCCAGATATTCCAGCGTACGTTCGATTCCTTCGGCATTTCCGGAGGTATAAACCGACTCCGTGATACCCTTCCCTGCAAAGATATCTTTAATCTTGCCAACCGCTATCACATCCTTACCTGCCGCCTTCAGCTGATCCAACATGGTTGTTGCAGGCGGCAGAATCGAAAAATCATGGCGTCTTGCCGTTCTGGTGAAGGGTCCTCCCTCCGGTCCCACAAAAGGTCTGGCAATCACTCTTCCCACACCATGTTCACCCTGCAGGATCTCTCTGGCTATCCGGCAGTACTCGTACAACTGCTCCACCGGCACAATCTCCTCATGAGCCGCAATCTGAAATACGCTGTCGGCAGAGGTGTAGACAATCAGGTCACCGGTTTGCATATGCTTATCTCCGTAGTCCTGAATCACCGCTGTTCCGGAATAGGGACGATTGCAAAGAATCCCTCTGCCGGTTCTCCGTGAAAACTCCTCCAGCACCTCTGCCGGAAATCCCTCAGGGTAAACCGGTAAAGGTTTCGGCGAATAAACACCTGCAATTTCCCAATGTCCGATGGTGGTATCTTTTCCTTTAGAGCGTTCCCTCATACGGGCAATCAGTGCCGCATGTTTTTCCTTTTTTTCTCCCACCGTAACGCCATCGATCTGAAACAATCCAAGCTCACCCATATTCGGCATTTGAAAAAACTTACTGGAGGACACACTTCTCAGGGTATTGACACCGATATCCCCATAAGCAGGTGCGTCCTCCGCTTCTCCGATTCCGAAACTGTCCAGTACAATCAGAAACACTCTTTTCATAATTTGGCATCCTTTCCATATTATCTTTTGTTTACTATACCATATTTGCTATGTATTTTATACATTTTTTTCCAAAACCATTCACTTTGACAGGGTACTGATAATAATTTTCTCTGCAGAAACATCGGTCTTGCGCTTCACGATATCTTCAATCTGCGCTCTCTGCGCGTCGTCCAGAGTTGTCGCATTCACAACTACGTCAACGGTGTCGCCATTCACGCTTACCACCACATCCCGGAAGCCTTTGGCCTCCAGCAGAATCTCTGCTGCAGATTCCTTTTCCGAAATCTCAGTCATCTTTACCATACTGTCCACAGCCTGCTGCTTCTGTGTATCAGTGAGTCCTACGCTATTGATGATCTCCAGCAATGTTTCTTTATTCTTGGCTCTGGTCTGTTCCTTTAGTAGCTTTGCCTCAGACAGGATCTCAATGCCGTCTCCCGAGGTAAATACAGCCTCGCCCGGAATCTCACCCTCTTCGGGAGTTACTTTTGCCTGCCCGCCGGTAGCCGTATCCCGGGAAAGCTGAAAATCAGAATCGAGATAATTCTCCACCGGTGTATCCTCCAGATCGGAATCCAATGAGGAAATCTCTGTTACGCCTTCCTGCAGCAGATCCTCTGCCGACAAGTCCAGCAGGTCTCCGGCCGTATAGTTTTCTGTCACAATCCCACCGGAGCCTGCCATGCTGACATCCCCCTCATACACATTGCCATCATTCACCAACTGATATTCTTCCTCCAGATCGCTTCCTGCGAACTGCAGGTATCCCGCTATGGCAATCATAATGGCCAATGCAGTTATCATAAGCTGATTTTTCTTAATTAGGTTTTTCACATTTTACCCCTTCTTTACGTTTTACTGTTTTATTGTATGAGCTTCACACAGGATATATGAGTAACTTTAGTCAGATTGCTGCTCCATTTTCACCACTTTGATTTTATGGGCCTCCACGTCAAACAGGGCGCATACTGCCTCAGTGATGTTTTTGTTGATGCTACCGCTTCCCGCTCCCTCAGCCACCACCAGCACCCCTTCTATCCTGGGCACATAGGTCATGATCACATAAGGTTCACTTGCACTGCCGGATGTGCTGTATATTACCGTTTCCCCATATTCTCCGGTATCAACCTGCCTGTTGCCGCCCTGCGCATCTGTCTCATTGGTTGAAGATCGGCTGACCGGCTTTTCCTTTTCCACCACCAGCTCAGAGGAAGATTTCAATGTAATCATCACCCTCACCTTTCCCACCCCGGACATACCGGACAACACCTCCGTCAGACGTTCTTCCAGCTCCTTCGTATAAGCAAGATCCCCCTGCCCGGCCGGCAGAGTGTCATTCTGTCCCGTGATTTTTTTGGACGGATCACTTTCTGCCGGAAAGGAGGTTCCCCACAGCCCCGCAGCTGTTTCCGATTGTTCTGTGCTCAGTCCCTTTTCATCGCTTTTCTCCTTCTTCACCGGCAATGCTATAACAAACAATAATACACCTGCCAGGATCAGAATCATCATATTATCCTTCTTGAATAGTTGTGTGAATCTCTCCTTTTCAAACCATCTGTTCATACCGATGTCCTGCACTCCTCCGCAAAGCTTCATTCAATAATCACCGATTCAATGGGTCCGACCTCTACCGAAATCACAGTATCCTTCTCTTCCTGCACTTGTTCCTGCACTTGTTCCTGTGTCTGTTGCTGGGTCTGATTCTGTTCTGTTTCCTGCTCCTTCCTCTTCAGTTCTTCCATGCGTCTGCTGACCTCCTCCAGTGTCATACGCTCCAGGACCTCATCCGCCTTCATCGCTGCCTCCGCTTCCAGCTTCGCGTTCTGTTCCAGTTCCTCTTGAAACCCTTCCAGACGCTGTGCCAGCTGTTCCATATTTCCTCCCAGAAAAAAAGCGGCTATGGGCAGGAAGAGTTGAATCATCACCATAATACCAACCAGAAGTTTTAGATACTTTTCATAGGCCTCCCTGGGTCTGAAATGTACCAAAGCCTGTGCACATATCACAAAAATCCCCACCTTACAGATTGCCCGAAACAATGCATTTCTCACACCACATCCACCTCCGAATCACCTGCCTGTCAATGTCATTACCGCTATCGAGATCAGAAACAAAAGCATCGCAGTTCCTGAGGTCTTTAGTACCAGAAGCACCCCATCTCCCGACCTGTTAATACAATTTACCATCCTTTTATCACTGACCACACTCACAAACCCTGCTGCCGTTTTCAACACCAGTCCAATCACACCGATTTTTAGCAGGGGCGCTGCACAAAGTATCAGCATCAACAGAAGCAGGATCACGCCCACACTGTTTTTGATTATCAGGGCAGAACCCAGCACCAGTTCCACAGCGCCTTCCGCTGCATGTCCGACTCCCGGAATTGCTGCAATGATTTTCTGCAGACCTGATTTTCGGACGGAATCAACCACCGGAGTTATCAGAGACTGGAAAATGCTGATTCCGGTGATCACTCCCACTGCCCCCTTCAGAATCCATCCGATTCCTTTTTCCAGGAATTCTATCAGTAAAGTCAGTTTCTCCTCGGTCCAGATTCCATTGACCACAGATAACATCATAAAGCAATATACAAACGGAAGTACGCCTTCCAGCAGGATAGATTCCACACCATAAATGACTAAAATCATTAATTGGCTGCTGACGCTCACCGTTGCCGCCCCCGCTGCTATCCCCACGGAGATCAGGTATGCCGGAACCAGCAGTCTGATAAAAAGAGTAATATTCTCCAACACTGTCATCGCCGTTTGGGCAGCTTCCGTAAAGCATCGAAACAAAATCACCGTAAACAGAAGATACATGAAATAAAAGCTCAGGTCTGCCACCTGATGACGGTCAAATATTTCCACAAAATGGGTGACAAGAGAAGAAACAATTCCAAGCACCAGCAGATACACAAAAACATTCCGCATACCGGCCAGCTGGTTCTCAACGCTTTGAAACCATTCCCCTGAAACGGTTGACAATACCTGAAGGAAATCCCCTCTCATCACCAATCCGAGCATTTCCTCCAACGAAAAGGACCATCCCGGGAATAAGCTTTGAATACCGGTTTCCAGTTTGTCCAGACCGTAGTCCTGCCAGATTGCCTCCAACTCCATGCCTTTACTCCTTGCCTAAAGAAATCCATTGATCTGTTCTATCACAGCGAATAAAATGGGCAATCCCGCAAACATGACCGACAGCTTTCCCAGTACCTCAATCTGCCCTGCAATGGACTGATATCCCGCATCCCTGCAGATACCGGCACTGAATTCACAGATATAGGTAATACCGATTACCTTGAGCAGAATCACCAGATAACTCTCGGTTCCTCCCAGATAATTGCGCAGACGGTTCAATTGTGCCACAACCGCCCCCGCCTGCCTCAGGGCATATCCCAGAATCAGAATTCCGATTCCCAGACCAATATACATACCATATTCAGATTTCTGCCCTTTAAACTGCAAAGCCAGTAGTACGCCCACGATACCAAGAAACGCTATTCTCACAAATTCCTGCATACTTATACTCCTTTACAGCGCAAACAAAGCCTGTACCGTCTGAAATAACTCGTATATGTACGGAATCACCCATGACAGAACAAGAATCAGTCCCGCAAGACTTACCAGAAAAGCCTGTTCTTCTCTCCCGCTGTGTTTCAGTACCTGACAGAGTATGGTAACGAGAATTCCCACTGCTGCAATCTTAAAAATCAGATTTACTCCCATCGTTTTCTCCATTCCTTATCGCAAATCATCTGCTTTACCAAAGGACCAGGATTATCAGAAGACCTCCCATACAGCCGAGGCTCACTGCCATCCGGCACCTTTCATTATTTCCTGCTGCCAGCTCCCCGGCCTTCGTTTCAAGCTGTTCCCTGCTCTGCTCCAGAAGACGTAGCTGCAGACTGCTGTCCGCGCATCCGTAGCTTCCCATGAATCTGAAAAATTCTTCTCTGTCTTCCGGCTTCAGAGGCATACTCTTCAACACCGGTTCCACACAGTCCCGAAAGATGCTCTCAAAATTCTCTCCGCTGTTTTGTCGCATCCTTTCTGCCACCAATGCGAAAGCAGATTTACAATCTCCCTTCATTCTCACCGAAATATGTCCACAGCATTCCGCCAAAGTATCCCTGCCATATCTCACTTCTCCTTCCAGCAGGACCAGAATGGTACGAAGCATCCGAAGTGCCTGAATTCTGCCCGTAAATTCATTTCGATACCGGAATCCCATTCCCAAACTTCCAATCAGGATCATACAGCTTGCCACTACCTTGAGCACTGCCTACCCCTCCTCTCAGAACCTCCCGTATACACCCGGCTCCCTTCTTCTTGTCCAGCAAAACAATCCTATGAAATAAGCTTTTGTAACTTCCCCTGCCAAATCTCGTATCCAGATCCTCCACTCCATTTCCGTGAGCCGTAGCCAGAATACGACAGCCACAGGCCGCCGCACTTCTCAGTGCCTCCAGCTCCCCGGGCTTCCCCAGCTCATCAATGGCTATCACCTCGGGTGACATGCTTCTGAGAAGCAGCATCATTGCCTTTTCCTTGGGACAGTTGTCCAATACATCCGTGCGGATTCCAACATCATTCTGTGGTTCTCCTCCATAGGCACCGGCAATCTCCGAACGCTCGTCCGCCACTCCGACAGTCATTCCGCGTCCATAAGGATTGCCGTTGGAAACCTGTCTCACCAGATCTCTCAGCAAAGTTGTCTTGCCACACCCCGGAGGAGAAATAATCAATGTATTCAGCAGATCACCATCGTCATATACCGACGGAAGAAGCCTGTCGGCGGCTCCTTTGACTTCATGTGCCACACGAATATTCAGAAAACGTATATTCCTGATTGTTCTGATATCTCCCCCCTCGCTCATCACCGCTTGTCCCGCCACACCTATTCGATGCCCTCCCGCCACTGTCAGAAATCCCTGCCTCAATTCTTCCTCATAGGCATATAACGAATAATGACATATATGCTCCAGCAGTTCTTCCAATTCTCCTCCCCCGATGGATCTTGCCTCATCCGGGTTATGTGTAGGATTACCCTCCGAATTCACATAGAATTCCTTCCCCGTACAGTTAATCATGATAGGTCTGTTCACCCGAAGTCTGATTTCCCGGATGTCCTTCTGACGCCCTGCAATCTCTGTCCAGAATCTTCGTCTTTGAGCAGGGAATAACTGTAGAATTGAATTCTCCATCTCTGCTTCCTCCTCATTCCAATATATGAGCAACCTGTCCTAATATTCCTGAGAATTCAGTTTTCCCGCTGTTCACAAAAAAGCAGCAGTGTCATACACTGCTGCTTTTGCTTAACCATTAGTATGTAAGTATATTATGATAGATTCTGCAATACCCGCCACCAAGTCTCTGTACCTGTATTTGTATGGCGAAGTTTTCGACTTTCAATTCCTTCATGGCATCGTCTACATAACCGGCTTGATGTCCGCCTTCTCCATAGGCTCTCTCAATGGCAGGCCAGAAGCTCTCATGCACCACATTTGAAAATTTGATATCTCCCACACCTGCTTTTACCATCTTTTTCTTACAGTCGTCATAATATTCTTCCAGGCTCTCTATCACTTCATCCTCCGTGATTCCTGCCTTGTCAAGATTCTCCTTTTTCTTCTCCTCCTCTGTCTTCTCCGGCACCACAGGGGGCTGTTGCGGCTTCTTCTCCCAACGCAACGGCTTCTGGGGATTGGGATTGATATAGTCATCTGCTATTCCCTCTGCCACAATATCCTCTCCCTGTTGAAGCTTTCCGTCACAGGAGGGAAGATAGATCGACAATCCCGTTCTGACATGCGTCTCCTGAAACTCACTGTCGGTTTTATTGTAATAATCGTAGGTTCCCGGCTCAGTATCATCCCATGTGACATCAACATTGCGATATCCGCCTTCCAGGCTGATAATGTTCCACGCGTGATCCTGTCCGGTATATCCTGCACAATAGTAACAGGGAATCTCCAGCTGCTGCATCAGGTATTGAAACGCTCTCGCATATCCTGCACATACAGACCTGTTGAGTACCAGCGCACTATAGGCACTCTGGTTCATTAGAGAATTGGATTCATAAGTCACTATCTGTAAAAGTGCGTCATGCACATACTGTTCTTTCTCGTATACACTTCCCAGCCCCTTGGCTTCTGCCAGTATCTCTTCCGCATATGTGCGAAAGACCTTCTTGGCCTCCGGCAAATCGTTTGCCGTTGCATTAAACTTCAGCGTGATCTCTACGCAAATACCGGTCTTTAAGTATTTGCAGGAGTACTCCGATTCCAGCCAAAAGAGCTCCGGGTGGTCGTTATATACGGCTTCCATCACGTTCTTCACCTGCTCTGTGGTCAATGCGACTACGGGAGAAAAAGAAGTAATCAGGTTTTCCGCATTGGCATAAACCTGCCGATACACCTGCTGCAGGGTAGGATTCAGCATATGATAATAGGGGTAATAAAGCTCTGAAAACTGAGCTCCCTCCCCCGTTTCACCAGGGGATAAGATACTGCTTAGATTATCCGCTTCCTCCTGCAGTATCTGTTCTGTCTGTCCCTGCATCGGCTGATAACCGGTCACACCGCTCACCCGGTCCGGCACTCTCTGGGGCATAGATTCCGGGACGAAATATCCCATATTTGTCAGATCCTGCGAAAGACCTTCCGCTTCCAAATCAGATGGTCCCTCCACAGGCTGTTTCCAGGATTGTACTATAGCTGCCAGTTTCCCTGTCAGGGCAGGATTCAAGGCGCAAACCAGAATACCGGCACTGGTCAGGACAAGAAGTATCACTAACAGCATCAACAGTTTCTTGATAAACTTCATCTGCTATACCCCACTAAAGTATATAGCTAAATCGCCAATACTTTGTACCACAATAGAAACAAACGACATAATAATTGCCAAAATAGGAGATACGAAAGCCAGCCCCACCGCAATCCAGGTTATAACATTCCACTTTTTATCCTCAGAATTCTCATACGTGTTTCCGGCAGATGCTTCCCTATACACCGAGGTTTCCTGATAGTCCGGGGAAACCTGGGGTTTCGGAACCTCCTGCCATTTGGTATCTTCCGTCCATTGTCTGTGATTATCATCGTATTGTGCTTCGTGATGAATCGGGTCAGAATTCATGTGACCGACGGCATAATCCGTTTTACTACTCTTCAAAGATAGTATCAACCGGTTTATACTGTTCCGAAACTCACTCTTACCAGAGCCAAGACCCCTGGGAGATACTTCACGCCTCCTGCCGTTATTCATCCATGCCTCCAGATGAAAAACACCGCAGATATAGGTCCACTTGATATAACGCTCCCTCCCGCTGCCGTCCTTGCTGCAAAACACCATTTCATCATTCCAATAGCTTCGCGTAAACCGGTTGTGATAAAAAAAATCCTCCATCACAACACTGACCACATCGAGGGACTGATTCAGCTGTATTTCTTTTATTAATCTTCCCATCCTTATCTCCTCGTATTCTTCCCGGCCGGACTAAGATACATGTCTCATTTCATGCTTCAATGCAAATATACATTATCGCAGAGCACCACAATTTTCCGTGGAGTCGTCTGTGCAGGTATACTGCGGGTAGAATTCTCATAGATAACAACCAGACTATGATTCATGGGATCTCCCTGAAAATACTGGTTGTTTGTAGTGCGAATCTGAACGGAATGATCCATTCTCAGCTGCAGAGTCTGCTCTGCATTTACCATATTTTCATCATAATAGCTGACATCGATCATCCTGCCGTTCTTATCCTGCGCCGCCACCACGGCATTGTACTGAGGCGGAAAAATCAACGGCACGGGAGCCTGCGCATCATACCAGAAGGTACAACTCATACCAACTGACAATGTGTCAAAATCCACCACATAAGTAAAGGGGGTCACCAGAAAATTCACGGTATTTCCGTTCATGTCCTCCACCGTAACATAGTTCATGCATCCGTTCATACCGCGATTGCCCATTCTGGTAGCAACAATGTCCACAATGGTCCCCGCAATCCGTACATAGCTGCTTTCGGCCCGCATTCCATCATTTCCTCTGTCGAAATCCATCCAAACACCTCATTTCTTTGCTGTATCCGTTCCAAATAAGCCAGATTGACATCCCTTATCCCCGGCTCCTATATCTTATTCAAAGGTACCATTTCTGTGCCTGTCCTGAGACTATCCGAGAATCACACCACCGCCCATGACATATTCCCCGTCATACAACACCAGTGCCTGCCCGGGGGTTGCCGCACGTACCGGCTTCTCAAAGGTACACTTCAATCGCCCATCCGACAGCTTCTCAACAGTACAATAGTCTCCCTTATGATTGTATCGTATCTTCGCCAACGCCCTGACCGGCTCTGTGATGTCAGAAACGGACATATAATTTACATCCTTACAGAAAACCTCGGTGGTAAAGATATCGGCATTGGTCCCAATCACTACCTGATTCTGTTCCGGGCGAATCTCCTTCACAAAAACTCGCTCCCCCATGGGAAGCTCCAGACCCCTTCTCTGTCCGATGGTATAATGGCTGATTCCCTTATGGCGCCCCAACACCCTGCCGTCTGTGGTCACAAAATCTCCCGGTCCCGGTACACGGTCTCCCGCCAATCTGTCTATCAGTCCCGCATAATCCCCGTCCGGCACAAAACAGATTTCCTGACTGTCCGGCTTGTCTGCCACCGGCAGCCCTGCCCGGACCGCCAGTTCCCGAATCTGCTCCTTGGTGTACTCTCCAACCGGCATCAAAGTACGTGATAACTGTTCCTGCGTCAGATTGTAGAGCGCATAAGTCTGATCCTTCGCTGTGGTAACAGAATTCCTGACTGCATATCTGCCGTTGTCCAGTCTGTCTATTCTGGCATAATGTCCTGTCGCAATGTAATCTGCCCCAATCTCCAAACCGCGTCTCAGCAACGCTTCCCACTTCACATATCTGTTGCATGCGATACAGGGATTGGGCGTTCTTCCATGGAGATATTCCTCCACGAAATAATCCACCACATTACCTTTGAACTCCTCCCTGAAATTCATTACATAATAGGGAATCTCCAGGACATCCGCAACTCGCCTGGCATCGTCTACCGCAGACAGTCCGCAGCAGCTTCCCTCTTCCTGAGAGGTTCCTGTATCATCCTGCCAGAGTCTCATGGTGACTCCGATAACATCATACCCCTGTTCTTTCAGCAAATAGGCTGCCACGGAGGAATCCACTCCTCCCGACATTCCCACGATCACCTTTTTTTTCATATTTTCTTATAATTCCCTTTGAATCTTATCAATCATCTTCCTACGACTCTTACCTGCGGTTGCCAGAATAATGATCAACAACAGTGAAAAGAAAGCGGTTCCTCCGATTCCGCCATAAAACATTAAAGTACCTGTAGTCATATCTTCCTCTTTCTGCACCATGGTTCTTCCATAGCGCCTAAATCTCAATTATAATCCTCGAGCCAATGTCCTTCTTCCAGTTGTTCATACGCCTGTTCCAGTTTCTGTATCTCCATATCCACATCTCGTCTGACACCACTTTCTTCGAACAACTCCATCGTCTTATCATAATACTCCACAAAGGTGTCATAATCTCTGTCCCGATTTTCCTTTTTGGCCTGAATATCGATTTCAAGAAAAGCAAGACGCTTATAGGTTCTGTAGTCCTCGCCGTATTTTGAAATCATATCCTCATATTTTTCCCGGGCTGAATCAAAATCACCCACTTCCTGATAGAGCACAGCGATGTTCGTATGGGTCACATAACCATCCCAGCCAAGTTCCACGACTTCCTCTAAATACTCAATCGCTTTTCTGCCATAAGTATCGTCACCGGTTATCTTTTGCAAATCAATGTAGGTCTGTGCAAGTTGCTCCAGAATAACAGCCTTGTCGGTTTCACCCACCTCGTCCAGACCCTCCTCCAACACCTCTGTTTTGGTCAGCAGGCTGCCCTGATCCGCTTCTGCATCATATACTTTTCCCCACATAATATAGGCACGCAATAAAGTATAGTCATCTTCTGTCTCCTCAATACATTCCTCGAAATACTCAATTGCCTCTTCCATGTCCCCCTGTTTTGACGAGATTTCTCCCTCTGCCAGTAATATCTTGTCATTTGCAAGACCCTTTTTCTCTGCGTCCTTAAGTATCTTTTTGGCCTCACTCAACTTATCGGAACGAGCCAGGGCAATCGCATATTCTGAATAGTATGTACTGTCGTTAGGATTATACTTTACCGCAGTCCGGTAATAAGTCAGCGCGTCCTTCAGCTGTTCTCTTTCCAAACAGGTATTTGCAAGAAGAAAATAGAAATCTGCGGTTTCTTCATCCGAGAACCCATCGACATGGCTTAGCACATCCTCCAGGATAAACTCCTGTAACTCCTCATATTTTCTACTTTCATACATCCTTGCAGCCTTCTGATAATAAGCTGCCGCAAAATCCGGGAACTCCGCAACCGCTTTTTCATAAAGCTTGTTGAATTTATCTTCACTTACCTTCTTTTTCCCGCGCAATTCTGCCATTTCATCCACAATAGACATATAGGCGTCCACTCTCTCTTTTTTCATCTGTTCTCTTCCGAAAACAGTCAGGAGAGCACACCCTGCTATCGCGAAAACACAAAAAATCGTTGCCAGATTCTGACGGATAACCAGATGCCTGTATCGCTTGTTAACCTTTGCAATATCTGTTACAGCCTTTAAAAATTCTTCTGCATTCCGGAAACGGTCATCCGGATCCGGTTCCATGCTTTTATTAATCAGATGTGCCAAACCTTCTGAACAGTTTTCGACCAGGGCTTCAATAGGCACACGCACGGAAAAATCAGCACTTGGTGCCTGTCCACAGAGCAGTGCATACAAGGTTGCGCCTGCACTGTATAGGTCGGAACGCTCATCCATTCTTTCCTGCAGCACAGGCATTGTTGGTCCCTGCTGCTGTGCATAAGGTGTATTGTAAGCGGATTGCTGCTTTCCCGGAGTCAACAGTTCCGTTCTCTGAGACATTTGCACGGCACCTGACATCCTATTATTCCGGTTCTGCTGATTCCCATTTAACAGCATAGTCCCCTGCCCGGGCAGGTTCTGTAGCTGTGCGTTCTGCGCCTGTACATTCTGCACCTGTGCGTTCTGCATCTGTACATTCTGCGTCTGATACATTGCTTGTTCCTGCAGATATGCGGCCATGGTCTGTACGATTCTTACCTGCTCCGGAGGTGCATATCCCGGCGTATATCCCATATTTGTACTGATCACACCATCCTGTACCTGTGAGATATTGAAATCAATCAGACATATATTATCGTCCGGAGTCAGCATAATATTGGCAGGTTTGATGTCTCCATGCACAATCGGCGTTTTCTGTCCATGCAGATAGACAAGTACCTGACCAAGCTGCGCTGCATATTTTGCAACCTGAGCCTGACTGAATCGAACACCACGCTTTAATAAGCTTTCAAAGGATTCGCCGGGAATATAGTCCATGACCGTATAAATGGAACCTTCGTCCTCAATAAAGTCCAGCACCGTTGGAAGATACTCATGTCTTAAATTCTTCAAAACATTTAATTCACCGCGAATATCAACATTACTCTTGATACTGTCATGTATTTTTTTTAACACGACATATTTCTGCATGCGGACATGGAAGGCCCGAAACACGGTGCCGCCACCACCTGCTCCTATTTCTACTATGTTCGTGTATGTTCCCTGCAAATTCATAACTGATTCAAATCTCCTCTGTAAGTGTTTTTTGGTTTTTTCTGCAAAAATCCGTATATTGGGTCGATATACTACGAAGCTTCTGAACAGCTTCCTTCAGGCATTCCACCACAAATTCCATTTCCTCCATAGAGTTTTTCTCGGACAAGGTAATTCTCAACGCCCCTTCTGCCTCCTCCTCGTTTCTTCCCAATGCCAGAAGTACATGGGAAGGGTTCAACTCGCCGGAGGTACAGGCGGAACCGCTGGAGGTACATATACCTTTTCTATCCAACATTAGCACCAGGGATTCTCCCTGTATAAAACGAAAAGAAAAATTGACATTTCCCGGCAAACGCTTTGTCCTATGTCCATTGAGACGACAATAGGGAATCTCCCTCTCAATTCTGTCAATCAGGTAATCCTGCAGCTTCATCTCCGCCGCACCTTTCGTCTTCATATTATCTGCTGCTTTTTGAGCTGCCACAGCCATGCCGACAATTCCGGGAACATTCTCCGTTCCTGCCCGTCTGCCGCTCTCCTGTGCCCCGCCATGAAGCATGGAGTGCAATTCCAGTCCGGAGCGGATATAGAGAAATCCGACTCCTTTAGGACCATTGATCTTGTGTCCGCTGGCGCTGAGTAAATCTATATGCATCTCCTCAGTATCTATAGGCACTTGTCCGAAAGCCTGTACCGCATCCGTGTGAAAAAGGATTCCTCTCTCTCTGGCGATTTCACCTATTTCCCGGATCGGTTCCACCGTTCCCACCTCATTATTTGCAAACATAACACTGATAAGCACTGTATCCGGACGAATCGCCTGTTTCAGTTCCTCTAAATCAATCACTCCGTCTTCATCAACGCCAAGATAAGTCACTTCAACCCCCTGCGTCTCCAAATACCGGCAGGTATGAAGAATGGCATGGTGTTCAATCGCTGTGGTAATCAGATGTCTGCCTTTATACCGATAGGTCTCCATCACCATCTTGAGCGCCCAGTTGTCTGCTTCAGTGCCTCCCGCAGTAAAAAATATCTCTTCCTGCTTTGCATTCAGTATGGCAGCTATCCTTCTCTTTGCCTGATTCACTGCTTTTTTTGCCGAAGATCCCATAGAATAAATCGCACTGGGATTACCGTACTGTTCTCTCATAAACGGCAGCATCGACTCCAGCACTTCCGAATCCATCGGCGTGGTAGCCGCATTGTCCAAATATATTATTCTTTTTTCCATGTATTACAATCCTTTGGCAATTCTATTATACATTTTATCTCTTAAATCGTATAGGTGCAATAGTAATAAGTATCATTCGTTCATCTAACGAATATAGATAGACAAAAATAAATGGTATGATCGAATGAAATTCAAAAACGCTCATCCCCTGATAACCGGAACGCTCATCCTGACTCTGACCGGCATCTTAAGTCGAATCATCGGCTTTTTCTATCGAATCTATCTGTCACGAATCTTCGGGGAAGAAGGAATGGGACTTTATCAGCTATTAAGTCCTGTTCTCTCTATTTCATTCTCCCTTACCGCGGCAGGTTATCAGACTGCCATCTCAAAGCTGGTAGCAGAACAGACCGCTCTCTCCTCCAGACCGTCCCTTCGTCCGCTGTTTACCGGGTTAAGTATTTCTATCCCTCTGTCTCTTTTATGCAATGCGATCGTTTATTTTGGAGCTGATGGTATTTCTCTGAGACTTCTGGGCGACATAAGAACTGCTGACATGCTTCGCATTCTATCTTTTTCAATACCTATGAGTGCTGTGCATGCCTGTGTAAACGGATATTTCTATGGCATCAAAAAGGCCGGAATCCCCTCCTTGTCCCAGCTCATTGAACAATGCACCAGGGTAGGATGCGTATGGCTTGTAACAGCCTGCTACATCTCTCCCGGCAATCAACCCTCCATCAATGTTGCAGCCTTGGGCCTCACTGTGGGTGAAATGTTCTCCATGCTGTTTTCCTTTATGGCTATCCGAAATTGTATGCAATGCACCCCTCTGATACCGACCCGGGATGACCGGAACGCTTCCTATCGGGGGCTTTTATCCATGGCGCTCCCATTAACCGCAAACCGAATTGTCCTGACGCTTCTTCAAAGTGTGGAAACCGTATCCATCCCTTACAAATTGCGCCAATACGGTTATGACGAAGTCACCGCCTTAAGTATATACGGTGTTCTTACCGGTATGGCAATGCCCTTTATCTTTTTCCCAAACGCTCTTACCGGCTCCGTAGCTGTACTGCTATTGCCTGTCATTTCGGAAAACTATGCCCTTAATCATATGGATGCCGTCAAAAAAGCCACCGGCAAAACAATTCGTTATTGCGGATTCATGGGATTTCTATCCATGTTCGGTTTTGTTCTGCTGGGAGATTGGCTGGGAACCACTGTTTTTCACAGTCCACTTGCAGGATATTTTATCAAAACGCTGGGGTTCATCTGTCCGTTTCTGTATCTGGACACTACGCTCTCCGGTATCCTGCAGGGGTTAGGGAAGGTAGGGCATATCTTTATCATGAATGTCATCAGTATACTGATTCGCCTGGGATTTGTCCTGTTTTTTGTCCCTTCCCTCGGAATCCGGGGATATTTATTAGGACTTCTGATCAGTCAACTGCTGCAATGTCTGCTCTATTTATTATGTCTGTACACTTTTCTTGGCAAAAACCACAAGGCGTAACCTCCGTCTCTTACATAAATGCACAAAATAAACTGAGCAGGAGTTTTCCATGAATCTCCTGCTCAGCCTTATGGTCTATCAGAATTTTCGAACTACAACACCATCTGCGCTTTCTGTTTGAATATTCCGTGCGTTTCCTACAAAATATTGATACTGCTGCAATACCTTATCTTTTCTCATATCATCAATGGCCTTTTCCACATCCAAAGACCGGATGTCCTTATTCTGTCCAAGATACCCAAAATCATCCTTCTTATTGAAGACAACCGATATATCTTCCAAAGGGGCATCCTGTCGCGGAGGTCTGACTTCACCCGGAGTCTCATGAGCAGGCATTTGAACACTTTGTTCCGAAGCAACCCGCTCTTGTTCCAAAACATCATCCACGCTGACTCTTGGAATCACCGGAACCTGATAATTCTTTAAAAATGAAGAATAATCATTGATCATACCGATACCCATGTACTCACCTCCTCCGTAACTTTAGTATTATCTCTCTGTTAACTATATCGAATCATTCTCTGAAAACTTAAGTCTAACTCAGTACTTTTTTCAGTTCATCCATAAATGTGTTGACATCCTTGAATTCCCTGTACACAGACGCAAAACGAACATAAGCTACGGGATCCAGATCCTTGAGTTTATTCATCAGCAACTCTCCGATAACCTGACTGGAAATCTCCTTATCCTCCATGTTACTGATTTCATTTTCAACCTCATCCACGAGATCGGTAATCTGTTGTGCACTCACCGGACGCTTATGGCATGCACGAAGCACACCGCCTTCGATTTTTGCGCGGTCATATGCTTCTCTGTTATTGTCTTTCTTAATGATTATGAGGGGAATTGTCTCTATCTTCTCATAGGTGGTAAATCTCTTGCCGCATTCGTCACAGGCACGACGACGTCTGATGGAATTGTTCTCCTCCGCCGGTCTGGAATCGATTACCCTGGTATTTTCATGATTACAAAAAGGACACTTCATATACTGCCTCCTCATTTGCGTTTTTCAAAAATACAAACAATTCAGAATAATAAAAAATTGTACAAAAATACACAATAAATCTAACATATTCAGCAAGGAATGTCAACCAAAATGATGTCAGGACCTATCTGACAGATGTTTTTATATGGTATGACGATATTGGGCTCACAATTCAGAAAACACAGCAACCTGTTGCTGCCCGGAACCATAATCTTACAAATACATCCGCTGCACTGGTCAAATTCCAGGTCGCATACCCTACCCAACTTTTTACAGTTCTTCGCATTGATTACATCCTTGTTCTTCAATTCAGAATACAGCATTTTGTTACTCCTTCCTTTTTGCTAAATAATATGCTTCCCACATCGCATACAGAACACAAAACCTGAGCATACTACCACTATCGCAAAAAGGAGGAATCAATATGGTACAGGGAAAGGTAGAAATCTGCGGAGTAAACACATCAAAGCTTCCTCTTCTGAAATCTGAGGAGAAAGAGGCTTTGTTTCACCGGATAAAGTCCGGAGACGTCAAAGCACGGGAGACCTATATTGAAGGAAATCTGAGGCTGGTTCTAAGTGTCATAAAGCGCTTTTCATCCAGCAGTGAGAATGTGGACGATCTTTTTCAGATCGGTTGTATCGGGCTGATTAAAGCCATCGATAATTTTGATTCTTCCATGAACGTCAGATTTTCAACTTATGCCGTTCCCATGATTATCGGTGAAATCCGTCGTTTCCTGCGGGACAACAGCTGTCTCAGAGTCTCCCGTTCCCTAAAGGACACTGCCTATAAGGCAATCTATGCCAGAGAATCCCTGACCCGCAAGAATCTGAAAGAGCCGTCTGTGGAAGAAATTGCAACCGAAATCGGAATCGCAAAGGAGGACATCGCCTATGCCCTGGATGCCATTCAGAATCCCATGAGCCTTTACGAACCCATCTTTACCGATGGCGGAGACACCCTGTATGTCATGGACCAGATCAGTGACAAAAAAAATAAGGAAGAGACCTGGGTGGAGCATCTCTCCTTAAGCGAGGCCATGAAAAGATTGAATCACAGAGAACACGAAATCATCTCTCTGCGCTTTTTTGAAGGGAAAACCCAGATGGAGGTAGCCGATATGATCGGCATCTCCCAGGCTCAGGTATCTCGTTTGGAAAAAAATGCCCTGCGTACCATGCGCAGCTACCTGCTGTAGGGACGGGGGGTTTTTGGGCGGGGAGGGCACCGACTCAAAAGAGGAAGGTTAGTGTTTACTGAAAAAAGCGGGGACCCACGCACCAAAAACAAGCACCAAAAA
>CALZBR010000027.1 GCA_945621435.1 uncultured Lachnospiraceae bacterium
CCATGAAATAGCCCGCCAGGGCTATGAATGGAGCATGGCTTGTAATATTGTGGGCTTTTATTGGACGCCAGCCGTCCATGAAATAGCCCGTCAGGGCTATGAATGGGGCATGGCTTGTAATATTGTGGGCCTTTATTGGGTGCCAGCCGTCCATGAAATAGCCCGCCAGGGCTATGAATGGAGCATGGCTTGTAATATTGTGGGCATTTATACGGCGCCAGCCCGACTTATATATTAGGTACTTTATTCTTGATTGCTTCAAAGCTTTCCCTGCTTAGGGCGTGTTCTATTCGGCATGCGTCTTTGCTTGCGGTTGTCTCATCAACACCGAGACTGATTAACCATTTGGTAAACCATTCATGTCTCTCATAGATGGCTGCAGCAATGTCTTTTCCTCTCTCTGTTAAATAAATATATCCATGATGCTCAACAGTGATATATTCCTTTTCGCGAAGATTTTTTAAGGCAGTACTGACACTGGATTTTCTGTATCCAAGTTCAGAAACGATGTCCACAGCCCGAACGACGGGGAGTCTTTTGCTTAGTATCAGGATTGTTTCCAGATAATCCTCTGCTGATTCATTGGTCGAACTCATTTTATGTCTCCTTTGATGTCAGATTCTAATGTTCTCATTATATCACGTTTGTGACTGATTAAAAAGAAAAAGTTATTGACAACTAACCAGAGTTCGTATATTATGATTCTGAAGTTAGTCTAATAGAACTAAAGATAGCGTTAGCAAACTATATGTAGCTCAATCGAACAAAGAAAGGAGAATTGTTATGACTTTGGCGGAAGCAGAATCCGGAAATGAATATTTGGTGAAAGAAATACAAAGTGAAGATGACGAATTATCTAAATTTCTATTTTCCCTTGGCTGTTATGCCGGTGAAACGATTACAATTATTTCACGCAAAAAGAATCATCTGATACTATTGATTCATGATGCAAGATATAATGTGGATATGGATCTGGCGAGAACCATAATTGTGTAATGAACATTCCTAAGGGAATGTTATTATTTTGAATGAAAGTTAGAGGAAACTAACATAAGAAAGCTTAAACGTACTTACGCGCAAAATCATAAATCAGTAAAAGACAAAATCATAGATCAGTAAAAGGAGGATGAGAGATGAGATTAGCATTAACAGGTAATCCCAATAGCGGAAAAACAACCATGTACAACGCATTAACGGGGAGAAATGAGAAAACCGGAAACTGGGCAGGGGTAACTGTTGACAAAAAGGAGTATACCGTTAAGCAAACCTATTATACCGGTGAAGAAAAGTTGATAGCAGTTGATCTTCCCGGTGCCTATTCCATGTCACCCTTTTCATCAGAGGAAAGTATTACCGGCGCTTATGTGAAAAAGGAGCATCCCGATGTCATTATTAATATCGTGGATGCAACCGGCTTGAGCCGCAGCCTGTTCTTTACGACACAGCTGCTTGAATTGGGAATACCGGTTGTGATTGCACTGAATAAAAGCGACAGGAGCAAGAAGAAGGGAGATGCCATAGATGAGGTATTGCTTTCGGAGGCGCTGGGATGTCCGGTAATCAAGACAGTATCCACATCGGACAAAGGTCTCAAGGATGTCATTGAGGCGGCTGTACAGGTTGCCGGTAAAGGACAGAAAGCTGTATATACTCAGGGTGCTGTTGATTTGCATGACAAAAATGATGTGGAGAAAGCAGACAGGGAACGTTTTGAATTTGTAAAGAGTGTTGTCAAAAAGGTTGAAAATAAAAAGGCTTCGGCTAAGGTCAGGAATGCACAGGATATGTTGGATGAAAAGCTGACACATCCGGTATTGGGGCTCATGGTATTTGCTGTGATCATGTTTGGTGTGTTTTATGTTTCTCAGGCGGAAAGTCCCATTGGAATCGGCAAATTCCTGGAGGGAATCCTGACCGGGTGGATAGAACGCTTTCAGGGATGGGCAGGTGAGATGCTTCAAGGTGCGAATCCTCTCCTATATGCTGTTTTTGTTGAAGGAATCATTGGCGGTGTAGGTGCTGTTGTGGGATTTCTTCCGCTTGTTATGGTCATGTATTTTCTGATTGCGTTACTGGAGGACTGTGGATACATGGCACGTGCAACGGTTGTTCTTGATCCGATATTTAAGCGGGTCGGATTGTCGGGAAAATCCGTGATTCCCATGATTATTGGTACAGGCTGCGGAATCCCCGCCATTATGTCCTGCCGTACCATTCGTAATGAACGGGAGAGGAGGACAACAGCCATGCTTGCAACATTTATGCCATGCGGTGCAAAGCTTCCTGTTATCGCCCTGTTTGCCGGTGCGTTTTTCCCGGATGCAGCCTGGGTTGGTCCGCTGATGTATTTTGTTGGTATTATCCTGATCCTGCTGGGTGCATTTCTGGTAAAAACAATGACAGGAATGAAATACAGAAAATCATTTTTCATCATGGAACTGCCGGAATACAAGGTTCCGAGCTTAAAGCTTGCTGTAGTTTCCATGCTTGAGCGAGGAAGGGCTTATATCATCAAGGCAGGAACCGTTATTCTTTTGTGCAATACTGTGGTGCAGATTATGCAGTCATTTGACACTCATTTTCAACCGGTGGAAGAAGGAATGGAGGGTACTTCTATCCTGGCTGCAATCGCAGCGCCATTTTCATATATGTTGATTCCGATTGTTGGGTTTGCCGCGTGGCAGCTTGCTGCTGCGGTAATCGCCGGCTTTATTGCCAAGGAAAATGTGGTTGGCACCATTGCGACGGTGTATGCACTTAACAATTTTATTGATACGGAAGAGCTGGAGCTTATCAGCGGAGGGGGAACGGTTGCAGCTGTTATGGGACTTACAAAGGCTGCAGCACTGGCATATCTCATGTTCAATCTGTTTACTCCGCCTTGTTTTGCGGCAATAGGAGCGCTGAATGCTGAATTGCAGAGTAAGAGATGGCTCATCGGAGCAATCCTGCTTCAGTTAGCGGTAGGTTTTACGGTAGGATTCTTGGTATTCCAGACAGGAACGCTTATCACAACCGGACAGGTAGGCGCCGGCTTCCCCGGTGGTTTGACAGTAGTGCTTATTTTTGCCGGTACGGTCGCAGGAATCGCTGTCAGAAACAGGAAAAAATTCACAGCAGAATATCAGTTGGCTTAGGGAGGAATTCTTATGGAAAATGTTATCATTGTGTTACTTCTTGCTGTTTTGCTTGTGGGAGCGGGTCGATATATTTATCGGAGTAAAAAAGCAGGCGGGAAGTGCATAGGATGTCCATGTGCAAAGTCATGCCGGGGTGGATGCGGAAACAAAAAGTGATGGGGATGATTCCCGGGAGGGGGCTATCGGAAGGAGGTATCAAAGCCCCGTCCCTTGTGTTTTTGTCTGTCATCTGATATAATGAGTGCAATAAATATTTATTTTCAAATTGTTTGTGCCAATGGACACCGGTCGTGACAAAAGCCCCGTCCCTACAAAGGAGAAAAATATGGCATCAACTTTCTATTTGATTGTATTTATTGCATCATTGGTTATGACAATGCGTTTTACATTGAGAAATAAGAAGGCAAACTCCGTTTTTATCGTGTTTGCCATGTTGGTTGTTCTGAATAACCTGGGAAGATATCTGATATCGGTGGCAGGGACAACGGAGATGGCAATCTGGGCGAATAAGCTCATGTATGTGGGCGGCTGTTTTGTCCCTATGCTGCTGTTGTTTACGCTTGCTGATTTATGTAAAATAAAGATATCCGGACTTCTGAAGTTCTTCATGCTGCTGTTTCCTGCCGTGGTGATGGCTTTTGTTCTCACCATAGGCCACAGCGACATCTATTACAGGGAAGTGGAGCTTGTGATAGCAGAGGGGGGCAATTATCTGAAAAAGACCTATGGTCCTGCACACAGCCTGTATCCGGTTATGATGCTGGTGTCCGCGTCAGCTTTGCTTTTCTTTATCATTTATGCAATTCGTCACAGAAAGAGTACCTCCTTCAAGAACATTATCTGGATCAGTGTGCTGGGGGGCGGTACCATACTGACCTACATTTTTGAACGGCTGGTGGATACCAAGGTTGATCTGCTGTCGGTATGCTATCTGATCAGTGTTACCATGGCGACAAGTTTTTTTGAACGTATTAACATGTTTGATATGTCGGTCAATATATCCAACGCTGTAGAAAGAATGCGGGAGTACGGTTATGTGACCTTTGATCTCAAGAAGCATTTCATGAATGCCAATGCGCTTGCTTACGAGCTGTTTCCGGAGGTGAAGCAATGGAATGTGGAGGCGGATTTCCTGATTCCGGATCCGCAGTCCTTCGGGAATACCGCCATGGAGCTGCTGGATTGGGCAGAACGGGGAGAAAAAGAGAAGAGGACAATTGAGACAGACGGGCGTTACTTAGAACTGTCCATCAGAGATATTATTTACAACAAAAGGAAGGTAGGCTACCTTCTGGAAATCATAGACAGAACCAAGGAAAAGAGATATACGGCGGCTATCGAGCATTACAACGAGGATCTGAAGAGAGAGGTGTCGGAGAAGACCGCGGATATCATGTACATCAAGGATATGATGGTGCTGGGCATGGCGTCCATGGTGGAAAGCAGGGACAACAGCACCGGGGGTCACGTCAAGAGAACCAGTAAGGTAGTGGAGGTCTTTGCAAAACAGCTGATGCAGCATGGGGATGAGCTTGGCGTTTCGGAGAGATTATTACAGCAGGTAGTGAAGGCGGCTCCCATGCATGATCTGGGGAAGATTACGGTCAGTGACAGCATCTTGAAAAAACAGGGAAAATACACCGAAGAGGAATATTCGGAAATGAAGAAGCATGCGGCTGAGGGCGGCAGGATTGTTGACAGTATTCTGAGCGGTGTGGAGGAAGAGGACTTTGTGGAGATCGCCAAAAATGTGGCCTATTATCATCACGAAAAGTGGGATGGTAAGGGGTATCCCAACGGTCTGGCAGGGCAGGAGATTCCCTTGGAGGCAAGGATCATGGCGCTGGCAGATGTATTTGATGCCTTGGTCAGCAAGAGATGTTATAAAGAAGCTTTTTCTTTTGAAAAGGCCTTTTCTATCATTGAAGAATCCCTTGGATCTCACTTTGATCCTGAGCTTGGAAGGATATTTATAGAGTGCAGACCGGAGCTTGAAGCAATGTATAGTTATTCGTAATCAGGGTGGAAGAAGCTATGAAGATTTTGGTGCTTGGGGGAACCTATTTTCTGGGCAGGACATTTGTGGAGATGGCAGCCGGGACACATCAGCTCACATTGCTGAATCGCGGCAACAATCCTCTTTCCCTGCCGGGTGTCACAGAGTATCATATGGACCGCCATGACGGGGAGAGTCTGGGAAGGCTGAATGGCATGGAGTTTGATTGTGTGGTGGATTTTTGCGCCTATGAAAAGGGAGATATCACGAATCTCCTGGAAAAGAGCGGGATTTCCACCGGGCAGTATCTTTTTGTCAGCACCTGTGATGTGTATCGCAGAGAACCGGAGATACTGATCAAAGAGGATGCCCCTTTGGAGGACAGACAGTTTCCGGGACCGGAGGGAGCTTATATTGCGGGGAAGGCAGCTCTGGAGCAGGAACTGCGGGAAGCAGGAATCAGATTCGGTTTTCCGGTTACCTCCGTGCGTCCTGCATTTATTTACGGACCGGGCAATTATGCGCCCAGAGAATCCATTTATTTCAGATGGATTCAACAGGCAGGACAGATTTTACATCCCACAGATGCGACGGGGAGCTTCCAGATGGTCTACGTAAAGGATGTGGCAGGAGCGCTTTTGTTGTGCCTCGGCAATCCCGAAGCATATGACAGGGCGTTCAACCTGTGTGCATCGGAGAGACTGAGCTATGAGCGATTTTACGAAGTGCTGACGGAGGCGGTGGATACGCCCTTTGAGCGGGTAGATATTACGGTAGAGACGGTACTTGAGAAACAGATACCTCTGCCGTTCCCGTTGTACAAGGAAGAGTCTCTGTGGTATGACGGCAGTGCTGTGGAAGAATTGGGACTGAAGTACACTGACCTGAATGAGGGGATGCGGGAGACCTACGCTGCTTTTCTCAGGCAAGGGACTTAAAGGGCCGCTTAAATGACATAAATCGGAGGAAGGACAAGATGGATCTCAATCAAATGTTACAGGAGCTGGATGAACTCTTTCGCACCGGTCAGATAGACAAGGTGGAAGACTTCCTGATTGGCAAATATGAGCAGGCAGAGGAGGAACGGGACTTCGGCGCAAGACTTTGTATTCTGAACGAGTTGATCGGTTTCTATCGGGATCTGACAAAGCACGAGGAAGCGGCCCGGATGGCAGATTTGATTCTTGCCACCATCGGGGAAGCAGGGCTTAAGGATACCCTGGCAGAGGGTACCTCTCTGATGAACATAGCCAATACCTATCGTTTCCTGGGACGATACGAGGAATCGAAGCAGTGCTATGAAAGAGTGCAGGAGATCTACGAGAGACTACTGGAAAAAGGCGATATACGCTGGGCCGGACTTTACAACAATATGAGTCTCCTCTACAATGCGATTGAGGATTATCAGGGGGCAGCGGACAGTCTGCAGAATGCATTGGAAATCGTAAAAGACAAAGGAGAAGAGAAAATTAAGCTTGCCGTTACCTACACCAATCTGGGTCAGGCTTACCTCCGGCTTCAGAAATGGAAGGAAGGGGAGGAAGCCCTTCTGGAAGCAGAGCGGATTTTTACCGATACAAGTAAGAAGGATTGCCATTACTGCGGCTGTGCAAATGCGTTGGGTGCGCTTTATTACGGTCTGGGGCGATATGAAGAGTCCGTGCGGTACTACAAGGAAGCGTTGGAGAACCTGAAGGAAACCGTAGGAATCACGGAGAATTACCGGCTGGTGCAGGAGAATCTGCGCCAGGCTGAGGCGGCACTGGGGACAGAAAGAAAAAATTAAGGTACGGAGGAGTAAGATGAGTAAGGTAACAATTTCAGAAGCAGTACGTTATATCGGATGTGACGATCATGAAATTGATTTGTTTGAAGGACAGTATGAGGTGCCCAATGGGGTATCTTACAATTCCTATCTTATTCTTGATGAGAAGGTAGCTATTATGGATACTGCAGATGTCAGAGTTACGGAAAACTGGTTCCGGAATCTGGAGACGGAGCTGGGAAGCCGTAAGCCGGATTATCTGGTGGTGTCCCACCTGGAACCGGACCATGCTGCTAACATCCGCAGGGTATGTGAGAAGTATCCGGAGCTGAAGGTGGTTTCCAATGCAAAAGCCATTGCCATGCTTCCCCAGTTTTTTGATATGGACTGGACAGGACGGACGATGGAGGTGAAGGAAGGGGAGAGCTTAAGTCTGGGCACGCATGAGCTTACTTTTTATATGGCGCCCATGGTTCACTGGCCTGAGGTTATGGTAGAGTATGAGAAGAGCGAGAAGATTCTGTTTTCCGCAGATGCCTTCGGCAAGTTCGGTGCCTTGGATACGGAGGAGGACTGGGACTGCGAAGCCCGCCGGTATTATTTCAACATTGTGGGAAAATACGGAGCCATGGCTCAGACATTATTGAAAAAGGCCGGGACTCTGGATATCAAGGTGATATGCCCTTTGCATGGTCCTGTTTTGAAGGAGAATCTGGCACACTATATCGAAAAATATGATGTCTGGTCCTCTTATCGTCCGGAAAACAAGGGCGTCACGATTGCATACGCTTCTGTTTACGGCAATACCAGGGAGGCTGTGCTGAAGCTTGCTGAACTTCTGGAAGCCGGAGGAGAGAAGGTATCTGTTTTTGACCTGGCAAGGGACGATATGGCGGAGGCAATAGAAGATGCTTTCCGCTATGATAGGCTGGTGCTTGCATGTCCTACCTATGACGGTGCTTTGTTTCCTGCCATGGAGGACTTCCTGTATCACTTGAAGTTAAAGAATTATCAGAAGCGCACCTGTGCCATCATTGAGAACGGCTCCTGGGCGCCTCTTGCAGGCAAGCTGATGAGAGCCTATATCGAGGGCTTCAAGGATTGCACCATCGCGGAAACGACAGTGACCCTCCGTACCGCAATGAAACCGGCAGACGTGGAACAGCTGGAGAAGCTGGCTGAGGAACTGAGAGGCTGATGATTGAGAATATGCAGAGAATGAAGAATTTCATTTTCTGCATATTTTTTTTGTTTTTAACAGATAATAAACCATCGGATGAGAAGTGAAAGATAGTATGGAATGAAACACGTTATGGAAGCATATTTTTGCGGGGGATTCGGAATGCTGGCGGAGATTTTTATGATGGTAAGCGGAGCCTGCTACGGACTGTTGTCTTCGGCAGGGGTGTTTACGGTACTGGTAGCGGTGGGGCTTGTGCCCAGATTTGCCGGAAAGACCCATACGGCGAAAAAAATAATATTATTCGAGGAGATGGTGATTTTCGGAACTCTGGTAGGCTGTGTGCTCAGTGTTTTTTCCAGATACTGTATGTTTGGAGCCTGGTGGCAGCAGCGTTTTCCTGAATATAGGAGTCTGCTTCTCGGAATCGGGGAAGTGTTACAGGCTGTCTTCGGGCTGTTTGCCGGTATGTTCATCGGCTGTCTGGCACTGGCCATAGCGGAGATGCTGGACAGTATTCCGATTCTCACCAGAAGAGTATCCTTCCGGCACGGCATTGGAATGGTGATTCTATCCATTGCAGTGGGAAAGCTTTGCGGTTCTCTGGTGTATTTTGTTACGGAACTTCACAGAACCGTAGCAGCATTGGGAAGTGCCTTGGGATAGGAGAAGAATTTGCCGTGAAAGGAGGACCGGTATGCAGAACCGACAGGTTTATTTAAAATGTGACAGAAATGTGGAGGTGCAAAAGCCGGATGTTTTCCTTTCGGATATAGCGACGCTTCGCTGCTCTGATTCCGCTCTCAGTGCCAGGCTGAAGGCAATCAAGGTGCATCACTTTAGTCAAAACGACGTGAAGCGTTGCGTCATCAGTTCCCTGAAGCTGGTGGAGCTGATGGAAAAGGAATGCGTGGATATCAGTGTACAGATAATAGGTGAGACGGACGTGCTGGTGGAGTGGGTGCAGACCACGAAGCATAGGGGCTGGCAGCAATGGCTGAAGGCAGCGCTGGTCTGCCTGGTGAGCTTTTTTGGCACGGCCTACACCATTATGGCTTATCACAACGACGTGGGAATCAACAGTGTTTTTACGGAGGTGTACAAGATGCTGATGAATCGGGAGCCCCAGGGGCTCAATACCCTGGAGGTATCCTATTCCATCGGTCTGGCAGCAGGTATCATTGTTTTCTTTAACCACGTGGGCGGCAGGAGGATTACCAAGGATCCCACTCCCATTGAGGTATCCATCCGGAATTATGAGGAAGATGTAGACAAGGCACTGATTGCCCAGGCGGGGAGAGAGGGCAGGGAAGAGGAGGCGCAATAGCGACATCCGCAGGAAGGCAGAGGTTTGGGTAAGAAAGGAGCAGAAGGAAATGGAACGGGACGAAAGTCAGCAGCAAAAGCAAAAGGAATACGAAAAATATGTCAAGCAGGTCACGCCTACACACAATCTGTGGCTGCAGATGGTGAAGGCCTTTATCACGGGAGGTATCATCTGCTGTATCGGGCAGTTTATCCTGAATTATGCAGGCAGTCTGGGGCTGGACAAACAGACCGCAGGAAGCTGGTGCTCCCTGATTCTGGTATTGTTGTCGGTGATACTGACAGGAATCGGGGTATACCCCAAAATCGTGAAATGGGGCGGAGCCGGGGCACTGGTACCCATCACAGGCTTTGCAAACGGCGTAGCGGCGCCCGCCATCGAATACAAGACCGAAGGTCAGGTTTTCGGAATCGGCTGCAAGATTTTCACGATTGCCGGACCGGTTATTCTGTATGGGATTTTTTCTAGCTGGGTGTTAGGGCTAGTGTATTGGATTCTGAAAATGATGGGAGTATTGTAATCTAACATGAAATCCATGCAAAACAGTTGATTATTAACGAAGAAACGATGAAAAATCTTAATATAGAAATCAATAATTGAATTTATTCTATGCTGTATATATGGTTTATGGTTCTGAGGATGAAATTCAAACGTTATTTAAGTATATTGAGTTTAGTAGCATGTATGTTAAAGGAACATGGGATAAGGCGAGAAAAGTCGAAATATATATTATAATGCAAGATGAAGGTGCCAGAAAACGTTGAAAAATAGCGGTTCTGGCACCTTTGTGCAAATTATAACAGAAGGGTCTTTCTAATATTCGATAAAACCATAAGCCACGCATTGCGTAGTGCGGATTGGTATGCTATAATCACTAAAAAGATAAATTGGAGAGTATTTATGAATTCAGCAAATAGAATTAGGGAACTTAGAGAAAGCATTGGAATGAATAGAAGACAATTTTCGGAGCATACTGGAATTCCGATTCGTACACTTGAAGACTGGGAGGCTGGAAGACGTACACCACCGGAGTATGTGCCAAGGCTATTGGCGTATATGCTAAAATATGAAGAATTGGCAAGAAGGGAGGATGTGTAATGAACATATATGTATATAATGAACTTAAGAAGAAGACTGAATTAATGTTCGTAGAAAATGATGAGATTGATGAAAATGAAATATTTTCAGATGATAGTATTCGAAAAGTATGGCATTCAGGATTAGAAGAATGGTACTTGTCGATTTTGGATGTTGTAAAAGTATTGACAGATAGTAGTGACCCAAAACAATATATAAAGAAAATGCGTGCCCGTGACAAGGAATTGGATTCCAAGTGGGGTACAATTTGTACCCCACTTCAAATGCTTGCCCCAGATGGAAAGATGAGAAAGACACAAACGGCAAATATTGAAGGAATTTTAAGGATTATTCAATCAATTAAATCCCCAAAAGCGGAACCTTTTAAAGCATGGTTGGCAAAAGTTGGAGCGGAAAGATTAGATGAAATTGCTGATCCAGAGAAAGCTATGGAAAGGGCGGTTGCTACATATAAAGCGAAAGGATACTCTGATAAGTGGATTTCACAAAGACTTCGTTCTATTGAAATCCGCAAAGAACTGACTGACGAGTGGCAAAATGCAGGGATTAATAATCCGAAAGATTATGCGGCATTGACGAACATTTTGACTATGGCATGGTCGGGTAAATCGGTTCAAACATACAAAGAATTGAAAGGACTTAAGAAAGAAAATCTAAGAGACAATATGACAAATACAGAGCTTGCTTTAAATCTTCTTGCGGAGGTATCTACCACAGAATTATCTCGTATGCAAAGACCGAGTGGATATGATGAAACCAAAGAAGTAACAATATCGGGTGGAGAAATTGCGGGCAATGCCAGAAAAGAACTTGAAGCGAAGTTGGGAAGAACGATTATTTCTAGTTCGAACGCAACGACGCCAGAACTTCTTGATGATGCGAAAAATAATAAATAAAATATTACATTAGAATTCAAATTGCAATTTAAGGTTGCTTTTTTCGAGAAGTTGATTGTGATATATTTTGGAGGAAAGAGGTGATTGTATGAACAATGTAAAGGTAGGAGAATACTTAGCTGCACTCCGAAAATATTATAAAATTACACAAGATGAATTGGCAGAGCGATTAAGTGTAACTAGGCAGGCAATTTCGAAATGGGAAAATGGTGCCACAATACCGGACATTGAATTGTTAATGAAATTATCAGAATTATATGGAGTGTCAATTAATGATATTTTAAATGCAGATACAGCAAGTATTAAATATCAAAAAGAGATTGTTTTTCCAGATAAGAGAAAAACTCCTAAGAAAGTAACTGTAATCGGTTGTGGGCGTTGGGGAACATTTATCGCATGGTACTTGAACAAAATCGGTCATAAAGTATCTTTGTATGGACGAGAAACATCTGCAAAAATGCAAAGGCTATTGGAAACAAGAACGAATGAATATCTGCGGTTGAATGATAGTATTGAACTGATTACAACTTTGCAAGGACTGGATGCAACGGAATATATTATTATTTCAATTCCGTCACAGCAACTACAGGAGATTGTGAATGAACTGAATGCATGTAAAATAGAAAACAAGACGATAGTTCTTTGTATGAAGGGAATAGAAATATCCACGGGACGACGTTTGTCTCAGATTGTATCAGATGGATTAGACAATAATAACAGTGTGGCAGTGTGGCTTGGACCGGGGCATGTGGAAGAATTCTACAGAGGAGTGCCGAACTGTATGGTAATTGATAGTACAAAAGAAATTGTAAAAGATATGCTCATACGCGATTTCTCCAGTGATTTGATTAGATTTTATTTTGGAACGGATTTAATTGGCAATGAAATTGGTGCAGCTGCTAAAAATGTAATTGGAATAGCTGCTGGTATGTTGGAAGGATTAGATTTGTCTTCACTAAAAGGTGCATTGATGTCACGTGGTACGAGCGAAATTGCAAAACTGATTGTTGCAATGGGAGGCAAGGCGAGTACGGTGTATGGCTTATGCCATTTAGGAGATTATGAGGCGACATTGTTCTCAGAACACAGTCATAATTTATCATATGGAAAAGCAATTGCGCTACAAAGCAAGTATTATGAATTAGCGGAGGGTTACTATACGGTGAAGGCATTGCATAATTTGAGTAAAGCATACGGTGTGGAGATGCCAATATGTGAAGTTGTATATCGAATTTTATATGAGAATGCTAATCCAACAGAAATGTTACAGAAACTCTTTTCCAGAAGTTTGAGAAATGAGTTTATATAATTTTTGTCCCTATCTTGACAGAATGGGAGGGGCAGGTATTTGGTATCGGCTGTAAGATATTTACCATTGCGGGACCTGTGATCCTGTACGGCATTCTTGCCAGCTGGCTGCTGGGACTGGGGTATTGGGTGCTGAATCTGCTTGGCTTGATATAGAAAAGGAAGCTTCCGTTTAAAAAAAGTATTGACTCCAACGTTAGGTAATAGTTTAGACTATAATCATCGAGAGGAGGAAATGCCGGTGAAGACAGTAAATGAAGTAAGCAAACTGACAGGAGTGAGTATACGCACTCTCCAGTATTATGATAACATCGGACTTTTAAAGCCATGTAAGTATACAGAGTCCGGATATAGGTTGTATGACGATACATCCTTAGAAAGGCTGCAACAGATTCTACTGTTTAAAGAGCTGGAATTTCCGCTAAAGGAAATCAAAGAGATCATAGATGCCCCCAATTTTGACAGGAACAAAGCACTGGAGCAGCAAATCGAGCTGCTTACCATGAAAAAGGAGCATCTTGAAAATCTTATCAATTTCGCTCGTGGAATAAAAATGTTAGGAGTAAAGAAAATGGATTTTACGGTATTTGATACAAAGAAGATTGATGAGTATTCTAAGCGCGCCAAAGAGCAGTGGGGAAAAACTCCGGAGTACAAAGAATTTGAGGAGAAGGCAAAAAACTGGACTGACAAAGACCAGAACGACATGATGAATGATTTTATGAATATTTTTGTCGAGTTTGGTCAGATGAAAGAAATGGGTCCCTCCTATGAAGCGGTACAGCTACAGGTAAAGAAGTTACAGGATTATATTACAGAACACTTTTATCATTGTACGAAGGAAATATTAAGCTGCCTGGGAAAAATGTATTCCGGTGGGGGTGAGTTTACAGAGAATATTGATAGGGTTGGTGGAATTGGAACTGCTGAATTCACGGATAAGGCGATAGAAGTTTACTGTATGCAGCAGTAAAACAAACTTTAATCTCCCCTTGACATAAGAAAGGAATTGTATTATAGTCTAAGTGTATTAAGCTACTTAATACACTTAGACTATTTGCTTTATGGGTGTTTTCGGACTGGGAGAGCGAAGAATCCAAAGGAAGCGAAGGAAGGAGATTCCATGATAGTGCTTGATTACAGGGATAAAAGACCGATATATGAGCAGGTGGTGGATAAGCTGGAAAGACTGATTGTGGGCGGCGCCTTGGAGCAGGATTTCAAGATGCCCAGTGTCCGCAGTCTGGGAATGGAATTGTCAGTGAACCCCAATACCATTCAGCGGGCATATAATCAGCTGGAGCAGGAAGGATATCTGTATACGGTATCCGGCCGTGGCAGCTTTGTGGCGCCTGAGAGCGAGTGGCGGGACGGCAAGAAGCACAGGATGCTGGAGGAGTGGAAGCTGGTGACACAAAGTGCCAGAGAAGCAGGACTGACCAGGGAGGAGCTGGTTCGGGAGCTGGAAGGGATTTTTGAGGGGGTGAAGTCATGATTGAAGTGAAGAATTTACAGAAAAGCTTTGACAATATCAAGGCAATCGATAATATCAGTGCAAAAATAGAAGACGGCCATGTATTCGGACTTATCGGCACAAACGGCGCGGGCAAATCCACCTTTATGAGGATGCTTTGCGGAGTGCTGAGACCGGAAGAGGGAGAGATTCTGATAGACGGCGAACCGGTCTATGACAATCCTGCGGTGAAGGAGAAAATTTTCTATATCTCGGATGAACAATATTTCTTCAAGAGCGGCACACCGAAGGATATGCTGAAGCTGTATCAGACCTGTTATCCGAATTTTGACACTGCTAAGTGGACCGAGCTGATGAAAAAGTTTGGTCTGGATATCAGACGTAAGGTAAACACCTTTTCCAAGGGAATGAAGAAGCAGCTTTCCGTCATCTGCGGCATCAGTGCCAACACCAAGTATCTCATGTGTGATGAGACCTTCGACGGACTGGACCCGGTGATGCGACAGGCGGTGAAGGCTCTGTTTGTAAAGGAGATAGATGAGCGGGGGCTGACCCCTATTATTGCCTCCCACAACCTGAGAGAGCTGGAGGATATCTGCGAATATGTGGGACTGCTCCACAGGGGCGGTATTCTGTTGGAGAAGGACATCGATGACATGAAGCTGAATATCCACAAGCTGCAGTGTGTCATCAAGGAGCCGGAGATGCTGGAGCAGATTAAGAAGGGGCTGGATGTGGTGACGGTGGATAACAGAGGTTCTCTGTACACCGTGACGGTGCGCGGAGCCGGGGAGAATGTGGTGGAATTCATGGAACAGCTTTCCCCCGTATTCTATGAGATTCTGCCCCTGTCCCTGGAGGAAATCTTTATCAGTGAAACGGAGGTAAAGGGATATGACGTCAAAGCATTGCTTTTTTAAGATCATGAAAGAGGATTTCAGACATAAGTTATGGATGCTGGCGCTTTCGATCCTCGGGAATATGCTGGCAATTCCGGTGACTTTTTTATTGGCGACAGGGGATTCCTATGGGTATTATGCAGAGAATGGATTTGAATGGGACATTTATGCCAGGACTCGTCAGGTATACTCCATACATGAATATTTTGCAACCTATATGCTGGTTTTTGCGGCAGTAGTTGCCGTGGCAGGAGCCATGATTGTGGGGCTGGCGGGCTTCCGGTATTTATTTCACAAAAATATGGTGGATACCTACCATAGTATTCCGGTGAAGAGAAAAACACTGTTTGCAGCCAACTGGTTAAACGGCTTCTTAATCTGGTTTGTTCCATTTGCGGTAATGTACGTTTTTACCACGATTTTAGGGGAGATCCGCCTGGGAACATTGCGGGAGGAGCTGAACGCTATTCCGACTTTCTCCCAGTTCCTGGATAAAGCTGACAGTGAAAAAGTCCTGGAGCTGTTGCCTGCGGGAGGACTTGCACTGAAGGCACTCAGAAATGGTGCGGCGCTGGTCATTGTATTCCTGCTTGTATACAATCTCTGTCTGGTGGCAGTGATGCTTTGTGGAAATGTGTTGAATACACTGGTGTTTGCTGCCATTATGGGTGTGGGAGCTGTTGCGGTATACGGCATTGGGACGGTTTTCTGTATGTACTATTTCCGAACCTATATTGAGAGTCTTTATCTCGCGCTTCCGAAGCTGGTCTATGCCTCGCCGTTGGTATCGGTCATCTATTTCCTGGTACAGTGCGGACTGTATGCTTCCGGGGAAGCGGGAAGTCTGCTTGTCCCTTTTCTGGTGAACGGACTGGTAGCTCTGGGGCTGTTGGCGGCAGCCTTTGTATTATACCTTCGCAGACCCTCTGAGCTTTCGGAGCAGGGCATGAAGTGGAAACCTGTAAGGTATATTGTGCAGGGGGGTGTGACTCTTGGGGCAACCATGGGCGGGTGGCTGGTGTTCAGCTTTATCGCAGAGGAAGCTTCCAAGGGAAGAACCGGCTGGGGTGTTTTCGGAGCACTGCTTGCAGGCATTATAGTTTTTGGAGTGATGGACATTATCACAAGCATGGAGTTCAAGGCCTTTTTCAGACATAAGCTGTACATGGCGGCAACCATGGCAGCCGGTCTGCTGCTCTGCTTTGCTTTTCAGCAAGACTGGTTTGGATATGAGAGCTACCTGCCGAAGGAAGGTCTGATTGAGGAAATTGCCATTTTTATGGAGCAGGTTGACAATATTCAATATTACAATCATGATTTCACTGACAAGGATCATCCGCTTCAAAAGATGCACATCAGGGATACGGATACCGCCTATGAGCTGTTAAAGGCAATGACGGCAAATACAAAGGAGACTGACACGGACCGCTATTTCAGCGGAGAGAATGTTTATACCAAGGTAACGCTTAAGAACGGAAAAGTGTATTATCGACGTTATGTTGCCTGTGATACGGAGAGAGAGCTGTTGTATCGTCTGGTCAATACCAAGGATTACCTGGATGTCCAGTACAGAATTCCCGAGACAGAGGTTGGGAAGGATACTGTGGTAAGGGTGTCCAGGGAAGGCAGAGGCGAGCGTGTGGAAAAGACGGGCTTTGCCGCGGCTGTCTGTGAGGCATATAACAGGGATCTGGAGGAGGTACCGGAGGTTATAATCAAGGCCGATGGCAGGCTTTTCTGTACGCTGGCTGTGGAACGAAGAGAACTGAGAGTATATGAAGAAATGACAAATACCAGAGAGACCCTGAGAGCGTATGGTCTGCAGGAATATGCTGACCCCATGAAGGCCGAGGAGGTACAGGAAATCCTGCTGCATTTTACCTGGTATGGCGAGGAAGAGGACAGTCCGGAACTGGTGATCCAAAAGGCGAGAGAGTTCTATTACAGTCAGGAACAGCAAATAAGGGAAGAAGCTGCTGCAGCAGAAGAGGAGTATTGGAGCACCGTTGACTATGATCTGGATTGGGAAAAAATACCGGAAAACAACAATTTGTATCATTACTGTAGTGTCAAAATCACGAATCCGCAGGAGATACAGGAACTGCTGAATCTCGTTTCCTATGATTACGAGGGCTACAATATGTTTCGTGTGGACAGAGTCTATGGGATAAGTGTTCTCATGAAAGAGCCCGATGCGGAAGGAGAGACGGTGAAATACGATTTGTCCATGATGATGGATACTTTACCGGAGAAATACATTCTCCGTTTCGGAGAGCAGTGGGAGGAAGTGACAGAAAAATGAACAGCAGTCAGAAGGGGAAAATATTGATATACGGCGGCAGGAACAGTGCAGGGGTTTCCGAGAACCTCTGCAATGGCTGCGGCTATGAGGTGATCCGGATCGGACGTAAAAATGCTCTTCGGGAAATGATGGAATGGGAGGAGACAAAGCTTCTGCTCTTTGATTTCCAGGGAGCGGAGACCGGCGAGGCCTCCATGCTGAGCCTGTTGTCGGAGCTGAGGGAATACACCGGAAAGCCAGTCCTTGCGCTGGTGGACAAGAGAAACGAGATGCTTAGAATTCTTGCCTTGAATGCAGGGGCGGACGATGTGTTGGATCAAAAGGAAGAGTCACCTATGGTGTTCATGGCACGGATTCAGGCGAAGATTCGCAGTTATCGCAGACTTTCCGGTCAGGCGGAAAGAAGCAAATCCATCAAAATGAGGGATCTGGAGATGGACGACGGGGCAAAGCTGGTACTGGTAAAGGGCAACCGTGTGGATCTGACACCTACAGAGTACAAAATTCTTCACCTGTTGATGGAACAGCCCGGAAGGGTATTGTCCAACAAGCAGATCTATGAGAGTATCTGGAAGATGGAGCCCATCGGTGCTGACAATACCATCGCGGTACATATCCGGCATATCCGGGAAAAGATTGAAGAGAATCCACAGAATCCCCATTATCTCCAGGTGGTCTGGGGCCAGGGCTACAAGGTGGGATGAGGACACCCTGACATGAGGACACCCAAACATGAGGATATGGTAACATGAGGACACGGCAAGATGGAGCCGGTCTACGATTCACAGATAGGACGTACAGGGATGCGGACAGGAGTCCGCATCCCTGTACTTTTGTATTGAGTGATTCAGCGGAAGCGTGACGAGGAGCCTGAAACGCAGAAAATGAATTCTTATTATGGTGGAAAAATAGAAGAAAATGTGCTATTATCAGAAAGACTACGAGAAAGCTTTGAAGAAAAATAATCAACATAAGAAATGTGAGGCTGTGACATGAAGAAGAAACTGACATGGTTTGCGAGACCGCCTAAATTTAAGAACAGACTGATTATGATGCTGCTGGGAGTGCTGTTGCAGGGCATGGGACTGTCCCTGTTGATCAGGGTAAATCTGGGAACGGATCCCTGCTCCTGTCTGACCCAGGGAGTAATCCGCTATATTCCGATCAGCTTCGGAACAGCACAGCTTATGTGTCATATGGTGACTTTTCTGTTCGTTATTATGTTTGACCTGAGTCTGATCGGCTTCGGCACCATCGGTAATATGGTGTGCCTGGGCTATATTGCGGACTTTTTCGGGTTCGTGTGGGGTAAGGTGCTGCCGGAGGGCTTCTTTGAGCAGCAGGCAGTGCGATACGGATTGCTGGTGCCTGCACTCCTGGTATTTATTTTGGGAGCGTCCACTTATATGACGGCAGGACTGGGCACCTCTCCCTATGACGGACTGCCCTATATTATTTCCCGGCATGTACACAGATTTTCCTTCAAGGTAATCAGAATGACCTGGGATATCTGTTTTATGCTCGGAGGACTCCTGCTGGGCGGTGATGTGGGAATCGTGACCATAGCGGTTGCTTTCTTCCTGGGTCCCGTCATCACCTGGATGGGGAAGAAGCTGGAGCGATTTCTGGGTGAGCCGGAAAGAAATGAAAACGGAGCAGCAAAATGATGGACGGTATTTTTTCGCGCACAGAGGCCCTTCTTGGACGGGAGGCTGTGGAGCGGTTGGGAAAAGCGAGAGTGGCTGTTTTTGGGGTAGGCGGCGTGGGCGGATATGTGGTGGAAGCTCTGGCCAGAGCCGGGATTGGGGCTTTGGACTTAATCGATGCCGATGTGGTGTCGGACAGCAACAGGAACCGACAGATTCTGGCTCTGCAGAGTACACTGGGACTGCCTAAGGCGGAGGTGGCAGCGGCAAGGGTGGCAGACATCAATCCGGACTGCAGAGTAACGGCACATTGTGTTTTTTACCTGCCGGAGACGGCTGCCCGGTTTGATTTTACGGAATATGATTATGTGGTGGATGCCATAGATACGGTGACAGGGAAGATTCAGCTGATTTGTCAGGCCAATGAGGCAGACACTCCGGTGATCAGCTCCATGGGGGCGGGCAATAAGCTGGATCCCACAGCCTTTCGCGTGGCGGACATCTATGATACGAAGGTGTGTCCCCTGGCACGGGTGATGCGCAGGGAGCTGAAGAAGCGGGGAATCCCCTCCCTGAAGGTGGTGTATTCCGAGGAAGAACCGCTGATACCGGACAGGGTAGAGGGGCAGATTGGGGAGAACGCACCGGGAAGGCGCAGTACCCCCGGCAGTGTATCCTTCGTCCCCTCTGTGGCGGGACTGATTCTGGCAGGAGAGGTTGTAAAGGATATCTGCGGCGGTATTCAGGCGAAAAAGCCAGTTTCGAGTTTATGATGATATGATGGAGGCTTCGGGATGAACAAAGATCCTTTTAAAGAATATATAAAAGAATCTGAACCCGGGAAAAGGGATAAAGGATATGCATGGCATACAGCAATTGGTTTACAGGCGGTTGACGGATTGAAAACATCACAATATCTGGTGGATACTGCAATCAGAAATATTGAAGGGGATATCTCTATAGAGGAAGCCGGTGAATTGTTAAACAGTTATTACGAAGAAAATCCGAAAAGTGATAAGGATGACCGAACGGAGGAAGCTGATAAAGTTGCTTTGAGAATTGCCAAAATATTATCAGAGAAAGCTTTTAGTTTTACTCCGAATGAATATATTTCAATACACAAGAAATTGTTTATTGGAATTTATACGCATGCGGGAAAAATCCGTGATTATAATATCACTAAAAAAGAATGGGTGCTTGATGGAGCTACAGTATTGTATGGAAGCGCTTCGGAATTAAGAGCAACGCTTGATTATGATTTTTCGGAAGAGAGAAAATTCAGTTATAAGAATTTAAGTATGGATGATATTATTCATCATTTGGCTGTATTTGTATCAAGATTATGGCAAATACACATATTTGAGGAAGGGAATACAAGAACTACAGCTGTATTTTTTATAAAGTATTTGAGAACTCTCGGATTTGATGCAACAAATGACATTTTTGCTGAGAATGCATGGTATTTTAGAAATTCTTTGGTTAGAGCAAACTATAATAATCTCAAGAATGGTGTACATGAAACAACGGAATTTTTAGAGTTATTTCTTCGAAATCTGCTTTTGGATGAGAAGAACGAGCTTCACAATCGTTCAATGCATATAAGCGGATTGTTGAAAGCGGACATTGAGGATACAAAAGCGGACATTGAGGATACAAAAGCGGACATTGAAAATCTTTTAGTGAATATTGATAAGGGAATGAAAGGCAAAACGGTTATGCATGTGATTGCATTGTATGAAGAATGTGGCAAGGATAATATATTTGGACGTTCCTCTGTTGAAAAAGTGACAGGGCTCAAAGCTACTCGGGCTTCAGAAATTATAAAACTGATGATGGAAAATAATGTGATTGAGACTGTAAAAGGTCATGGAAAAGGGAAATATCGATTCAAGTGATGGGAGGACAAGTGAAAGAAATAAAGAAACAGAATAAAGAAAATAAAAGAAAAAAACAATAACAGGAGGAGAGAGAATGTATCAGTTGATTGACGGAAAGAGGATTTCGCAGGAGATTAAGGACGAACTCAAGGAGAAAGTTGCAAAACAGGGATTAAAGCGTTGCCTGGCAGTGATTAAGGTGGGAAACGACCCTGCCTCCGGCGTCTATGTAAACAATAAGAAAAAGGCCTGCGAATATGTGGGAATTCAGTCCTTGTCCTACGAGCTTGCGGAGGAGACCACCGAGGAAGAGCTTCTGAAATTGATTGAAGAACTCAATACCAAAGAGGATGTGAACGGGATTCTGGTGCAGCTTCCCCTGCCCTCTCATATTGACGAGGACAAGGTACTTCTGGCTATTGACCCCACAAAGGATGTGGACGGCTTCCATCCCGTCAGTGTAGGAAACTTAAGCATCGGACGTCCCGGCTATGTGTCCTGTACTCCGGCAGGTGTGATTCAGCTTCTGAAGCGCTCTGGCATCGAAATCGCAGGCAAGGAATGCGTGGTGATCGGCAGAAGCAATATTGTAGGAAAACCCATGTCTATGCTGCTGCTCAGAGAGAATGCCACAGTGACCATCTGTCATTCCAGAACCAGGGATTTGAAGGAAGTGACGAAGCGTGCCGACATCCTGGTAGTTGCCATCGGCAAGCCCAGGTTCGTGGACGAAACCTTTGTGAAGGAGGGGGCTGTAGTCATCGATGTGGGAATTCACCGCAACGAGAACGGTAAGCTCTGTGGGGATGTGGACTTTGATAAGGTTGCGCCTCACACCTCAGCAATCACACCGGTACCCGGAGGCGTAGGTCCCATGACCATCGCCATGCTGATGCACAACTGCGTGGAGGGGATCTGACTCCCGTAACCGGTACAGTATCCCGGATTGAATCATCTCGGATTGTATCTGAGAAAATACTTGCAAATGAGGAATTCTATGGTACAATGATGGGGACAATTGAATAATGAGAGGAACATTTCGATTCGAAGAGGAGAAGAGCATTATGAAAAAGAGACGATTCAGTTTACTCTTAGCGGCGCTTCTGACGATGGCTGTACTGGGCGGATGCGGCTCAGATGGCACAGGAGAGTCTTCGGGGAATAATTCCTCAACAAGTACTGTTGTTGACAACGAAGTGCAGGAGCCTCAGGGCGAGAAGACCTACGGGGGCACGGTGGTTGTCGGAATACAGCAGGATATCGATGGTCTTGACCCACATAAGGCAAATTCGGCAGGAACCAAAGAAATCTTATTTAACATTTTTGAAGGCTTGGTAAAGCCTGATGAAAACGGTAATCTGATTGGTGCCGTGGCCAGTGATTACACGATTTCCGAAGACGGACTGGTATACACCTTTACCTTGAGAGAGGGAATCAAGTTTCACAACGGCAATTTGGTAACATGCGAGGATGTCAAGTACTCTCTGGAGAGAGTGTCAGGACTGTTGGACGGAGTCCCTCTTATGGCTACCATGAAGGCAGTACAATCTGTAGATATTTTAGATGAAAAAACGGTTCAGGTAACGATAGGAGAGGCAAACCCGGAGCTGCTGTACAGCTTTACCGCGGCAATCATTCCCGCAGGAAGTGGGGAGGATGAGAATGCAGAACTCGTCGGTACGGGACCGTTTTGTTTTGTTTCTTACACACCCCTTGAGAGCATTGTGGTGAAGAAGAATCCGGACTACTGGCAGGCAGGTCTTCCTTATCTGGATCAGGTGAACTTCAAGATTGTTGCCAGTGCAGAGACAGCAATGATGGAGCTGAAAGGCGGAAGCATTGACATTTATCCCTATCTGACGGAATCTCAGGCTGCTGAGCTGTCCTCTGATTTCAGAATGGTATCTGCGTCATCAGCAGTACTGCAGGCACTGTTCCTGAACAATGCGGAAAAGCCTCTGGATGATGTGCGGGTACGTCAGGCAATCTGTTATGCCCTGGACGGGGACATGATCAATGAGTTCCTCTACGGCGGCAACAGTGTGCTGGCTTCTTCGGCAATGCTTCCCGCATTGAAGAGCTTTTATGTGGATCTGAACGACACTTACGGCACCTCTGCCAACGTTGAAAAGGCAAAGGAGCTTCTGGCACAGGCAGGATATCCTGACGGATTTGCACTGGAGATCACGATTCCTTCCAACTATGAGGTGCACATGCAGACCGGCGAAATCGTGGTGGAGCAGCTCAAGAATGTGGGAATCACGGCAACCATCAATCCCGTGGAGTGGGAGACCTGGTATTCTGAGGTATACAAGGGCAGAAAATATCAGGCAACCATCAGCGGTCTGGCAGGAGATCTGACTCCCGGCTACATCATCAACCGCTTCCAGACAGAGTCAGGCAAGAACTTTGTGAACTTCTCAAATGCTGAGTTTGACCGCATTTATCAGGAGCTGCAGGCAATTCCTGACCTGAAGGGACGGGAGGAGCCCTATAAGCAGCTTCAGAAGATCCTGAACCGGGAAGCAGCCAGTGCCTTTATCCAGGTGGCACCCACCAACACGGCGGTCAGCAATAAGCTTGCCGGCTACCGCTGCTACCCTGTCTACGTACAGGATATGAGCACGGTTTATTTTGTGAAGTAATCGCATGGGTTTACCGTGATTTGCGGGATTGAGGTTCTCCGCCTAAGTCCTGTATATCTGTGTTCAGACACGCTCTCGCTTGGAGTTCCGCGTAGCGGTACATAAGGGCACATAGGACGTGCCCTAAGTACCGACGCTCCACACAGTCTGAAACAGACACACAGGACTTGTCGGAAACTCAATTCAGCAAAGGAACAAAAAAATTTAAGAATTACTGACAGAAAGGAGGCGGTCTCATGAGATATCTTGGTAAAAAATTATTCACTCTCATTATTACATTGTTCCTGGTATCCGTGGCTGCCTTCCTTGCCTTTCAGATTGTTCCCGGAGACGTGGTAGGCTCCATTGTGGGGGAGGATGCTTCTCCCGAGCGGGAACAGCAGGTAGCCGAGGAGCTGGGCTTTATGGAAAATGGAAAGAAGCTTTCCCCGGCAGTACGCTATACCAGATGGATGAAAGGAGTGCTGCAGGGAGATTTCGGAGTCAGCTACCGGTATTCCAAAAGCATGAATGAACAGATGCCCGTGAAGGAGCTCATCGGTGACAAGCTGCCGGTGACCCTCTGGCTGGCAGTGATTTCCATGGTGTTTATTATCCTTGTCTCCATTCCTTTGGGAGTGGTGTGGGCGAGATGCAACAACAAATATCTGGATGCGGTTTTAGGAGTGATTACCCAGACAGCTATGGCTGTTCCCTCTTTTTTTCTGGGGATCATTCTTACCTTTGTATTCGGCATCCTGCTCAAGGCCTTTGTGCCCGGCGGGTATGTCAGCTATAAAGAGAACTTTGGGGGATTTATCGGTTATCTGGTATTCCCTGCGTTGGCTGTGGCGATTCCCAAGATTGCCATGACGGCCCGTTTCCTGCGCAATTCCATGTTGACGGAAATGAAGTCGGATTATGTTCGTACAGCCTACAGTAAGGGCTGTTCCAAACGCCGTGTGATGTACGGACATGTGTTACGAAATGCCATGATGCCTGTAGTTACCTTCCTCGGAATGATCATCGCCGAGATTGTGGCAGGCAGTATTGTGATAGAGCAGGTATTCGGCCTGCCCGGAGTGGGAAGATTACTCATCAGCTCCATCAATACCAGAGATTTTCCGGTGGTGGAGATTCTGATTTTATATATTACCTTTGTGGTTATTTTTGTATATTTTCTGGTGGATATCCTGTATCGGATCATTGACCCGAGGATCAGTGAGAAATAAGGGCAGAGAAGCATGAAGAAGAAAAGTAACGGAAAATGGAATCAGTATCTCATTGCCGGTCTGATTATGACCGGTCTTGCCGTGCTACTCGGAATTATCGGCTTTTTCTGGACGCCCTACAGTACCACCGCCATGTCAGCAACAGAAAAATTCATGGCACCCTCCTGGAAACACTGGTTTGGTACCGATAATTTCGGCAGGGATATTTTTTCCAGGGTGATGAAGGGAATGGGAACCACCATCGTGATTGCGGCCTTTGTGGTGTTGTTTTCCGGAATCATCGGAATACTGCTGGGGGCAGTGACGGGTTATTTCGGGGGAATTCTGGATGAAATAGTTATGCGGATCACGGATGCGGTCAACGGTTTCCCCAGTATCCTGCTGGCGCTGGTCATGATTTCCCTTCTGGGAAAGGGGCGGCAGAATGTGATTCTAGCCCTGGGAATTGTCTTTGTGCCAAGCTATGTGCGAATTGTGCGGGGCGAGTTTATTCGTCTCAGAGATGCGGATTATATCAGCCGCGCGAGGCTGATGGGGGTGGGAAAGCTGCGGATTCTTTTTGTGCATATCCTGCCCAATATCTTTTCCGTGTTCTGGGTATCGGTGATGATTGGTTTTAACAATGCCATCCTGGCGGAGTCCGGGATGAGTTATCTGGGCATCGGAGTGCAGCCTCCCGATGCCAGCCTGGGGAAAATGCTGTCGGACGCCCAGAGCTATCTGCAGACGGCTCCCTGGTACGCCCTGGCACCGGGACTGACCATTGTGTGGATCGTGTTGGGATTCTCCCTGTTCAGTGAGGGAATCCGGCGCAGGACATAGAACGTGCGGGAAGGAGGTCACAATATGATAAAAATAGAGAATCTTTCTGTGGCCTTTGAGGGCACGGAGGTGGTAAAAAACGTTACGCTGGAGCTGAAGGACGGAGAAATCCTTGGCGTTGTGGGAGAGTCCGGTTCGGGAAAATCCGTGACCGCCTTGACCATGATGGGACTGGTGTCGGAGACGGCACAGATTACTTCCGGCAGAATCCTGTTTGATGATGTTGTGCTCCGGGAAGCGGGGAAGCCCCTGGATAAGGCTTTGTACAGAAAGTACCAGGGCGCGGAGATGTCCATGGTATTTCAGGAGCCCATGACCTCCCTGAACCCTACCCTGCGTGTGGGGAAGCAGGTGGAGGAGATGCTACGGCTTCACACGGATTTAACCGGGGAAGAAATCAGGACAAGGGTGTTGGAAACCTTCGAGGCGGTAGGTCTAAAAAAGGTGAAGGAGGTCTATGCAAGCTATCCTCACCAGCTGTCCGGCGGTATGCGTCAGAGGGTGATGATTGCCATGGCTGTCATACTGCATCCTGACCTGATCGTGGCGGATGAACCTACCACGGCACTGGATGTGACCATACAGAACCAGATTATGGAGCTCCTGCGGGAAATCAACGAGAAGGAGCAGAACGCCATGCTCTTTATCACCCACGATCTGAATCTGGCTCGCAGAATCTGTCACCGGGTGGCGGTGATGAAGGACGGGTGCGTGGTGGAACAGGGCAGGACAGCGGATATCTTCGAGCATCCAAAGGAGGAGTACACCAGGAAGCTGATAGAAGCGGTGCCCTCCCGCCTGAAGAAGCGGGTGTCTGTCATGGAAAGGCTGTATCCGGAGAGGTATGGAGAGAAGCCCGGGGAAAAAAACGAGGAGAATTCTGAAGAAAGAGAGAAGGGCATTCCGAAGATTGCTGCGGTTCGAGACCTCTCAGTGTATTACCGGGACGGAAACCGGAATCCTTTTTCCAAGAAGAAACAGCACTGTGTGGTAGAAGGGGCAAGCTTTGACATCTATAAGGGAGAGAGCCTGGGACTGGTAGGGGAGAGCGGCTGTGGCAAGACCTCTCTGTCCAAGGCTATCTTGGGAATGAATCCTCTGATCAGCGGAGAAATCAAGCTGGAAACCATTCGCCCCCAGATGATTTTTCAGGATCCCTACAGCAGCCTGAACCCCACGAAAACCATAGGATGGCTTCTGGAGGAGCCCCTGCGGGCAGTGGGAAAGCTGGATGAGTCCCTTGCCATGACTGCGGAGGACAGAAGGGCTGCAGCGTATGACATGCTTCATAAGGTGGGGCTGGAGGATAAATACTTTGGCAGAAAGCCCTCCCAGCTCTCCGGCGGGCAGAGACAGCGTATCAGCATCGGACAGGCGCTGATCACAGGACCGGGACTGATTGTGGCAGATGAGCCCGTGTCGGCGCTGGACGTAACCATTCAGGCCCAGATTATGGAGCTGATGCAGAAGCTCCAGGAGGAGATGCAGCTGTCCTATCTCTTCATCTCCCATGACATCAATGTGGTCTATAAAATGTGCGACCGGATCATGGTGATGAAGGAAGGCAAAATCGTGGAAATCGGGGGGACGGAGGAGATTTTCTCCAATCCCCGGCAGGAATATACGAAGACTCTGCTTAAAAATTCATAGCCGCTTGGGGCTTACCGGAATAATTTTCCTCTCGAAAGCATATCTTCTATTGATACGTTTTGTAACAGTAGAAATACGCTTTCGGGAGGAATTTTTTAATTGTTTGAGCAGAGAAGCATTGCAAAAACGGCAGAGGAGCTGTATACGGATGTGAAGAGGGGACTGGAGCCGGAGGAAGCGGACAGGCGTCTCGCGGCATACGGCAGGAATGAGATGAAGTCAGGCAGAAAAAAGACTCTGGCAGAATCCTTTCTGGAACAGCTGTGCGACCCCTTGATTTATGTCCTGCTGGCAGCAGCTGCGGTGTCTATATTACTGGATGAACTCAGTGATGCAATCATTATCGCCGTGGTGGTACTGCTCAATGCCACAGTGGGCATGATTCAGGAGGGAAAGGCACAGAAGGCACTGGAATCCCTGAAGAAATTAACCAGTCCCAAGGCTTTTGTTATCCGAGGAGGCAGGAAGATTGAGATTCCTGCGGCAGAACTGGTGCGTGGGGATCTGGTGTGTCTGGAGGCGGGGTGCCAGGTGCCGGCGGATCTGAGGTTGACAGAGTCTGCCAACCTTAAGGTGGAGGAATCTGCGCTGACAGGAGAAGCTGTGCCGGTGGAAAAGGACAGTACCTATCTGCCGGGAATTGGCAGCAGACTGGACGATGCGGAGATTCCCCTGGGGGACAGGCATAACATGGCCTTTATGTCTACGATTGTCACCTATGGCAGGGGAGAGGGCATTGTAACGGCTATCGGTATGGATACGGAGCTGGGGAAAATTGCCACCATGATTACAGAGGCAAAGGAGGAGATGACGCCTCTGCAGAAAAGGCTGGGGGAACTGGGGAAAATACTAAGTATTCTTTCCCTGCTGCTCTGTGGAGCCCTTTTTCTGATTGCAGTGCTGCAGAAAAGAGATATCGGAGAGATGCTGATTACAGCCATCTCGCTGGCGGTAGCAGCGGTACCGGAGGGGCTGCCGGCGGTGGTGACCATCTGCCTTGCCCTGAGTGTCACCAGAATGGTTAGGGTGAATACCATCGTGCGCAGGCTTCCCTCTGTGGAGACCCTGGGAGCCGTGAGCGTGGTATGCTCTGATAAAACAGGTACTCTGACCCAGAACAGAATGACCGTGGAAAAATGCTTCCTGCAGGGAAGAGTTCAGACCGTGGCAGAGCTTCGATGGGAGGAGGCAGCGGAATTCCTGCGTGGAATGGTGCTGTGTAACGATGCGAGAATCGAGAAGGGAAATAAATCAGGGGAGGAGAACAGAACCGGAGACCCCACGGAGCTGGCACTGCTTGATCTGGGGGCTGGGTTTGGATTGGATTATGAAGAGGAAGCCCGGAAGAGACCCAGGATTGGGGAGCTGTCCTTTGACTCCGAGCGAAAAATGATGACTACTCTTCACAGGGTGGAAACAGACGCACAGACCGTACAGTATACCAAGGGAGCGCCGGACGAGGTGTTGAAAAGAGCTACCCACATACTGGCCGGACGCGGCGTGGAGCGGCTGTCTGAGGAACATCGAAGCCGGATACTGACAGCGGTGGCAGAGATGTCGGGGGAGGCACTGCGAACCCTGGCGGTTGCCATGCGTCAGAATGTCCGGGAGCCCGGGGAGGAGAAGCTGGTATTTCTGGGAATCGTGGGCATGCTGGACCCCGCCAGACCTGAGGCTGCCGGTGCGGTGGAGGATTTCAAGGGGGCGGGAGTGGTCACGGTGATGATTACCGGAGATCATGTGGACACCGCCTTTGCCATCGGCAAACAGCTTGGCATCGTGGAAGAGCACAGACAGTGCATGACGGGGGAGGAGCTGGGACGGCTGACGGAGGAAGAACTGGCGGAGCGGCTGGAGTACACCAGAGTCTTTGCAAGGGTGTCGCCGGCTCAGAAGGTGCGGATCGTGGACGGCTTCCGCTCACGTGGAGAGATTGTGGCAATGACCGGAGACGGTGTCAATGATGCCCCCTCCCTGAAGAAGGCGGACATCGGAATTGCCATGGGAAAAGCAGGGACGGATGTGGCAAGACAGGCTTCGGACATGATATTGACGGATGATAACTTTGCCACCATCCGGCGGGCCATCGAAGAGGGCAGGGGTGTGTATGAAAATATCAGAAAGTCTGTGATTTTTCTGTTGTCCTCTAACCTGGGAGAGATTATCACCATGTTTCTGGCAGTGGTCTGCGGCCTGGCGGCACCCTTAAAGTCCAGTCATATCCTGTGGATCAATCTCATCACGGATTCCCTGCCGGCACTGGCACTGGGGATGGATAAAAACGACGGCGAGGGACTCATGCGACAGCCCCCAAGGAAGGCATCGGAGAGCCTGTTTGCCAGGGGGGGACTGACCTGTACCTGCTTCTATGGGGGACTGATAGCGGCAGTAAGTCTGACGGCCTTTCTGATGCTTCCCTGTGCTTTACTGCATATCAGAGGGTTTGCAATCAGCCTGCCGGGGCTTGCGGAGATTTTAAAGGAGGAATGGGTGCTTTCCAAGGCTCAGACCTACGCCTTTACCGTGCTGGGAATGAGCCAGCTCTGGCATGCCGTGGGAATGCGGGATGTGAGCAGATCCGTCTTTCGCATGAACCACAGGGACAATAAGCTGATGATTGGGGCATGCATCGCAGGCTTCCTGCTGCAGTTTGCAGTGACGGAGATTCCTTTTCTGATCACTGCCTTTGGCACATCCCCGCTGTCACGCAGAGAGTGGATGCGACTGACGATCTTAGCGGCAATGCCCATGGTGGCTCATGAGATTATGGTGATTCTGTATCGCAGGGAAGAAGAAAGAAGGAAGAAAAGTAAAAAAGTGGTTTTCTAATTGCGGAATTAGTGATATACTTAACGATAAGTGTTCTTAGAAAGGAAAACGATATGGATAAGATAATTTTGACAGGCGACAGACCCACGGGAAGACTGCATGTGGGACATTATGTGGGTTCCCTGCGCAGACGCGTGGAATTGCAGAATTCCGGAGATTATAAGAAAACATATATTATGATTGCAGATGCACAGGCACTTACGGATAATATTGAGAATCCGGAGAAGGTGCGTCAGAATATCATTGAGGTTGCATTGGACTATATGTCCTGCGGACTGGATCCCGCAAAGTCAACCATGTTTATACAGTCTCAGATTTCAGAGCTTTGTGAGCTGACATTTTATTACATGGACCTGGTGACTGTAGCGAGACTTCAGAGGAATCCTACGGTAAAAAATGAGATTCAGATGAGGAACTTCGAAGCAAGTATTCCCGTAGGATTTTTCACCTATCCCATCAGCCAGGCAGCGGATATTACTGCGTTCAAGGCTACCACGGTTCCCGTAGGCGAGGATCAGCTGCCCATGATCGAGCAGGCAAGAGAAATCGTACATAAGTTCAACACGGTATACGCCCCTGTTCTGGTGGAGCCCTCCGCGCTGATTCCGGAGAATGAGGCCTGCAAGCGTCTTCCCGGTACCGACGGCAAGGCAAAGATGAGCAAGTCTCTGGGCAACTGTATTTATCTGGCCGACAGTGCGGACGAAGTGCGCACCAAGATCATGAGTATGTACACGGATCCCCTTCATCTCCAGGTCAGCGATCCCGGACATCTGGAGGGCAATACGGTGTTTACCTATCTGGATGCTTTCTGCAGGGAAGAGCATTTTGAGAGATATCTTCCCGATTATGCAAATCTGGACGAGCTCAAGGCTCACTACCAGAGAGGCGGATTGGGAGATGTGAAGGTAAAGAAATTCCTGAACAATATCATGCAGGAGACCCTGGAGCCCATCCGCAACCGCAGAAAGGAACTGGAGAAGGACATCCCCGCCGTATATGAGGTTCTCAGAAAAGGCAGCGAGGCAGCCAGAGAAGTGGCGGCACAGACTCTTTCTGAGGTGAAGAGCGCCATGAAGATTAATTATTTTGAAGATGCAGAGCTGGTACGCATGCAGAGCGAAAAATACCAGGGAGTGTAAGTCAGTGTTAAGCCCCTCAGGCAGATGAAATGTCTGAGGGGTGTTTTTTGGTTAAACAAATAGGAGGAAATGGATATGGAACGTGTGGTAAAATTTTTGAAGGAAGCAGAAGTGTATTATCTGGCAACGGTGGAGGCCTATCCGTCCCTGAAGAGCATGTATGTGGCAGATGACGAGAATACACAGGTGTTTTATTTCAAGAATGCCAAAGCAACCATCAGTGCCTTTACACATGCACCGGAGGTCATTACCTTCCAGTGAATTAATATTAATTAAGGGGTTAATTGTCAAATAGGATTACAAAATAATAGAATAATAAAATATCATAATAGTGTTTACAAAAATATAGAAATATGCTAACATAGTCATCAAGCATATTTCTTTTATTTCTGACATCGGTAGTATACACAAGCCGAGTTCTCTTTTATCTGAATCATCTCAATCAAGGAAATCCCTGCTTAATTCAAGAATAGAAAGCAGGAGCCTTGGGTGAGAGGGAAGAACGAGTGCCTCCTGCGAAGGAGGTTATATGAGAATCATACCGGCAAAGGAGGACTTCATGGCAAAGGAGCTCCTGAACCATGAGGCAGTTCGAAGGCAGTTTATCAGCGACGTACTGGGAATCCCGATGGAAGAAATCAAGTCAGTCAGGATCAGAAATCCCTTTCTCGGAAGGAACCATAAGGGTCAGAAACAGGGAATACTGGATGTCCTGCTGGAGCTGAACAATGATACGAAGATTGACGTGGAAGTACAGGTAAGACCTCAGAAATTCTGGAATAAGAGAAGTCTGTTTTACCTGGCAAAGATGTACACGGATGAGCTGTTTGTGGGACAAGATTATGAGAAGCTGAAAAAGTGTGTGTCGATAAACATATTGAACTTTAATCTTTTGGAGGGAACGGCGAATCACAGCGTATACACATTGAGGGATGCGAAAAATCGGGAGTTGACAGATCTGATGGAAATACATACCATTGAATTGAAAAAGCAGCTTTCGGAGGATTCACCGGTGGATGACTGGATAAGGCTGTTCAATGCGACGGATGATGGGGAGTTTGCCATGATAAAGAGGAGAACACCGGGAATGCTGGAAGCGATGGAAGTGGTGAGACAGATGAGTCTGAGAAAAAGAATCAAGTGGGAATTTGAACAGAGACAAAAGGCCAGACGGGACAGGCATTCAGAGGATGAGTATGTCAGGGAGCAGGGACGCATTGAGGGCAGACAGGAAGGCAGACAGGAACAGGCATTGCTGGTCTATCATAACTGTCTGAAGCGTGGAATGTCTGAGGAAGAAGCCATCGCCATATCCGGTGTGAAACAGGAAAGGGATGCAACCAAATGATTGTCGGAACATACCTTATAACTGGGATTGACGAATCAAGAGATGAAAAATTAGGTGCCCAAAAAGGGAAAAGAATCGTATCGGCAAGATTATATTATCCGGCTGATTACAATGGTGAATCGGAGGTTGTAATCAGAAATGCTGCCGGAAAGATGTATCAAAATCCTGATATTTTAAACCGAAAAAACTCGCTTGTCATATACAATCACGGATATGGTTCCTATATGGAAGCAAATAATAAGCTGTGCTGTGAGCTTGTTGAAAATGGATATTTTGTTGTGTCGGTTGGACATGCGTATGAATCAGCTTACATGGAATTAGCCGATGGTTCAAGGATAGAACTGGACAAAAACGTTAAGGGAAAGCAAGTTGATCCGATGGTTCGAGGAACTATTGCGGCTCTTAAAATGAAAAAGACAAATGGAACAGCGAAAGAAATGTATGATGTTTTCTATACCTTTCAGAAAAAGTATTGTACTTTTCTGAATGAAAGACTGAAGGAGTGGGCAGAGGATGTTAACTTTATAGTCGGTATATTGAAAAAAGAGTATTGCGACTATATTGATTTTGAAAAGGGTATAGGAGTGATGGGACATTCCTTTGGAGGTAATCTGGCATACTATATGTGCATGAATTATGAAGAGTATATATGTGGCGCAAACATGGATGGTGCTATCTTTGGAGAGTATTACGGACAGACTATGGAGAGACCCTTCTTACAAATATTAAGCAGGAATAATGAGGCTGTTGTAAGTAAAGTACTTTTAGATACCAATGCTCCGGTTGAATATGAAATGTTTGACGGTATTACACATATGGGTTTTACTGACATGAAATACTTTAGCAAGTCAAAAATGATGATGGGAAAAATGTCAGAGGATGATGTTGGTAACAAAATGAAGGAATTGCATTTAAATTTTTTCAATCATTATTTGAGAAAGTGATGCAATGTTCTAAGACGAGCACCGGGAGTGCTGGAAACGACAGTCAAAGAAAGCTATTGACTAATGAGTCCATACTTGATGTGCAGGTAAAAGCAAGGAAGAAGTTATTTTTGGGGTTGTATGAAGCATAAGAGATTAAATCGGGATGGCTAGGGATTCCAGTACTATCCATATTACCAGATGAGAATCGATGATGAGATATTTCATGGGTTAGCCTGCCTGATCAGACTGACCGATGGTGAGGCACAATACTGGGAAACACCCAAAGCCGGAAGAATACAGGTGACAGGGGCGGGTATGACGTGGTTGGAGCTGATCCCGGATCATACAAACAGAGTGATCACCGTCAAATACTTTCCGGATGGAATTGCAGTGTACATAGATAAATACCTGGATGTTATTTTTACTCCGGAAGGTGATGTGGTCATGAACTGGATGCGGCATATCAATCCGGCGAGCTTTCCACAAAGCGGTATCAGGCTGCTTTAGAAGAAGCGGATGCGATCCTTCACGACTTGTGTACGGATATTTCAAAAACAAATGCATGGTGTGCGCAGCTCAGGCAGATTGTGGAAGAAAGAATTGTAAGCGGAGAAGCCATCAGGAAATGTCGTGAAGTTTTGCTGTAGAGGCGGGCGTATGCTTTTCCAGACAAGTACAAGAAAACACACAAAAAATGTAAATGCGTGCAAAAATAAGAAGAATAAAATAGTAAATACGTGCAAAAACATGCAAATAAAAACCGTAAATTCGGTATTGCTATTTCCGCCATTTGTAAGAACCGCTATCGTTCCATGTTTTTGGTTGAGGAGGTAAGGATGTTCAAGAGAAAAACATACAGTGAACTCTTGAAATAGATGGAAGTATCAGAAGGAACATCAGCATTATTGATTGAAGGGGGATGGACGGACTATTGGGAAGAGCACGGTTGTTGAAGAATTTGCGAAAAATAAATATAAAAAGAGGCTCCTGCTATTATTCCGGAAGTCTCTTTTTTATTTGGGATTATGTTCCGAACGGTAAGCGCACGATCTGATGTTATTTTGATGGAATAAAAACTTATGAATCAGTTTCAATGCCTGTATTTATACATGTCTTTATGTCGGGCGTAATAGGGTTCTTTCTACAGT
>CALZBR010000028.1 GCA_945621435.1 uncultured Lachnospiraceae bacterium
TCAATAACCTAATCTCAATAACCTAATCTCAATAACCTAATCTCAATAACCTGATTTCAATAACCTAATCTCAATAGTCAGCTTCCCCCTATGGTATGAAACATTCCTTAGACGCAGGATTCACCCAATCATTGAAACTACTAGATACCTTTATACTATAGCACAATTTTTTTCAAATGAGAATAGTCAGATTTCAATGTGTTTCCCGCATGTTTCCCTCATAATACTTTTCACTTTAAAATCGTATAACCGGTATGAATCCCTTTTGAGTATCTTTCTTAGTTGCCGGTCTCGGATCCTGCCTTGATTTTCCCGCCTTGATTTTCCTGCCTTGATTTTCCTGCCTTGGTTTTCTGCCCTGTTTTCCTGTCTTGGTTTCCTGTCTTGGTTTCCTGTCTTGGTTTCCTGTCTTGGCTTCCTGTCTTGGTTTCCTGTCTTGGTTTCCTGTCTTGGCTTCCTGTCTTGGTTTCCTGTCTTGGTTTCCTGTCTTGGTTTCACTTCGTTTGTCTACCCTGATTTATAACCCTGGTTTATCGCATGTGTTCAATATCAAAAATACAAGAATCCTCCCAGGAAATTCCAAGATATATATTCATAGACACTTTGAAAACAGAAGAGCATGTAGCTCCTTTTTCCCTTATTTTGTTGTATATCAGAAATACTATTATTGTTAACTATACAACAAAATTCTGGGTTTTCTCGGTTTTTCACGAAATCTTGCGCTCACTTTTCGTCATTATTCCGGAATTCTTCATTTTTTCACGAAATCTTGCGCCACCTTTTCGTTATAATTCCGAAATTCCTCAGTTTTTCACGAAATTATACGCTCCTTTTACGTTATAATTCCTGGGTTTTCTCGGTTTTTCACGAAATTTTGCGTTCCTTTTACGTTATATTTCTGGAATTCTTCATTTTTTCACGAAATCTTGCGCTTCCTTTACGTTATAATTCCTGGATTTCTCGGTTTTTCACGAAATCTTGCGCCACCTTTTCGTTATAATTCCGAAATTCCTCGGTTTTTCACGAAATCTTGCGCTCCCTTTTCGTCATTATTCCGGAATTCTTCATTTTTTCACGAAATCTTTCGCTCCTTTTACGTTATAATTCCTGGGTTTTCTCGGTTTTTCACGAAATCTTGCGCTCTCTTTTCGTCATTATTCCGGAATTCTTCATCTTTTCACGAAATCTTTCGCTCCCTTTTCGTCATTATTCCGGAATTCTTCATTTTTTCACGAAATCTCATTCTGACGCTATGTATTTCTAAGAAGTTTTTTACAAAATAAAACAAAAGAAAACACAAACAGAATACAAACGAAAAACAAAAAGGTATCCGGACGTGAAAATCACTTCCGAATACCCAATATGTTAACCCAAGCGTACACCGTTATCATAAGTAACAAGCCTTAAGTCGATCTGTACTGTCATGACAGATTTATCCAAAACACATCATGAAATATTCACGAAAAAATCCACAACAAAATATTCGTGAAAAAATACGTGAATATATTCATGATAAAAGCCAACAACTTTCTGTTACAAATCAATGATTCTTAGTCAAGAACTGCCCTCAACCTGTACCGGTTCTCAATCACTAACTGCCCTCAATCTGTATCGGTTCACAGTCATTAGCCGCCCTCAACCGGTACCGATTCTCAATCATTAACTGCCCTTAAGTATTACCTGATTTCACAATTATAACCGATACCAATCATTAATCATTGCTGATCAATAGTTCACAATCTGACCGAAATCAGCCTTCAGGGATGCGCCGCCTACAAGACCGCCGTCAATGTCGGGCTGTGCAAACAGCTCTGCTGCATTGCCGGCATTTACTGAGCCGCCGTACTGGATGCGCACTGCGTCAGCAGTTGCTGTATCATACATCTCAGCGATACACTCACGAATTCCCTTGCAGACTTCCTCCGCCTGTTCGGTAGTAGCGGTCTTACCTGTTCCGATTGCCCAGATGGGCTCGTATGCGATTACGATGCCTTTAACCTGGTCTGCGGTAACACCTGCAAGATCGGACTTAATCTGAAAACGAATCCAGTCCATGGTAACGCCCATCTCTCTCTGCTCCAGGGACTCACCGCAGCAGAGAATGGGAATCAGTCCTGCTGCCAAAGCCTTCTTAACCTTCTTGTTCAGAAGAGCATCATCCTCCTTGAAGTAATCTCTTCTCTCTGAGTGTCCGATGATAACATACTTTACGCCTGCGTCTACCAGCATTTCTGCGGAGATTTCACCGGTGTATGCACCCTTCTCCTCAAAATACATATTCTCTGCGCCTACCTGTACATTGGTGCCCTTCACTGCTTCCACTACGGGAACAATATCAATTGCAGGAACACAATATACAACATCAACGCTGTCAGATTTCACGAGATTCTTCAAATCTGCACAAAGCTTAACTGCCTGACTGGGAGTCATATTCATCTTCCAGTTTCCTGCGATTATCTTTTTTCTTGCCATCTGAAAATTCCTCTTTTTCTATATGATTTCTTTACTATAAAGACATGCAAGCATGAGACACTGTGCTATATATTATTGCACAGTCTGCTTAGTCGCATTATTTGTCGTCTGCTGCTACTACACCGGGAAGCTCCTTGCCCTCAAGGTACTCAAGGGAAGCGCCGCCACCGGTAGAAATGTGGCTCATCTTGTCACCAAAGCCAAGCTGGTTCACAGCTGCCGCAGAATCGCCGCCACCGATAATGGTAGTTGCGTCTGTCTCTGCAAGAGCCTTTGCTACTGCGATGGTACCTGCTGCAAGAGTAGGATTCTCGAATACGCCCATAGGTCCGTTCCAAACTACGGTTTTAGCAGACTTTACAGCCTCAGCGAACATAGCCTGGGACTTGGGTCCGATATCACAGCCTTCTCTGTCAGCAGGCATGTTGTTCACATCGTATACCTCAACCTCCACAGGTGCATCGATAGGGTTCGGGAAATCAGAGATGGTAACAGAATCAACGGGAAGAACAAGCTTCTTGCCGAGCTTCTCAGCCTTTGCCATCATTTCCTTACAATAGTCAATCTTCTCATCGTCAACAAGGGACTTGCCGATTTCATAGCCCTGCGCCTTCAGGAAGGTGTAAGCCATACCGCCACCGATGATGAGGGTATCACATTTCTCAAGCAGGTTGGAGATAACATTCAACTTGTCAGCAACCTTGGCACCACCAAGGATAGCAACGAAAGGACGAACAGGATTCTCTACTGCATTGCCGAGGAACTGAATCTCCTTCTGCATCAGATAACCTACCGCACAAACGCCACCCTTAGCACGAACATACTTGGTAACTACAGATACGGAAGCATGTGCTCTGTGAGCAGAACCGAATGCATCGCATACATAGTCATCGCAAAGCGCAGCAAGCTCTTCAGCGAACTTCTCACCGGCCTTGTTGGGCTTGGTCTCTTCTTCCATGCGGAAACGGGTATTCTGAAGCAGAACAACATCGCCTTCCTTCATTGCTGCAACTGCAGCGGTAGCTGCTTCGCCGGTTACATTGTAATCGGATACGAATACAACTTCCTTGCCCAGCTTCTCGGAAAGTGCCTTTGCAACAGGTGCAAGAGATTCCTTCTCGCTGGGACCTTCTTTAACCTTTCCAAGATGAGAGCAAAGGATTACCTTGCCGCCATCATTGATCAGCTTCTTGATAGTAGGAAGTGCACCAACGATTCTGTTCTCGTCGGTAATCACACCATTCTTCAAGGGAACGTTGAAGTCACATCTTACAAGGACTCTTCTTCCCTTTGCGTTAAAATCATCAACAGATTTCTTATTCAGACCCATTCTGCATTCCTCCATTTGATTATTATTTAAGCGTATCCGCCTGTTTTCTTTTACCGCGACAAAAAGGGTCCGGTCCTAAAGACCGGACCCCTCAAGGTCTTTCCTAAACAGAACTTAGTTCAGCTCAGCGAAGTACTTAATGGTACGAACCATCTGGCTGGTGTAGGAATTCTCATTGTCATACCAGGAAACAACCTGTACCTGGAAGGTATCCTCGTCGATCTTGGAAACCATGGTCTGGGTAGCATCGAACAGGGAACCGAATCTCATACCGATAACATCGGAGGAAACGATCTCGTCCTCGTTGTAACCGAAGGACTCGCTGGAAGCAGCCTTCATAGCAGCATTGATGCCTTCCTTGGTTACGTCCTTGCCCTTAACAACTGCGGTAAGGATGGTGGTAGAACCGGTAGGAACGGGAACACGCTGTGCAGAACCGATGAGCTTACCGTTCAACTCAGGGATAACAAGACCGATTGCCTTTGCAGCACCGGTAGAGTTGGGAACGATGTTAGCAGCGCCTGCACGTGCACGACGAAGGTCACCCTTTCTGTGAGGACCGTCCAGAATCATCTGGTCGCCGGTGTAAGCATGGATGGTGCTCATGATACCGCTCTGGATAGGAGCGTAATCGTTCAGAGCCTTAGCCATAGGTGCAAGACAGTTAGTTGTGCAGGATGCAGCAGAGATGATCTGATCATCAGCGGTCAGAGTCTTCTCATTTACAGAGTAAACGATGGTCTTCAGATCGTTGCCGGCGGGAGCGGAAATAACAACCTTCTTAGCACCTGCCTCGATGTGAGCCATAGACTTCTCCTTGGAGCAGTAGAAACCGGTACACTCAAGAACAACGTCTACACCGATCTCTCCCCAGGGAAGCTCGTTAGCCTTAGCCATAGCATAGATCTTAAGGGTCTTGCCGTCAACAGTGATGGTTCCTGCTTCGTCATCAGCAGATACGGTGTGAAGCTTCTCACCGATCTTTCCGCAATATCCGCCCTGAGCGGTATCGTACTTCAACAGCTGAGCAAGCATGGAAGGCTTTGTAAGATCGTTGATAGCAACAACCTCATATCCTTCTGCACCAAACATCTGTCTGAATGCCAGACGGCCGATACGACCAAATCCATTAATTGCAACTTTTACTGCCATTTTAGAATCCTCCTAAAATATATTATATTATTTTGACAATCCTCATTCATTTAGCCTGTCCAATTGTCAAAATTTTATCAACAGTTCTATTTTACATAATTTCCCTTCATAATTCAAGACATAAATGAAAAATATTTCTGTTTCCCCGGAAAATTTACTTTTTCTTTATAAAGTGTTATACTGTAAGAAATTATGATTTCCGGAAAGGATGATTTCTATGCTACTCACAGCCGATTGTCACATGCACTCCTCTTTTTCAGGAGACTCCGATACCCCCATGGAGGAAATGATACGGCAGGGAATTGCCCTGGGGCTGAAGACCATGTGCTTCACGGAACACCAGGACATGGACTTTCCCGATTCCCCGGAGGGACCGGGCAGTATCTTCCTGTTGAACACAGACTCCTATCTCTACGACCTGGCGCGCCTGAAAGAAAAATATGCCGGACAAATCCGAATTCTCTTCGGCGTGGAGCTGGGATTGCAGCCGGAGATTCTGCGCAAAAACGCGGTGTACGCCAATTCCTATGATTTTGATTTTATCATCGGTTCTTCCCATGTCTGCCACGGCAAGGATCCCTACTATCCCGCCTTTTACGAGGGGCGCAGTGAGGAGGAAGCTTACCGGGAATATTTTACCTCCATTCTGGAAAACATTCAGAAGTTTTCTAATTTTGATGTCTATGGTCATCTGGATTATGTGGTGAGATACGGTCCCTCAAAGGACAGGGAGTACACCTACGAGAAATACCGCGATATTCTGGACCGGATTCTGGAGCTTCTGCTGGAAAAAGAAAAGGGACTGGAGCTGAATACCGGCGGCATCATAAGCGGTCTTCGGGATTTCCATCCCTGCACCGGAATTCTCAGACGTTATAAGGAATTGGGAGGCGAGATCATCACAGTGGGCAGCGATTCCCACGACACCGGGCACCTGGCCGCTCATTTCGACAGAGCCGCCGAAGTACTCAAAGCCTGTGGGTTCCGCTACTTCACTGTTTTCGAGAAGAGAGTTCCCGAGTTTGTAAAGCTGTGACTCCTCAGATTGTGATTGCAGCCTTCATTTCGGACACATACCCGGAGACGGCTTTTTCGGCCTCCTCCCCAAGTTCTCCGATTTGCCTTACTATGGCGGAGCCTACGATGACACCATCGGCATGCTGCGCCATTTTTTTTGCCTGCTCCGGCGTGGAGATGCCGAAACCGATGGCGCAGGGAATCTCCGGATTGGCCTCCCGCACCAGCTTCACCATGGCACCGATGTCCGTGGTGATGTCTTTTCTGACTCCCGTCACCCCGAGGGAAGAGACACAGTACACGAAGCCCTCCGCCTCTGCCGCGATTTTTGTCACCCGGTCACTGGAGGTAGGGGCAATCAGACTGATAAAATCCATGCCGTACTTCCGGAAAACCGGGGCAAACTCTTCCTTTTCTTCAAAGGGCACATCAGGTAGAATAATACCATCCATCCCAACCTCTGCGGCCTTTTGCGCAAAGCGCTCTGTTCCGTAAGAAAACACCACATTGGCATAGGTCATAAAGACAAGTGGAATCTTCACATCCCGACGCAGCCTGCGCACCATCTCAAAAATCCTGTCTGTGGTCACACCGCCGGACAGAGCCCGCAGGTTCGCGCCCTGGATCACCGGTCCCTCAGCCGTAGGATCCGAAAAAGGAATCCCCAATTCAATCAGGTCCGCACCGCTCTTTTCCATGGCACGGATCAGCTGCTCCGTGGTTTCCAAGTTGGGATCCCCACAGGTCACAAAAGGAATAAATGCCTTACCGTTCTGAAATGCATTCTTAATCTTACTCATAAATATTCTCCCCTCTGTATCTGGCAATGGCTGCGCAGTCCTTATCACCCCGTCCCGAAATATTGATCACAATTATCTTGTCCTTGTCCATCTGCGGTGCCAGCTTCATTGCATAAGCAACGGCATGGGCAGACTCAATCGCCGGAATGATACCTTCTGTTTTGCTTAAATATTCAAAAGCATTTACCGCCTCCTCATCTGTGACGGCCACATATTCCGCACGTCCGATATCGTGAAGCCATGCATGCTCCGGTCCGATACCGGGGTAATCAAGTCCTGCGGAGATGGAATACACCGGTGCAATCTGTCCGTATTCATCCTGGCAGAAATAGGACTTCATCCCGTGGAAAATTCCCAATTTCCCTGTATTAATGGTCGCCGCCGTCTCAAAGGTATCAATTCCTCTGCCCGCAGCCTCACAGCCGATGAGACGCACGGAGCTGTCTCCGATAAAGTTGTAAAATGCACCCATGGCATTGCTGCCCCCGCCCACACAGGCAATGACAGCGTCCGGAAGTCTGCCCTCCTTCTCCAGTATCTGCTCCTTGATTTCCCTGGAAATCACCGCCTGAAAATCCCGCACAATGGTGGGAAAAGGATGAGGTCCCATGACGGAGCCCAGGCAGTAATGGGTATCATCAATCCTGTTCGTCCACTCTCTCATGGCCTCCGATACCGCATCCTTCAGGGTAGCGGTTCCTGTCGTCACAGGAATCACCTCCGCCCCCAAAAGTTTCATGCGATACACATTCAGCGCCTGTCTCTCGGTGTCTTCTTTTCCCATAAAGACCACACATTCCATCCCCAGCAACGTCGCTGCGGTTGCGGTGGCCACGCCGTGCTGTCCGGCGCCGGTCTCCGCGATCAGACGGGTCTTTCCCATTTTCTTTGCCAACAGCGCCTGTCCCAGCACATTGTTGATCTTGTGGGATCCGGTATGGTTTAGATCTTCGCGCTTCAAATAGATTTTGGCACCGCTCAGCTTCTCCGTCATTTTCTCCGCATAATACAGCCTGCTGGGTCTGCCCGCATACTCATTCAGCAATGCGGTAAGCTCCCTTTGAAATTCCGGATCATTCTTGTAGCGGCTGTATGCCTTATCCAGTTCGATCACAGCGTTCATCAGTGTCTCCGGGATGTATTGTCCCCCGTGTACACCGAATCTTCCTTCCTTCTGTTCCATGTTTGCTCCTCTCCCTTTCCCTGTCATTCTCGCTTTATCTTTTCGCCATTCTTTTCTATTTTCTGTTGCCTGATTCCGGTTTGCGTTTCCCGGTTTCTGTCTTTCGGTTCCTGTTTTCCGGCTCCCGTCCTTCGGCTCCTGTCGCTATTTCCTGCTCATGTTTTGGGTTTCAGTCAACGTTCTTCCCTTCTGACCATAGAAATAAACCTCTCTATCTTCTCCGGATCCTTATAGCCTTCCGTCTCCACTCCTCCGGAGACGTCCAAAAGCTCCGCCCGGGTCCTCAGTGCCAGGGGCAGGTTATCCTCCTTCAATCCCCCTGCCAGACCAAAGGGTCTGTCCAGACTCTCCAGACAGCTCCAGTCAAAGGTTATGCCTTCTCCCTGCCCGGCATCCAGCAAGATAAAATCCGCCGTACTCCTTGCCGCCAACTGCAGCTCCTCTCCGGTTTTCACCTGAAAGGCCTGCCAGATCGGTTGAACCGTAAGGCTGCGGAGGGTAGTCAGATATTCTTCGGTCTCCTGCCCATGCAGCTGGGCAATGGAGACGACACCCTGATTCAAAAGCTCTGCCACAAGCTCCGGAGGCTGGTTCACAAACACCCCCACCGGAATCACCGAAGGATTCAGTTCTCTGCGCAAAAGCTTTACCTGCTCCGGAATCAGATTCCTTTTGCTCTTTGGAAAATTGATGACAAAGCCGCAATACTCCGGTTTGAGCAGATTCACGGTCTCGATATCCTCCGGTCTGGTCAGACCACAAATCTTGATTTTTTTCATAGTCCATCCTCCCGCAGTCTTCCGGGACTGCCTTATCCTGCTTCCTCTCCCCGCAGTCTCCTGAGGGCTTCTCTCTTATCCCGTGCCCGCATGAGGGTCTCCCCTACCAACACTGCATCGACTCCCTGTCTTCGAAGCACCGCCACATCCTCCGGCGTGCGGATACCGCTCTCTGCCACAAACACCACCTCAGGCGGTACCAGTTCCCGGAGTCTGGAGCTGTTTTCGATGTCCACGGTAAAATCTTTGAGATTGCGGTTATTCACGCCGATGATTTCAGCCCCCGCCAGGACAGCGTCCCTGATCTCCTTTTCATCGTGGGTTTCCACCAGTGCGACCAGCCCAAGCTCCTTGCAGATTCCCAGATACCTTGCAATCGTTTCCCCATCCAGCAGTGCACAGATCAATAGCACCGCATCTGCCCCCATGACCTTTGCCTGATATATCTGATATTCGTCCACCACGAAATCCTTGCGCAGCATCGGCACCGTAACCTGCCCTCTTATTTCCCCGAATATCTCATCGGAGCCCAGAAACCATTTGGGCTCTGTCAGACAGGAGATACAATCTGCTCCTGCGTCCTCATATTCCCTCGCTATCTCCACATAAGGAAACTCTTCCGCGATGACGCCCTTGGAGGGAGAGGCCTTCTTCACCTCGCAGATAAAGCTGACCCCGGGCTTTTTCAATGCGGCGAGGAAGGGTTGTCCGGCTGTTCCTTGAGCACTCTGCCCATCTGTCCCCCGGAAACCATGTCTTCCCGCCCCCTGCAGCATCTTACACTGTTCCTTCAACGCCTCCGGGGAAAGTCTTTCCTTGTCCCTTGCCACCCGCACTCTTGCATAGTCCGCAATTGTCTGTAATATCGTTTCCATGTTCCATTCCTCTCAGTTGGTAGCCTTGATGAATTCCTCCAGCTTCTGCAATGCCGCGCCGGAATCAATGAGCTCCGCTGCCAGCTTTATCCCTTCTGCCAGACTCTCGGCCTTGCCTGCAATATACAGGGCAGCTCCCGCATTCATCAGCACCACATCCCGTCTGGGTCCTTTTTCTCCCTTGAGAATGCTTCTGGTAATCTCTGCGTTTTCCCCGGGTGTACCGCCCACCAGCTCCTCCTTTTTGCAACGCTTCAGTCCGAAATCCTCGGGACAGATCTCGTAGCTCTTGTAGGTGCCATCCCGGAACTCACATACCGAGGTAGGAGCGCTCAGGGAGATCTCATCCAGCTTGTCCTGACCATAGACCACCATGCCCCGCTTTACTCCCAGGCTGTAAAGCACTCTCGCCAGGGGTTCCACCAGAGAACCATCATACACCCCAAGCAGCTGCATGGAGGGGGAGGCTGGATTGGTCAGGGGACCCAGGATATTAAACACGGTACGGATTCCAAGCTCTTTTCTGATAGAGCCCACATATTTCATGGAGGTGTGATACTTCTGGGCAAAGAAGAAACAAATACCCACCTTTTTCAACAGCTCCACACATTGCTCGGGAGACTGGTCCAGATTGACTCCCAGGGCTTCCAGGCAATCAGCCGTGCCGGAGCTGGAAGAGGCTGCACGATTTCCGTGCTTTGACACCTTCACTCCTGCCGCCGCCGTAATCAGTGCGGAGGTGGTGGAGATATTGAAGCTGTGCGCGCCATCGCCGCCGGTACCAACGATTTCCATCAGCTCCATGTCACATTCCACCTTCATGGCATGGTCACGCATGGCTGCTGCACAGCCGGAGATCTCATCGATGGTCTCCGCCTTGGTGCTCTTTGTGGAAAGAGCCGCCAGAAAGGCTGCGTTCTGCGTCGGTGTGGTCTCCCCGCTCATGATTTCATTCATCACGGCATAAGCCTCGTCATAAGTCAGATCCTGTTTATCTACGATTTTAACAATTGCCTCTTTAATCATTGTTTTTCTCCTTTCCTGCCCCTGCGACAGCCAAAAAGTTTATTAACATTTGTTTTCCCTCCGGCGTCATAATGGACTCCGGATGAAACTGTACTCCGTAAATGGGATATTTCTCGTGCATGACCGCCATGACCTCTCCGTCGTCGGCTCTGGCTGTCACCTTCAGCTCCGGTGGAAGGGTATCCTCTGCCACCGCCAGGGAATGATATCTGGCTACCGGGACAGCCTCCTCCAGCCCCTCAAACAGCCTGCAGCCGGGATCCAGACTTGTCATGGACTGTTTTCCGTGCATCAGTGTCTTTGCGTAAGAAACGGTAGCTCCAAAGGCGATGCAGATAGCCTGATGCCCCAGGCAGACGCCCAGGATAGGGATTTCTCCTCCCAGCTTCTGTATCACCTCCACACAGATTCCCGCATCCTCCGGTTTCCCGGGACCGGGGGAAAGGATAATCGCCTCCGGGTGCCATTCCCGGATCTCCTCCGGTGTAGCCGCGTCATTCCGGATGACCCTGATGTCCGGCCGCAGGGAACCCACCAGCTGATACAGGTTGTAGGAAAAGCTGTCATAATTGTCAATCAATAGAATCATCACTGCACCTCCTCTGCCAGCTTCAGCGCCTTTACGACGGCAGCCGCCTTGTTCATACACTCCTGATACTCTGTCTCCGGCACGGAATCCGCTACGATTCCCGCCCCGCTTTTGACAAACACCTTGCCGTTCTTTTTATAGGCAATACGGATGGCGATACAGGTATCCAGGTTCCCCGCAAAGTCCAGATAACCGATAGCGCCGCCGTAGATTCCCCGCTTGTTATTCTCAATATCATTGATCAGCTGACAGGCCTTGATCTTGGGCGCTCCGGATAAGGTTCCCGCCGGCAGGACCGCCATCACCGCATCCAGGGCATCCCTACCCTCTGCCAGCTCTCCCCGTACAGTGGAGCCGATGTGCATGACATGGGAGTATCTCTCGATGGAATGATATTTCTCCACGGTAACACTGCCGAAGCTGCTGATTTTTCCCAGGTCATTCCGTCCCAGATCCACCAGCATATTGTGCTCTGCCAGCTCCTTGGGATCTGCCAGCAGTTCCTCCTCCAGTCTTTTGTCCTCCGCTTCATCCCTTCCTCTGGGTCGGGTGCCTGCCAGGGGAAAGGTTCTTAAGACGCCATCCTCCAGCTTCACCAGGGTCTCGGGAGATGCCCCTGCCACCTCCATATCCGAGCTGGAAAAATAAAACATGTAAGGGGACGGATTCACGGTTCTTAAAATGCGGTAGGCATTGAACAGCGTCCCCTCGTACCTGGCCTCCATTCTGTTGGAAAGGACAATCTGGAAAATATCCCCCTCCTTGATATGATGCTTGGCCTTCTGTACCATACCGCAATAGGTTTCCTTGTCAAACAGAGAAGTTATCTCCGATTTCAGCCTGCCCGGCTCATCCGCCCGGGGCTTCCCATGGACGATCAGCTCCGCCATCTCCTGCAGCTTCTCCGTTGCCCTGCCGTATTCCTCCTCAAGGTTTTCCAGCCTTATGTTCACGATCAGCACGATTTTGCCTCTGTAATTGTCGAAGGCAATCACCTTGTCGAAGAGCATCAGGTCCACATCCTTGAAGCCCTCCGTATCCTCTGCGTCCAGCTTCAGGGTGGGCTCGGAATACTTCAGATAATCGTAGGAGAAATATCCCACCAGCCCTCCGGTAAAGGTGGGCATCCCCTGAAATACGGGACTTCTATACTCCTCCAGAACCTCCCTGATGTACTTTCCGGGATCACCGGTGGTAAAGCATCTGTCACCCACCTTCATCTCGCCGTTGGTACAGGTGATTTCCAGCTTCGGTTCGTAGCCGAGAAAGGTATATCTGCCCCATTTTTCCCGGTCCTCCATGGACTCCAGCATATAACAGTGGTCCGAAACATTTTTCAGAATCCGCATCACCTCGATGGGCGTTTTGATATCCGAGAGAATCTCCGTGCATACCGGTGCGGTTTTGTAATCACCGTCCTCGGTTCTGTTCCGGATTTCCTCAAGAGATGGATAAAAATTCAACATAGCCTGCTCCTTTCCGCCCTCACACCGGGCTGCACCTGTCGTATCTGCGGCAAATAAAAAATCCCTGACAAAATAACATCTATTTTGTCAAGGACGAATTCACAAAATCCGCGTTGCCACCTTGATTTGCGGCTTACGCCGCACCCTCAGCGGGATACCATCATATCCCCGGCAACTGACGTATGCCCACACGTTGCAGAATACTCTCGAAAGCAAACCCGGCTTTCGATTTCCCCACACCCTCAGCGGTCCATTTGATGACTTGTTTTCCATCTGCTTCTCAGCCACACAGACTCTCTGTAGGAGCATCATCACCGTTATCTCCGCTTCAACGGTTTAAAGCGCTATCAAATTTTCTATAGAATAACTCCAACTGAACCGGCTGTCAAGTGTCTCAATTATGATATTTATTTTTTACATCATAAGTTTTTCTTAGTATAACGCCGTCCTTTACCGAATCACTACTTCTCCCGTGCATTCCATCACCGGATTATCTCTGATAATCTCTCCCACACTGTCCGCTGTAATCACACCGCTCCTGGGGTTCTTCACGGATATGATATGCCCTTTCACATCCGCTTCCACATCGGAGTATTCAAAAGACAGATCCGTATCCTCCATGGTACAGTTCACCAGCTTCAGGTTCCTGCAATAACACAACGGCTGAGTACCGATAATCCTGCAATTGATCAGGGTCAGATTCTCAGAGAACCAGGCAAGGTACTCCCCCTTTACAACGCTGTCACTGACAGTGACATTCTTACTATGCCAGAAAGCATCCTTCGTATCCAACACAGAATCCCTGATTTCCAGGTTCTCCATATACTGAAAAGAATACTTCCCCCTCATGGTCACATGTTCCAGTTTCACATTACTGCTGTCCAGGAACAGATACTCGGAGCATATCTCTGTATTTTTCATTGTGATATCACTGCTTTTCCAGCCGAACTCCGGGGATTCCACCTTGCAATTCTTCAGCACGACATTATGACACTCCCGGACGGCTTTGATTCCGTTCAGGACGCAATTCTTTATCTCCCCGTTATCGGAATACCAGATTGCAGCACGAGTTTTCTCATCCATGGTTGTATTTTTCAAAGCAAATCCTTTCACGTGCCACAAAGGATAACGAAGTGAAAAATCACAATGCTCCAATACAATATTTCCGGATTCCTTCAAGACAGATTCTCCGTCTGCCGGTCCCGCAAAAACACAATTCCTGATATCGCAATTCCAAGTATTGTACAAGGCTCTTTCTTCCTCAAATTGCCTGTTCTCAATCAGCTGTCTCATAGCCTTCCTCCGACGTCCTCCCAACTCATTGGTTTATTACTCCACCACGCTGATTCCGTAGCTGTCAAACAACGCTTTCAGATCATTCCACAACGCGTTTGTCGCATAGTTATCCTCAAGCACATAGGTAGTCTGTGTTGTCCCGCCCTCCTGTTTCAGGAGATCCTCAATATCCGACAATGTCTTTTCTTCTCCATCGATCAGAATCTGTTTCTGTTTCACTACAATCGTGACAATAACCTCTGTGACCTCACTGCTCTCCATGCTGCTCTCCGGCGCAGATTCTACGGAAGCCTCGTCTGACCGGCTGACCTGACTTTCCCCGGTTTCCTTATCGTTGCCAAAGCCGAACCCGAGCCCGTTCCCCAGTCCGAAGCCTTTTCCGAAAAGGAACATCAGCGCCACGGCAATCATGGCAGCCATCCCCTTGAACAAGCCCCCGGATTTCTTCTTTTTCTTTCCTTCTTTGTCTTCAGCTTCTTTCATTCCATATCCTCCTGATACATTTTAATCTCTTCCGTAACACATATTTTCCCGAAAGTACGTTCCAGATTCTCCACAGACTCCTTAATAATATCCAAATCTGTCTTTGATATATTCACATCATCATACCGGTATTGCACCGAGAACCATAGGATGTCTTTGTCACTCTCCCCCAATGCTTCCGTGAATGCGGAGGTAACATCAACAATCTGCTTCGCTTTGCACTTTGCGCGTTCTTCCCTTGTCAGTTCAAGATCATGCTCCAGCACGACCGTATCTGCCAATGTATGCTCCGAAGCGTCTCCCGCATTTTGAAAAATATGGACCAGCACTTCCGCATTACCGGTCTCCGTATTGACTCCGGTTTCGCAGAGTACTACCATCCGGGTCATCCTCTCCAGCGCAAGCTCATACACAGCCGGGTCGTCCTCACTGATTTCTGAAAGTGACTTCAGATACTCATATTCGTTCTGAAGCTCTGTGTATTCCATCTGCAGGGTCTGCAATCGGGAAGTGACCTCCGAAAGCTGCTCTTCGTTGTCCGCCTCATGCTCCAGCTGCTCCAGCAGCTCATCCCGCTCTCCGCTCAGTTCCTCTATCCGGGCTCCCGCCTCGGCCAGAGCCTGTTTGGAATCCTCATTCACGGAAGCAGAAGCTTTTGCCATATTGCTGACAACGATAAACAGCAGAATCATGATGACATCCAACAGAGAGGTAAAATCAAGAATCAGTTCTCTCTTCTTCATAGCCCTTCTCCCAATCACTCTTTTCTGTGTGGATTGAACATATATTCCATATGCTTCTCATTATCTTCTATCTTGTAGGAAACAGAAGCATCCGACAGTCTGAATATCAGTGCTGCAACAATACCCCAAAAGGTCGAGGTCAGTGCCGAGAAGAACAGACCGGTGCTCTCGGTTCCCAGGGAATTCACCATGGGAATCAGTGATATTACAGTTCCCAGCATTCCCATCAGCGGAAACATAGTGGTTAAATTGGAATAAAGAGCATAATACTGATTCATCTTCTCCCTGTATGTCAACAGCTCGTTTGCGGATAATTTTGTTTTTTCCTTTTCCGTGTGATTCTTTAGTAGCTCCTGAGTATCTTCTGTCAGATTGACGGTTCTGTCCTGCATATTGAAGTGCGCATAGATTCTGTTCGTCCTGTCCAGCGTCTTAAAATACATGACAGCATTAACCGCTGACATCAGAAAGATAATCCAGTCAAATCTCAGAAAATTATGTAAAAAAACCGACCCAAGCCCCATATCCTTTGTTCCTCTCTTCCATCATTGCACTTACCTTTCCGCGGGATTGCGTTCCTCGATTGGAAGTCGCAGATTCGATTGCAGATGTCTTTGTCTGCATCGGGTTCCTTGTCATAAATGTACCACAAAAACTGTTTTCTGCCAAGATATACGGAAATATTTGATCAGCATTGCATCAGCCAGATAAAGTAGCCTGCGTAGCACAGAAGCATAAGGATGCCAAGACCTCCGGTCAGTTCTTTTTTTCGAACGCATCCCAGGAATAGTAATCCACCGGTCACTGCCGCAATCAGGGTGTCAATCACAAAATTCGGTGCAAAGCTGATGGGTAAAATAAGTGCCGAGGTACCCACAATAAACAGAATGTTAAAAATATTGCTTCCCACAATATTTCCCATGGCAATGTCAGCATTTCCTTTCATTGCCGCATTCAGAGATGTCACCAGCTCCGGCAGCGAGGTGCCCAGTGCCACAATGGTCAGCCCGATAAACCGGTCGCTGACTCCAAGCATTTTTGCGATGGCAGTTGCTCCATCCACCGCAAAGCTGCTTCCTGCCACAACCATGCTCAATCCCACCACACTAAAAAGCAGGGACAGTTTGACAGAGATTCCCTTCTCTCCCTTCTCCTTTTCCGGGGTTTCCTTCTGCTTCTTAGCCATTCGAAGCAGATAACCGATGTAGATACCAAAAAATGCCCATAAAATAATTCCTTCTCCAAAAGTAATCACTTCCCCTGTGTATCCCAGTCCCAGGAGAACAAGGGTAATCAGAATCATGTAAGGTATCTCATAGCGTATGGTGGAAGCCGCTACCCTGACAGGTACAATCAATGCCGTCAATCCAAGAATGATCAGTATGTTCAGAATATTACTTCCCACCACGTTACCGATTGTGATGTCAGCATTCCCTTTTATGGCCGACGAGATGCTCACAGCCGCTTCCGGGGTACTGGTCCCCATAGCCACAATGGTCAGCCCGATTACGAGCTGGGGAATCCCCAGTCTGGTGGCTATTCCCGCCGCTCCGTCCACGAACCAGTCAGCGCCCTTCAGCAGCATCAGGAACCCCAACGCCATAAGTCCGATTTGCAACAATACTTCCATATCCTCCATCCTTTCCGCAACAAAAAGGCGAGCCTTCTGTTGCATTAAAATAATAATGCAACAAAAGTCTCGCCGCTTAGTCACATACCAGATTGTCTTCAATCGTACTGATGATATGTAAGCATATAGGTCAGTATGCCGGCTACTCCCCTTTGTTTGAAGCCAGAATATCAGCTTTTCCCGAAATTGTCAACTTTTATTAATCTAAACATTTCTTCTTTTTTTTACAATCTTCCTGCCGATGCCGAAGGTTATGAGGAAAAAGACAAACCCTATGACGCTGCCCAAAACATTGGTCAGAATGTCATCAATCTGAAAAAAGCCGCGCCCGGTAATAAGCTGCAGGCTCTCTATCCCAAAGCTTGTAACAGTGCCACAGAAGATACAGTTCCAAAATCCCCGCAGTTTTTTCACAGCCCAGCTTCCCAGAAATCCATAGGGGACAAACAGTAAAATATTCTCTATCACGAAGGCATTGTTTCGTTTATTGATTCCCCAGGTTGAAAAGAGCTTCAGATCCATCCCCTTTCTCACTCCATCCTCTCTGGACAAAATCGTAATCACCAGAAGGATGGCAGCATAGATGCAAAAGCATGTAACCGCCACCCGGTTGACAGACCGCTCCCCGCTCTTTTCTTTTTTCCCCGTAAACAACAGATTACCCAGCACCGCTAACGGTATCCCGATCAAAAGCCCATAGGGAAGGTAATCCATTGCTCTCACCAGATCCTTGTATATATATCGAATTGTATCAAGCATAATTATCCCAATTTTCTTTCGCGTGCTCCCATTTATCCCTGTCTTCAAACAGCCTGTCATTCATCCAGGCTATGGCATCCACAATCCCATCTTCATCAAAGGTAAAATCTGCAGCAGTTTTCTGCTCCGCAGGAGTGGTAAAAAAATTAAAGGGTTCAGGCCAGACCGTACAGCGAAGTACCTTCCCGTCGTCCTCCCCCTTGATACCCTCAAGGCGATATCTCATGCCCTGATGGCATCCGGTATATTGTGTTTTCTTAAAATATTCCATGGATAAAATATCGTCCCGCTTAATCATTCGCCTTATTCTTCCCTCTTTGTTGCTGCTTTCACTGCATATTTTCAACAGCAGACACCGGATTGCAGCATCCTCCGGTGCCCTTACTCATCCACTACAGCATAGCATAGATTAAGCCTAAAATCAAATATGATTGCTCATTTCCTTTTTCAGCTGACGCATGATTTTCTTTTCCAGCCGTGAGATGTAAGACTGAGAGATTCCAAGCAGTGTAGCTACTTCTTTCTGTGTCATTTCCCGTCCGTCCCGACTGTCCAGTCCAAATCGCAGATTAATGATCATTCTTTCCCGATCCGAAAGCTTTTCGATTGCGGCCAGAAGTATTTTACGTTCTGCCTCATCCTCTATATCACGATAGATAATATCCTCCTCCGTCCCCAGTATATCCGACAGTAAGAGCTCATTTCCGTCCCAATCCACATTCAGCGGTTCATCCAGGGAAACCTCCTGCCTGACTCTGCTGTTGCGGCGAAGATACATCAGAATCTCATTTTCGATACACCTTGAGGCATACGTGGCTAATTTGATATTGCGTTCCGGCTTGAAGGTGTTAATCGACTTTATCAAGCCTATGGTGCCGATGGATATCAGATCCTCCACCCCTACCCCGGTGTTATCAAATTTTTTTGCTATATATACCACCAGACGCAGATTATGTTCGATCAGTGTTGCCTTTGCTTCGGCGTCATCCTCCGTTCCCAGATCATTGATTACCTGACTCTCCCTGGTATATTCCAGAGGTGGAGGTAATATTTCCGCACCTCCTATGTAGTGGATTTCTCCCCTTTTTTTCAACAGGAATTTTTCCCTTCGAATCATCTTAAACTGTGTTCTTCCGGGCATAGTCACCTTTAATATCATTTTTCTTCTCCTTTACCCCTTCGTTGTCTGCTTTAGAATTCATATTTACCGGAGCTTCTTTGTCAACAGTAATGGATTAATAATCATTTTGACAGCATTGTCATCTGTTTCTTCGCCGGAAGATATTGGTTCCGGACTTACCGCAACATAGACTTCTCGGATTATCTTCTGCATTCCACCTATCTCAAGCTTCAGTTCCGGTAAAAGGTATGCCTTGAGAATTCCGTGTTTTCTGCCGATGCTGTGATACGGAACCACTCTGAAGCCGGCCGTTTCGTCCTTCCACAACACACGAAAGATCTGTTCATCCACCACTGACACAGGTTTTCCGCTGATAGGCTCTGACAGACTATTCCCGGAATCAATCAGTGCGTTGACTGTAATCTGTGCCTCTTCCACCTTGAGTATCGCCTGACATAAAGGCTGCTCATCCGTCTCCCTGTCGGGAGACGTCCGGAGAAAGAGATATACCAATCCACCAATGCCCAAAATACCAAAAGTACAGGTTGTCATTCCACCTGTGAGTTGAAAACAGCGTATTGCAAAAAGAAAACCACCTCCCAGACAAAAGGAATAAACCAGTGTTTTTTCCAATACCTTTACAAAGTTTCTCAAGCCCTTCACCCGAAAAGCGAAAAGAATCGTCCCCACCGATTCTGCTGACATCCCAAGTATGATTTTCAGCAATGCCGTCCCGGGAATCCACAGGATCAACAGATATCCCATTGCTCCCAAAGCCGATGCTCCCAGTAATCGTAACGGAGTGGCAGTTCCGTTTGTGCGATGGTTTACCAGCATGAGCACATACAGATTCATCACAAAATTAATTAAAAATAAGCTGTCAGCATAGATTTCATATTGCATGGGATTCATCCTTTTCATAATCATTATAAAGGGAGGTCTCCATGAAATTTGTCAAAATGAGAAAGAAGAAATAAGAATTATATGACAAAAAAAGACCGGGCAGACAAGCTACCCGGCAGAACTTCCGATTCTGTTATTTTATTTTCTCTGTAAGAAATCAGGTATCTTCAGAGTTCTTTCCTCTACGGAGCTCTTGATATCCGCAGGCTTCTGAATCCCTTGTACGGGCTTAACAGGCTGAGAAACCACCTGCTGTGCCACTACTCCGGGATTCGGCGTTATTCCCTTCAAAGCACCGGATGAAATGTGGCTCTGTCCGGGTCTGTATGTAGCTCCCACACCCATTCTGGACTGGGCAGCCGCTACGTTTGCCGTGTCATCCAAACCGGTCGCAATGACGGTGATGGTACAGCTGTCAGCCATGGTCTCATCATACATGGCACCGAAGATGATATTAACCTCTTCGCCTGCCAGATTCTGTACATAGCTTGCCGCCTCACTGGCGTCAGTAAGCGTAATATCTCCGGATATATTGATGATCACATGGGAAGCGCCGGTAATCGTGGTCTCCAGCAGAGGACTCTCCACCGCCATCTTCACAGCTTCCAGTGCCTTGTCGTCTCCCCTTCCTTCACCGATACCGATATGTGCAATACCCTTTTCCTTCATGACGGTCTGAACATCTGCAAAGTCAAGGTTTATGACAGCAGGTACATTAATCAGGTCAGTAATTCCCTGAACCGCCTGCTGAAGTACTTCATCTGCCTTCTTAAGTGCTTCGGGCATGGTAGTACGCCTGTCCACAATCTCCAAAAGCTTATCATTTGGAATCACAATAAGTGTATCCACACTGTCCTTAATACGCTCAATACCGCTCAGCGCATTAATCATACGGGCTTTCGCTTCAAAACGGAAGGGTTTGGTCACAACACCTACCGTGAGGATCCCCATCTCCTTGGCCAGTCTGGCAACAACGGGGGCTGCACCGGTTCCGGTTCCGCCTCCCATACCGCAGGTTACAAATACCATATCAGCTCCTGAAAGTGCAGCAGCTAGATCCTCTGCACTCTCCTCCGCAGCTTTCTCGCCAACCTCGGGCTTTGCTCCCGCTCCCAATCCCTTAGTCAGCTTCTCACCGATCTGGATCAGCTTGGGTGCTTTACACAGCTTCAACGCCTGCTTATCGGTATTCACTCCGATAAACTCCACACCGTCAATCTGTTCGTCAACCATTCTATTAACAGCATTATTACCTGCGCCACCGACTCCGACTACGATAATCTTGGCAGCAGCTTCAGCTTCATTCGTCTTAATTTCAAGCAAAGGTTCGTCCTCCTTTTGACTTAATAAATCCCATATAGTTTATCATATAATTATTTTTAGAATTTCGCAACTGTTTTCTGAAAAAGTTTATTGCGGGCGAAAAGAATATCTTCCTTCCCCGTTATAGGTAGTCATCTGCAGGCTTCCTGCCTGACCTTCATATTTCTTTAAGATTCCCCTTAACTGGGTGATCCTGTCCTCCAACGTGGCCATATCATCCCCCAGGCTCACCTCAATACCCCCAAAATATACGGTGAGCTCATTCCGGCTGCTGATATTGATTTTGTCTGCATACAGAGGCTCATCGCCCTTGTCCAGAATATTTTTCAAAAGCAGAATCATATCAAAGGCCTTTTCATTTTCAATCTGAAGCTTCTCCCCCAGCGCCATATGGTCAAACACAATTCCGGTCACAAGCGGTACTCCCACGGTAATGGTGTCATTGCTTTCCACCACATAGCCATCTTTGTCAAAATACATATTAGATCCAAGGTATCTCACATATCCGATGACCGGCTTTTCAAACACACGAATCCGGATGGTATCATCCGAAAGCACGTCCACATCAATGGCATCCACAAAGGGGATATTGTCTATTTCCCTGTTTTTATACTTAAATGCGAGATACTTTGAATTGTTCCCCCATCTTCCCTGCATGACGATCGCTTTAATCTCCTCATCCGTGTAGTGAACATTGTCCTCTACATAGACATTACTTACGGTATATTTACTTTTAAAATACCATCCCGCTCCCAGGATTACCGCCCCGGACACCACAATCGCCAGGGCGATAATGCCTGCTTTTTTCAACCTATACACTGATAATCCTAGCTCCTAACTCCTTGAAATCGCGGCAGATGTTTTCATAACCACGATAAATATAGGAACATCCCGTGATCGTGGTCCTGCCTTCTGCCCTTAAGGCAGCTACCGTCAGCGCGGCTCCTCCCCTGAGTTCTTTTGCCTCAACCTCACATCCCGTAAGATACGGTACGCCTCTGACCAGTACTTTTTTATCGTTTAATACCTCAATCTCCGCTCCCATTCTGCGAAGTTCCTCCACGATTCGAAAACGGTTTTCAAAGATGGTTTCCTCGATTACCGTTTCTCCCTCCGCTACCGAAGCGGTAGCCAGAGCAACCGACTGAAGGTCTGTGGGGAATCCGGGATACGCCGCTGTCCTGACATACCCTCCTGCCTTGGGAACGGCAGGTCCCTGTACATATATTCCTTCTTCTGAAATACATACATGACCGCCCATTTGCTCGCAAAGTCTCAATACACTTTCCATTTCCGACGCCGGAGCATCCTCCAGTAATATATTGCCTCCCGATACCAGACAGGCAAACAAATAGGTACCCGCCACAATTCTGTCTGAAGGCACCCTGTAATCTGTACCGTACAGAGTCCTGCCGCCATGGATCGCCAGCGTTTCGCCGCCTGTTCCTTCAATCAAAGCTCCGCAATTCTCCAGATATCTGCACAGCGCACAGATCTCCGGTTCCCTTGCCGCCCCGTGTAAAATGGTATCTCCCTCTGCCATAACCCCCGCAAGTATTACATTTTCCGTGGCACCCACACTGGGCTTCTCCAGCCGGATCTCAGCCCCATGCAGTCGTTTGACCACAGCTTTGAGTCTGCTTCCTTCTACGGCGAAGCTCACCCCCATCTTTTCCAGGGCAGCTATATGCAGGTCAATCGGTCTTGAGCCAATAACACAGCCCCCCGGATGTTCCATCACGACTTCTCCGCACCTGCCAAGCAATGCCCCCAGCAGACAAAGGGAAGAGCGCATGCATCTGACCGCATCGGATTTCATCTCTCCGAGACAGATACCTGCCGGATTGACGAGGACTCCGTCCTCCTTCCAATTCACCTCACAGCCAAGCTCTCTGAGTAAACTGACCATGGCGTGAACGTCACTTATTCTGGGACAATTCCGAATATAGGAGCTGTCACCGGTCAACAAGGTTGCCGCAAGTACGGGCAACGCAGCATTTTTAGATCCCTGGATATGAACCTTTCCCTGAAGCGCTACACCGCCCCATACACATATTGACTCCATTTTACCCTGCCCGACATAAGATTACTATATCCTATGTCGCCAGGCTTTTCCAAGTTACTCCCAATTAACTACAGCTCTTTCAGCTGTATGTGTTTTGCAACACTTAGGACAAGACCGATCTCTATCAGCAGGAACATAACCGATGATCCTCCGTAGCTGATAAAGGGAAGAGAAATACCTGTGTTGGGGATAGTGTTGGTCACAACCGCAATGTTCAGAATCGCCTGAATGGCAATATGTCCCATAACCCCCACCACCAGCATGGCTCCGAACAGATCTTCCGCATTATTTGCAATCACCATCATTCGCCACAGGAGCATGATAAACATCAGGATCACCGCAATAGCTCCAAAGAGTCCAAGCTCCTCACAGATGATAGAAAAAATCATATCGTTCTGGGCCTCCGGCAGAAAGCTCAGCTTCTGCATACTCTGCCCCAGCCCTTTTCCAAAGATTCCGCCGCTGCCGATGGCATATAAGGCCTGAAGCGTCTGAAATCCCTTTCCCTGAGAATGCCCCTCGGGATCCAGCCATGCCAGAATTCGCTCGCTTCGGAATCCACCGTCTCCGCCGCCGGAGGAAACGATGAGAAAAATCAAAAGTGCCACCGCCGCCACACCGGCTGCCCCGATGATGATGAACTTCTTGTAATCCGGACTTGCCACAAATACCATCAATACGGAAATTCCCATGATAATAATGGCGGAGCTCAGATTTTTGGTGATCAGATATACCTCTGCCACCACAGGCAGAGGCACCAGCAGCATGACAAAAAACCCCTTCATGGTACGCACATTTTTACCCATTTTGCAGACCATGACCGCCAGGAACAGAATCATTCCCAGCTTTGCCACCTCTGCCGGCTGCAGATTCAATCCTATCCCGGGGATTCTGATCCACCGTCTTGCACCGTGGGATTCCACCCCCAGCGGTGTCAGCACCAACGGCACCAGTGCCATTGACACAAAATAGCCCAAAAATGCGAATCTCTCCCAAAAGTGATACGGAATATTGGCTACGACAATCATCAGGACAAGACCGATAATCATCGCTATCAACTGCTTTTTCAGATAGTAGGACGCATCCTGAAAATCCTGAAAGGCCTCATAGGAGCTCGCCGAATAAATCATGACAAGTCCGAAGCCCAGCAAAAACAATACAATAAATAATAAACTGTAATCAAAGAAGAACTCCGTCTGCTCTCTTCGTTTCCTTCTCACTGCCGTTCGCTGCATCGCCATATATTTCGCCCCTTAAGAATCCAATCCTCTGACATATTCCTTAAACAGGTCTCCCCGCACCTCATAGTTGGGGAACATGCCCCAGCTGGCGCAGGCCGGTGAGAGCAGTACCGCATCCCCCTCCTCTGCCAGCTCCGTACACAGCTTCAGACATTCCTCATAGGTATCTGCAAATTTGATTCTGTCAAAGCCGTGTTTTCTTGCGCATTCCGCAATCTTATCTCTGGTCTGTCCGATCAGCACCAGCCACTTCACTCTTCCGCCAAAGCTTTCAATCCACTCATCGTACTCACTTTGCTTGTCGTAACCGCCACCGATGAGTATGGTGGGCTTGCTCATTGCCCTGATTCCCTGAATCGCGGCGTCGGGATTGGTTCCCTTGGAGTCGTCATAATAATCCACTCCGCCCCTGGTCTCAACAAACTCAATACGATGTTCTACCGCCCTGAATCGTCTGATGACTGTCAGAACGGTCTCCCTGGGTACTTCCATTGCCTCTGCGATAGCCAGGGCAGCCATCACATTTTCCACATTACAGATTCCGACCAGATTCATATCCTTATGGATGTCCATAACCTCTACGGGAACACCTCCCCGGCTCTCCATAATCACATCACCCTTGAGCCAATATCCATCCTCCAGTTCCCTGGCGGAAGAAAAATATACCACGCGGGCAGGACAATGTTCTCCGAACTCTCTTGTATAATCGTTTTCATAATTCAGGACGCATACATCCTCCCCGGTCTGGTTGCAGGTGATATTCTCCTTCGCCTGTACATAGGCCTCCATGGTATGGTGCCTGTTCAGATGATCCGGCGTGATATTCAAAATTGCGGAAACCACCGGATGAAAATCAATCATGGTTTCCAGCTGGAAAGAGCTGATTTCTCCCACGGTAACGGTATCCTTCCCCGTCTTCAGGCATTCAGAAGTATAAGGCTTTCCGATGTTGCCCACCACAAATGTCTTTTCCCCGCCGAAGTATTCTTTCATAATCTCGCCCACAAGCGTTGTGGTCGTTGTCTTGCCATTGGTACCGGTGATAGCGATGACTCTTCCCTTCTCCTGCCGGTAACCAAGCTCGATCTCACCGATAACACCGGCGCCCTTTGCCTTGAGTTCCGTTACCAGCGGGATATCCACCGGCACACCGGGACTCAGAACAACAGTCTCCACACTGTTCATGACTTCCTCCGGCAGTGTGCCTGCGACACAGCGCACCCGGCTGTCCGCAGCCAGCTTCTCCCGGATATCCTGTGCGGTCAGCTTCTCGTCGCTGTCATACAAAACCACCTCTGCACCTATATGCTCCAGCAGTGTCGCGGAACCGACCCCGCTGATGCCGGAGCCGATCACCAGACATTTTTCTCCGCTCTTCATTTTCTTTATCCTTCTTTCTTTTCCTAATGTTTCTGTCAATCACATAGATTTATAATGTCCCAAGGACTGCCAGACAGGCCAGTGTCGTGATAATCGTAAACCATGCCGTTATCTTCGTTTCTGACCATCCCTTTAATTCAAAATGATGATGCAGCGGCGCCATACGGAACAGTCTTCTGCCGCCGCTGATTTTGAACCAGCAGACCTGAAGGATGACGGATACCACCTCCGTCAGATAGACAATTCCCACTATCGCTATGTACAAGGGCATCTGCAGCATATAGCCGCATGCCGCCACAAAGCCTCCCAAAGCAAGGGAACCCGTATCTCCCATAAAAACGGCAGCGGGATGTACATTAAACAGCAGGAATCCCATCAGCGCTCCCACCACGGAGCAGGTAACCGGCTCGATTCCGCTCCCGGTTCCCACCGCAACAACCGTGAAGAACACTGCCACAATCATGGTTACACTTCCGGCCAGTCCGTCGAGACCGTCCGTAAAATTGACTCCGTTGGCTGTTCCCAGCACAATCAGGAACAACAGGAGTATATTCACATTCCCTAGATCCAGAAAACAGTTCTCCAGGAAAGGGATTCGCATTTTCAGTCCCACATCCGTATACCTGGTAAGATACCATGCAAAAACTGCGGTAACCCCAATCTGTCCGGCCAGCTTTTGGAAAACCGTAAGCCCCAGCGAGCGCCTGCAGACTACCTTGATGTAATCATCCAGCAGCCCGATCATTCCAAAGCCCATGGTCAGAAGCAGCACCGGTATGGTATTGGGATAATCCCTCACAAAAATCAAAGTACTCGTCGTCACCCCCATAAGAATCAGGAGTCCGCCCATGGTAGGCGTTCCGTTCTTGCTCAGATGTGCGGACGGACCGTCCTCTCTCACGGTCTGACCGATTTTCAGTCTTCTTAGTCCGGGAATCATAATCGGTCCCAGGAACGCACTCACTGCAAAAGAAATAAAAATTGCCGTAATCACAATTCTGTTCATCGGGACACTCCTCATTGATTATAACTCATGATTCCCATATAGGGCAATATATTTTCAAAAAGCTGGCGGATCACCGGGGCGGCTACCTGTCCGCCATAATAGACTCCCTTGGGATTATTGATGATTGCCAGCGCAATCACCTGTGGATCATCCGCAGGTGCAAAGCCGATAAAGGAGGAAATATATTTCCCGCTTCCTCTGGGAAGCGTCTGGCTGGTTGCAGTCTTGCCTCCCACGCGGAAGCCTTCCACCTTACCGTTTTTACCCGAGCCTTCCTTGACCACCATCTCCAGGATCTCCCGCATGGTGGCACTGGTTTTCTCCGATACGATCCCTGTTTTCACCGGGTAATCGAACTCCTCCAGCACCTTCCCTCCGGAATCGCAAACGCAGATACCGAAATGAGGTGTGATTCTGTTTCCCCCGTTGACAATGGAGGCTGCCGTGGTAAGCAGCTGTATGGGCGTGATCTGAAAAGACTGTCCGAAAGCCACGGTGGCAAGCTCCACATTTCCCATGTTTTCTTTTTTATGCATGATGGTCGCTGCCTCTCCGGGAAGGTCGATTCCTGTTCTGTCCTTTAGTCCAAACTGTTCAAAATAAGAATAGTAGTTATCAATCCCAAGCCGCAGTCCGACGCTGATCAATGCCGGATTGCAGGAATTCATCATGCAATGTGTAAAGTCCTGTGAACCGTGACCCGCGATCTTGTGACAGCGGATCTTTCTGTCATCCACAATGATAAAGCCCGGACAACTGAAATGGGAATCCGTGGTAATCACGCCCTGTTCCAGTCCGGCAGCGGCTGTGATGATCTTGAAGGTCGACCCCGGTTCGTAGGTATCATTGATGCACCCATTTCGCCACATTTTATTCAATAGATTCTGTTTTTCTTCTTCCGTGCAGTCCTGCCCTGCCCCATCCTGTAACAGGTATGGCTGATTCAGGTCAAATTCAGGCACATTGACACAGGCAAGCATCTCCCCGGTCTTTGGATTCATTACCAGAATCGATACGCTGTCAGCCTCCTTGGCTGCCATTGTCTGGGTTGCCAGCTGGGTGGCATAGGATTGAATATTCATATCCAGGCTGATACACAGGTCGTGTCCGTTGACCGGTTCTATTCGCCGTTCTCCGGCCGCTTCCACCTCCACTCCCTTGGCATCCGTCACGGTCAGGATTGTTCCCGGTTTTCCTTCAAGATACTCTTCATACACCACTTCCAGACCTATGATCCCCTGATTGTCGCCACCGGTAAAACCAAGCACCTTGCTGGCCAGTTCGTTATAAGGATAATACCTTTTATAATCCTCATCCACCTTTACTCCCGCCAGGTCGTACTCTCTGATCCGATCACCGACCGTCTTTTCCACATTACTTTTGATACGCTCCATGGAAGTGTACTTTTCCACTCTTTTACGAACATATTCCGGACTCAGATTCAGTTCCTTTGACAAGATTTCCACGACCTCATCCGGATTCTCCAGCTGGTTATGTACCACCGAAACCGTGCACACCGTCTTGTTGTCAGCCAGAACCGTACCGTTTCTGTCCAGGATTCTTCCCCTTGCTGCCTTGATACTTCTCTCCCGTTCATGCAGGTCCGTTGCCAGAGTCGAATAATGCTCTGCTCTCCATACCGTAAGATATATGAGCCTTCCGAAAAGCCCCAGAAAAACGCCGGCACAGAGAAGAAATATTGTCAGGATCTTCTTTCGGTGGAAGATCTTGTTGTTGCCTTCCATCATAAAACCTCATAAAAAAGGTATTGATATACTCTATTCCCTTTTTTATGAGGTTATGCTTTTTTCTCTCAGTGCATCCCGGGCGTCAATGCTGATTCTGCCCAATGCTCCATCAATGCAGATTGGGATTTACCGGTCCTTCGGTTCCCATAACGCCCTCGCTCCCCTCTATCAGAAATCCTTCCTGGGGATCATATTTGTAGCCCGTAGCCGGGTCCACCCGGTAACCTGTTGCCGGGTCAATGGGAAAGCTCATCCACAGAGGTGCAGTTCCGTTTTCTGTCGTAATCGGAGGCTGGGAATCCAAAAGGTTCTTATCTGCTTCCGTTTTCTGTGCATACTGGGTTGTAATCTCCAGCTGCATTGCCTCCAGTTCCTTTCTTTCCGCATCGCTCAGTTCTTCCGTCATGAAGATCTGCAGATATGGAAGTATCTCGGTGAGTACGCCACGCACAATTCTTGTAGCATACTTGGCATCATCCTGTCTGGTGGCATTGGCACGATCCACCACCACATAGATAGCAATCTGAGGATCATCCACAGGGGCAAAGCCCATAAAAGATACCACATACTCATCAGGAGAACGCTTGTGGGTGTTCTGGTCAATGGTCTCCGCTGTTCCCGTCTTGCCACCGATCATATAACCTGCAGGTCTGGCTGTTTTACCGGTTCCGTATTCCACCACTGCCCTGCAGTACTGTCTGATATACTCTGAAGTGCTTTCCGATATCGTCTGCTTCAGCACCCGGGGTTCTATTACCTTTATGGTAGCACCATTGGTGTCTGTTATCTTACTCACCAGATGGGGTTCATAATAATATCCGCCGTTGATCAGAGAGCTGTAGGCGGTAATCATCTGAATCATGGTAACGTTAAAGTTCTGACCGAAGCTGTTGGTTGCCAGATCGGTAGGTCCCATCTGTTCCGCTTCATATACGAGGCTGGCAGTTCTCGCTTCTCCCGCCAGATCCACATTGGTTTTCAATCCAAAATTGAAATTCTTTTGAAATTCCGTAAATTTCTCGGGTCCAATTGTCTGCGCAATCTTCATCAGACTTACGTTACAGGACTTTGCAATTGCCCTCTCCAGAGTCATGGTACCCTCTGCGCCGTTATGACACTTAATCTTGTATCCGCCGATTTCCAGGGCACCGGTACACTCAAAGGTACTTCCGGGTGCGATTGTCCCAAGCTCCAGTGCCACTGCCACCGTAAAGGGCTTTGCGACCGAGCCCGGTTCATAGGTATTGTTGATACAGAAGTTCTTCCAAAGATGATTCAGATTCAGGTATAGCTGATCATCATCCATAGTGTCCAGCACAGTCTGATCTATGACAACACCATTTTTCTTGATTTCATAGTAACCCGCTGCGTTGGTCACCTGTTCCACCATCATACTGCCGATCAAAGCCTGGGGATTGCGCACATCGTTGAGGTTGTAGGTAGGATAGCTGGCCATGGCAAGGATCTCTCCGGTTTTCACATTCTGAACCACACAGCCAATATTCTCCGCACCGTTACCGGTTCTCACCAGGTTCTCGTGCTCATCCATAAACTGCTTCAGATATTTTTCCACGGTCATCTGAATATTGATATCAATGGTAGATTGAATGTTATATCCGTCCACCGCAGCCTTTACGGTTCTCTCCAGGTTCAGATCCTCGTTGAGATAACCGTATTCACGTCCGTTGATTCCATTCAAAATGTCGTTGTAATACTCTTCCAATCCATAGCTTCCCTGATTGTCTGTACTGGTAAAACCAATGACATCGGCAGCCAGAGTACTGTAGGGATATACACGTTTATACTCCTCTTCAAACCAGACTCCCTTAATCTTGGAGTTTTCCTGCTGTGCAACAATAAAAGCACTGATATCCTCATAATGAAGTCTCTTCAGAGGAACATACCAGGAGCTGTTCACATTGGTCGTGACATGATTTCTAATCGCATTCATATCCAGGTCAAAGCATTGTTCCAATGCCTTCAGAGTCGGCTCCAGATAGGGCTTTTGACCGTTCAAATCCGTGTTCATGACTCTTGCGTCTATGACCAGATTATAGACTTTCTCACTGGTCGCCAATGTGGTTCCTTTGGCATCCACAATATCTCCTCTTCTGTATGGAATGACAACGGAATCATACTGTTGTTGCGCCAGAACCTGTTTCCCATAGCGCTCTCCGTTTTCTCTGGTCAGCCAGATCAATCTGGCACTTAACCCACCAAAAGCCAGCAGTACACAAAAAAACAATACTGCCAGCTTCTTTTGCATTTTAACGGAAAATCTGCGTTCTTTTTTCTTTTTCACCATACACCTCTTGTCAGTCGTTCACAACCATACGCATATAGTCATTAGCTTCACTGGTATAATAAATGATCTGTCCCTCCCGGGCATAAGTCATTCCAAGTTCAGCGATAGCCACACGCTTGATTTCCTCAAGGTCAATACCACTGACAATTCTATTGTACTCCTCACTGTTAGCGACCTTAAGGTTATTCAATTCACTCTCCTTTGCAGCTACACTTCTGGTCACATTTGTCAGATCACCCTGCAACCGGATATAGTTCACAAGCACATAAGCAGAGGCAATCAGTGCTGCTGCAAGAAACGTCAGATATCCGATACTCATGCGGCGAGCCTTGCTGCGATTCTTATGTACGATAGGCTCTGCTCTGTGAGCAGGTCTCTGCGCCGGCTGTCTCCTTTGGGGACGTGCTTCTGCAGGCTGTCTCCAGTCATCCGGCTGAGCTGCCGCACTTCCATATACATATAAATTCCGGTTCCGTCCGTTCTGTCTCATTCCTGTTCCGCCTTTTCTTTATTTTTACCGGGGAATCCCTTCCCCGCCTCTTCAAACCACCTTAAGCTCTCTCAAATACTCTTAGCTTGGCGCTCTTGGATCTACTGTTTACGTTCAATTCCTCTTCACCGGGAAGAATTGCTTTTCTGCTGATTACCGTCCCTTTAGATACCTTCCCGCACACACACACCGGGAACTCCGGCGGGCAGGTACAGGGATTTTCATTTCTCTTAAACGCTGTTTTTACGATTCTGTCCTCCAGGGAATGGAAGGTGATCACACATATCCTTCCGCCGGGCTTCAGAAAATCAATGAACTCATCCAGGGAATTCTTCAGCACCTCCAGCTCTCTGTTGCATTCAATGCGAATAGCCTGAAAGGTCTGCTTGGAGGGATGTCCGTTCTGTCTCATTTTGGCAGGTATGGCAGCTTTGATAACCTCATTCAGTTCAAAGGTTGTACCGATAGGCTTCTTTGCCCTCGCCGCCACAATATGCTTCGCTATGTTCTTTGCAAACTTATCTTCGCCATAATCCCGAATAATCCTGAAGAGATCTCCCTCGGAATAATTGTTCACAATATCACCTGCAGTAAGGGATTGACGCTTGTCCATTCTCATGTCCAAGGGTGCGTCAAAGCGATAGGAGAAACCCCTTTCTCCGGTATCCAGCTGATAAGAAGAAACACCCAGATCCAGGAGGATTCCGTCTACCTTTTCCACCCCATGCTCCTTGAGTGCCGGAATCATATTGCAGTAATTATTTCTGAGGATGGTTACTCTCTCTCCAAATGGTGCCAGCCTCTCGGAAGCAGCCGCTATGGCAGCATCATCCTGATCGATTCCGTAGAGATGACCGGTGGTAAGCCTCCGGCATATTTCCGAAGAATGACCGGCTCCACCCAGTGTGCCGTCCACATAGATACCGTCCGCCTTAATATGCAGTTGATCAATGGTCTCCTCCAGAAGAACCGAATAATGCTTGAATTCCATCCTAAACCTCTTGCTCATGCCTTATCGTCAGATCGTCAAGCCGAGATTTATCATTCCCTCGGAGATCTTATTGATATCCACCTGACTGCTGTTCTCGTTCCACTTGTCAAGGCTCCAGATCTCGATGCGGCCTCCCATGCCTGCCAGAACCACATCCTTTTCCAGACCGGCGAATTCCCGCAGATCCTGAGGCATAAGGATACGCCCCTGCTTGTCTACCGTCACATACTGGGCGCCGGACAAAAAATACCTGGCAAACTGTCTTGCTTCAACATTAATCAATGGTAATGATGCCAGCTTTTCTTCAAAGACTTTCCAATCATCCGACGCATACACAAATAAGCAGCCATCCATTCCCTTGGATACCACAAACTCTTCGCCCAGTTTCTCCCGGTACTTGGAGGGAATGCTCAACCTGCCTTTGGGGTCAATTGTATGATTGTATCTGCCCATGAACAAAAGCAATCACCACCAATCCTGACCGGGTCTGCCACAAAACCGGCACCGGTTCGTTTCTTTTGGCTTTTCATCCCATTTTTGGAATTTTCATCCCACTTTATGGTATTTACTGCCACACTCATACCACTTTTAAGTAAATATTAAACTATTCTTAAAGTTTTGGCAAGTCCCTTTTTTGTCAAAAAGCCCACAAAAATAAGCCCTGCGGGCATTTCGCAGAGCTTATTCCGTAACAAGACACAATATATAGTATAAGAGCATTCCTCAACCGTCATATCTATGATTCCGGCAAGGGAATGCTCCTGTAATATTTTTTAAATATTTTTAAATTCTTTTCAATTTGGCAATTCTTCTTTTGCAGTGTTGTTTTTTAAACGGACTCTTACAACAATGTCCATTGTCACCGCAAATACTACCATAACGGCAGCCAGCACCTGGGATACCGGCACCTGCGTTCCCGGAAGGAAAAGGGTATCTGTTCTGATACCTTCTATCAGGAATCGCCCCACACCGTAACCACCCAGGTACAGCAGGCACAACTCCCCGTCAAACTTCTTATGCCTCATATAAACCAAAATGAGTACCATAATGAACAGATTCCATGCACTCTCATATAAGAAAGTGGGATGAACATTGATGTAGTTCGCCCCTTCGGGGATATGGGCGGCAATGTTCTCTGTGATATCTGAGCGGTCACGCACTGCACTGATCGGAAGCTGCATGGAAAAGAGTCCGTTATAATAATCCCCGAACACCTCCCGGTTCATGAAGTTGCCCCATCTGCCGATGGCCTGACCGAGAATCAGTCCCGCCATGGCCGTGTCCCCGATCAGCAGTGGTTTCTTTTTATGAATTCTGCACCAGACAAACAACGTGATAAATGCAGCAATCACACCGCCGTAAATAGCCAATCCTCCGCTGCGGAGCTTGAAAATCGACAATAGATCATTTTTGAAATCGTCCCAGGAAAATATCACGTAATAGATTCGTGCGCCAATCACTGAGAAAAGTACTGCCCATATGGCAAAGTCCCAGTAATCATCCGGATTCTGACCGGTCTTTTTTGCCAGATGTGCCGCCATCAGAAGTCCAGCCATCACACCGATTCCGATAAACAGACCGTAAAAGGCAATCTCAAATCCGAATACACTGAAGCTAACCGGCACGTTTTTCAAATAAATTCCCAGGTTTGGGAATGCAATATCACCTGCGTTCATTTTATTTACTCCTGTTTTGCTATTGCAAACCAAAGGTCGCGGCGCCCCAACGTGACGTTTCTCGAGGCGCAGCCTGGTTTGCTTACCAAAATCACTCACAAACGCCTTCTGCTTCGCAGATTCGTCGCTTCGCGACTTCCGCGTTTGTTTCGTGTTCGCTCGGGTGAAACCAAATGCCGGCTTCGCCGTCGCTTGGTTTCCTT
>CALZBR010000029.1 GCA_945621435.1 uncultured Lachnospiraceae bacterium
GTAACTGTTCAGAACCCCTTCGGGTTCAATAACCAATTGTTGTGCAAAACAGAGAATTGAAAAATTTTTTTCCGCTCTGAATTGCTGTTATTTTGTGGATAAAAATGATGATCTTTTATCGACATATTCTCCTTGTGGATAAATTGCAACCATCAATATTTTATCATCTTCATTTTCGTCTTTCGAGACGATTTTGAATATATTTATTAGCATTTGTACCTTCAAATTTAATACTTATCCACCGTCATTTTGTCAAGAGACTTTTTTGACAGATTCGCTTTTTTACAGCGTTTCCGCTACAATAGAAACATAAAATCTTGCGGAAAGAAGGTGGTCTGAATGCCAGTTAATATCACAGAAGAATTCGTTCGTTTTCTGATGAAACAAAACGAAGAACAAAGCGCACGCATTGCTGAGCTTTCTGCTGAAATCGCCAGTTTGAACCAGACCATCAAGGAACTGAAGGAACAGTTAAACAAAAATTCCAAAAACAGTTCCAAGCCGCCTTCATCCGACGGACTTAAGAAGCCTGCGGTAAATAAGAACAAAAGCCTTCGCGAATCCTCCGGAAAGAAGCAGGGTGCACAGGAAGGCCATGACGGCGTTCATCTTTCCGTCATCTCGGATCCGGATCACATAGAGAATCATATGCATTCTGACTGTACCGGCTGTCCTCATCGCGCGGAATGTCTTTCTAAGGCCTGCATAAAGGAAACACGCCATGAAATTGATACGGTTGTGACTGTGGATGTCACTGCACACAATGCTATTGAAGTGCGTGAATGTCCTCTGCATGGTGGCGTTAAAACCGGATCATTTCCTGAAAACATAAAAGCAACTGTCCAGTATGGCAAAAACCTTCAGGCAATGGTTGTAGCGTTCAACACCGTTGGCGCAGTCAGCATTAACCGTACACACGAAATCCTGTCCAGTGTATTTAACATTCCACTGGCGACAGGCACCATCAAAAACATGGTGACACGCTGTGCGGAATCGCTGAAAGATACTTACGAGCGAATCCGTCTGAAAATGACCATGCTCGGGCTGGTCCATTGTGATGAGACCGGCAGTCGTGTAGATGGAAAAACCTGCTGGGTTCACGTTGCATCCGATCAGGATTATACATATCTGACCATAAGTCAGAAACGTGGACAGATAGGTATGGACGCAGCGGATGTACTGCCACATGTCCGTGGGATCATCGTGCATGACTGCTGGGGTTCTTACTGGAAGTATCAGGATGTGACACATGCCATCTGCTGTGCGCATCTTCTCCGGGAATTAAACGGTGTGATTGAAAATCACCCGGAGCAGACCTGGTCGGTCAGGTTTAAGAAGCTTCTGCTCGACATGAAAAAGGTGCGTGACAAAGCACTTCTTTCAGAGGAGGATGAGGTCAGCTACTATCACCGCCATAAGTTTGATAAGGAGTATGATGCCATCATCAAAACTGCATATGAGGAAAATCCACTTCCTGAAACTCCTGCTAAAAAGCGCGGTCGCAAGAAAAAAAGCAAAGTATTAAATTTGATCTGCAGACTGGACAATTACAAGGAATCAGTCTGCCTATTTTTAAAGAATCTCTGTGTACCCTTTGATAACAATCAGGCGGAACGCGATCTGAGAATGGTAAAAGTAAAGACCAAGGTCTCAGGATGCTTCCGAAGTGAAGAAGGCGCACAGGAATATCTTACAATCATGAGTTACATCGGATCAGCCCGCAAGCATGGAATCAATGCATTCACGGCTATCCGAGAAGCACTGAACGGAAACCCGGATATCATTTTCAACTAACGGGGTTCTGAACAGATACGTCGCAAGAAGATATAAAAATACAGTGATAACGAAAGGGATATTCCTGGGGCTTATTTTGACAGAATATCTATGTATCTATCTTCTATACCATGTCCTGTTGATAAAAATAATAGCGGTAATTCTGCTTATTACCATTGCAATGGCTCTATTATTTGAAGTAAAAATACCAAAGGCGCTGGTATTGACAGTTCTGTATCAAGGAATAGGAATTGTGTGTGATTATACCGTGATTTTATTTCTGTGGAAGCTATTTCCGCAGATACAGAGTGAGCAGATGGCGAGCATAGGTGTTTCAAGCATGGTCACAATTATCAGCAAAGTCATTTTACTATTCAGTATCATGATTATTAGGAGAATTTGTCAGAAACAAACAGATGATATGCTGACAGAGACTGAGTGGCTGGTACTGCTTGTTATACCTGTTATAACCATTTTGTCGATTGTTGGCATGATCTTGAAATTTGATGTTCTGGGTAATGAAGTACAGGATGACACACTTCTCTATATTGCTGTTGGAATGGCGGTAATGAATATTACCGTTTTTGCTCTGATGGAAAGTGTTTTCAAAAGAGAGAGGATCATAAGAGAAAACAGGGTTTTGGCGGAGAAAGCCAAGGGGGAGATGGAGATGTACTATTCCCTCTCTGCAAATCTGGATAATCAAAGAAAATTGACGCATGAATTTAAGAATCATCTTGCCTGTATAGGAGAATTGCTACATCAGGGTAGTACACAGGAATTGAGAGAATATTATGAGAAAGTCAACAAAGAACTGGTAGTGAAGGCTGATATGGTGGATACCAATCATATTATTGTCAATGCAGTTATAAATACCAAGTACCGGGAAGCGGTTGAAAAAGGCATTGTTTTTGTATTAAAAGTCAATGATTTATCAATGCTTACTTTGTCGGATTTAGAGATTGTGACAATTCTTGCCAACCTGTTAAATAATGCCATAGAAGCTAGTGAGCATTGTGAGAACAAAGTAATCAAGATGAAATTCGTGATTGAAAATGGTCAAACTCTTATATCAGTAAAAAATAACATAAAAGTGGAACCCATACAGCGTGGTGATACATTGCTTACTACGAAGACTGATATGCCGGAAGAGCATGGTATAGGTATGAAGAATATCAGAGAAGTGGTGGAGAGACATCATGGTCGAATGCTGGTTGATTACGATGAAACTGAGTTTACAGTAACAATTATATTTTGAGTTCCAATTCTGTCGGAAAAGTTCCAAATCTGCTATTTTGTTGAAATGCATCCGTGAATTTATTATTGTTAGGATAAGGAGCGGATGATGCTGGAACGTTTAGTGGAAAAAATAGTGAACGAACTTATCAGTAATGGATTTCTGACTGCAAACAAGCAGGAAGAGTATATTTATAGCTTCACATGTTTTATTGAAACAGCCATCAGTTCGGTTGTATTCCTTTTGATGGGACTGTTTTTACATCAATTTATTCCAACGTTATTATTCATGCTGTTTTTTTCCAATATTAAAAAAAGATGTGGCGGTCTGCATGCGAATACATACGTAGGATGTCTATCATCATCTTGTGCAATCTATTTATTTTTCATGACTTTTATCAGTCCTTTTCTGCTTGAAAATATGAAATATTGTTTGTTTCTTCTGTTGGTTGGAGGAGTAGTTCTCTGGGTAATTGGTTCGGTAGACCATCCTGGGATGGGATGGTCCCGGAGAGAACAGGAAGAAAATAAAAAATTAGCCAGACGAAATGTTTTGCTTGAGGTCATTATCATCTTTGTTATATGGACTGTCACTGAACAAAGTGCATTGGTAGTCTTTACAACATTTGCAGTCTTTTTAAATGCGGTACTATTATTAATTGCCAAAATAAAGGAGGAAAAGTATGAAGAAAGATGTACTGAAGAAGAAGGTTCTATTGACTGCGGCTAAGCTTGTGGAGGAAAGCAATAAAAAATATGTAGCAGAATGGCCGCCGCATTGTACTCAAATTTTGCATCAACCCAAACGTCCCAAAACAAAAAGCGAGTAATTGTTCGTGTAGGGAGGCATAATCCCGATTATGCTTTCCGGAATTGCTGATTTAGCCTGCATTATAGGTATGGTTCCGAGGTTATTCATTCCGGCAGAGAAAAAACAGAGGGGAGATGGAAAAATGAAGCGGACGGATAAGGAAATTGTAGCATTAGGCAGGACAACTGCACAGAAGGCAGTTGATGTGGTGTCCTGGCCCTATTGTTATGAAGCAAAGCTATCAAAAGATGCAAGAAAAAAGCTTTTGAGGAAGTAACGGAGGGTAGAAAAGGAGAAAATGTCAGAGAGCAAGTTAAGGTCATTAGGTGAGAAGGCTATTGTCAAGATAGGCAGGACGATGGTTAAATCAATGTGACAACAATCTGTCCGTGGATTAACTATCAGCCGAAAGAACCTGAAGCAGTAAAACGGATGCGTGAATGCAAGAATGTAAAAGAATAAACTTCTTTTACATGGAGGTACTATCGGATTAAGTATTTTAAATCTTTTCCGGTAGGGAAAGGCAGGAAAACTACCTAAATCTATGATACCTATAATGCAGTGCTGATTTAGCCTGCATTATAGGTGTGGTTCCGAGATTATTCATTCCGGCAGAGAAAATAATACAAACGGAGGAAATCATTATGAAGAGAATATTAGCTATATTTATGTGCGTACTTATGTTTGCAGGTACCGGAATTACGGCACATGCCGAGCATTATAACCCAATAGACAAATCACCCTGCAGTAATATTCATTATAAATTGCAAGATGATGTGGTTCTTCATACATCAAATGGAACGCATAATTATGTATGCACGGTTACTTATTACATCTACAGTCATAAGAAATATTGTAGTTCTTGTGGAGCATTTTTGGGGGCAGGCCCAGGATTTCAGTGTACAGAGATTCATACTTGTCCAACTTATATAAAGAATTGTTATGGTACATATTAATATCCATGGTTTGATAGGATAGATTGTTGGTAAAATGGTTTGTAATATACTGCGGGAATGAATGATATAAAAGTAATCAGGTTATGGTGCGTGGCATAGTAAATAATATTATGCCTCGCACAAAATGAGACTTGAGAGTGGCTGGCTCATTGTGGAGATACATTGAGGTATGTTGGTAATGGGAAAAAAATACAGCAAATCATGGATGGTGATGTGTGCAATTTTTTGCATGATTACGATGTTTGGTTGTTCCAATCAGATAAAAAAACATGAAAACTCAAATAATTATTTGGAGACAAAAAGCGACGGATTCTGGATAAATCAATATATTCCAATAGACAAAAAGCAAATATATACCATAGAGAATACGGAGAATGGATTATATAGATTTTGTTATTACGAAGATATGCAACCTGTTAGGGAAAAAATCACAGAAGACACATACGAAGGTATTTACTATGATATAGGACGGAAAGTTCTATATTCTTATAACAGAGAAAAAAAGCAACTAGAAGTTCTTAACTTGAAGTTTGAGATAATTGATGTACTTGTGCCGAATTTACAGTTGTTTGAAATAAAAAATATGATTGGGATAGGAACGGATATCTATGCGCTGATTGTACCAGAAAATCCTTTTGAATCAGAAATTATAGGATCTAGTACAGGCGAAGGTGGATATTTGGATTTTGGAGAACAGCTATATGTGATTAATTCCGAATCTGGGGAAATGAGACGAATAGAAATAGATAATCCGATATGTATTACACAAGATGAGGAGGGTCTACTGATATATTGTTATCAACAGGGAGACTACAAACTTATTAGGTATATTATAAAGAATGGAGAAATAGAAGTTTTACAAACAATGAAAAATATGGGTTACTTGTTTGCTATGGTCTATAAGGAGCATTGTTTATATTATACGGGAAGTTTGTATAGCGGATTATGGAAGTATGACCTATTAATGAAAGAGAATGTTTGTCTTAATGAAAAGGCAATTATACTAAAGGATGCTGATTTTCATGTTTTGAATGAGAAAATATATATGTTGGATCATCTTGGCGGTAAAATATACCAATACTAGATATTATGGGAGGAGTAATGTGTATGAAAAGAGTAGTTAAGAATTTAGTGGCTGTTTTGCTTGCCTGTTTGTTGTGTGGATGCGGAAGTGAGAAGGTGTCTGATGAAATTATCAATGCTGATCAAGGGGAGGTTATTGTAACGACGGCTGATCCAAATGATAAACGTGAGGTCATTACCTTTGGGATGTGGTCGGCAGTTCCCGAGATGATGTTGGAGGTGAATGCTTTTAATGAGATTAACGCCAAATATCGAATTGAGGTAGTTACTAATCCCTCCGTGGAATATGAGGATTATTTTACTAATCGGGCCATGAAAGTGATGACCGGAAGAGGTGAGGATTTGTTGTTTATAGGAAATGACATGCGTGTCCGAGATTATATCGAAAAGGGTGTATTGGAGGATTTGAGACCTTATATCCAGCGTGATTTAAACGAAGAGGATTATATTGGTGAAGTATTGCATGCATATGAAAAGGATGGAAAGATTTATGGAATTTTTCCATCCTTCGGGATTTCTGTACTTTTGGGGAAAAAGGAGGATGTGGGAAATAAAAAAATACAATTTGAAGATTTGCCCTGTCTCATGAAGGAAACCGGAGCTACAACCTTGATGGCCAGAAACGCGATGGATACTTTATGGTATTTGTATTGTTATTTTGGAATGGATTTGACCAATAGACAGGAGTTGAAGGAAGGAATTCTTCTAGCTGAAACCTATAGTGACAAGGGAGGTCTTGGAGGGGAAGTAGGGCTAAAACTGGGTAAGGATGCTCTTTTTTTGGAATTATCCATGAATCGGCTTAGTGCTATTGTTGGAACGGAAATGTCTTATGGTGCTCTTGGAGTAGATACAGAAGTGGTACCGGGTGGCATACTATACTGTGGGGCTGTCAGTATTAATAATGCTTCTGAGAAAAAAGAAGGAGCTTGGGAATTTATTAGTTTTCTTTTGAGCGAGGAGCGTCAAATAAAACGTACCAGCGAGTCATCCGATGGGTTTCCTATATCAAGAGTAGCATTTGAAGAAAAAATAGAAGCAGATTTTGAATATGTGGAAAGAAGGTATAGAGAAATTGATGTAGAAACACCTATGAAAAAGGAGAGATATCTTGAGATGATTGAAACTTGGCTCCCAGGTAGCAAAACATTGTATATGGGAGTTGATTATGATGCATGGCTGATAGTCAGCGAAGAGGTGGAGGCTTATTACAGCGGGCAGAAGTCTCTGGATGAGGTGCTGGATATCATAGAAAGCAGGATGCGGATATATCTGGGGGAGAAAGAGTAAGTATGGAATTACTATTTGAGGATAAGTGACAGCGGGGACGTTCCTTTTGTCCAAGGAGCGTCCCTTTGGCTTTAGCGGCTGTATTGGAGAAGACAATCGCCGGATCAGAGTGGAAATGACCAGACATAAAGGGAATTATTACAAACAGTAAAACAAGATAAAATCGATCATGGAAAGGGCATTAAAAGCGTAAAAAACTGGTAGAGAAAATGGAGGGTATTTTTGTATTAACAGAGGAGGATGATTCTTTTTTGGTAACAATAGTGATACCTGAAAATGCAAATCGTGCCTGATAAGCGCAATCCGTGCCACATATATTGAAAATTCAAATAAATCAGTTACGATAGAAGGTAAAGGGGTGTTGAAATGGGTAAAAAACTATCCTGCATTGTAACTGATAGTATGGAGCATCTGCGACTCACAAAATACAGCAGGCAGAAGCCGGAGGAATGGCTTACCGAACTGACGGGGCAGAAGCCTGCGGAGAAGGAAGACGTCCGGGTGGCGGATCTTACAGGCTCGGGAGAGCTGGTGGAAAAATGTGCTGCACAGACCTCCATGGAGAAGCCGGGTGTCAGCTACCGGTATGAGAATGCGTCGGCGCAGGAAGCCCGGGACAGAATTATGGCTGAGCTATCCCAGGGAAAGGGACCGGATTTTCTCTTTGTCAGCATGGAGGATATGTATGTGCTGGAGGAAAAGGGACTGCTGATGGACATAGGGGAACTGCTGCCGCAGGAACTGAAGGAGGAGCTTCTGCCGGGAGCCCTGGAGCTTGGTACTGTCGACGGGAGGCTTTATGGGCTGCCTGCGGCAATCAAGGCGAAAACACTGGTGGTGTCCGGGGAAACCTGGAGCCGGGACACCTGGCAGCTGGAGGATATCATCGGTCTTATGGAGGAAGGAAAGCTGACAGGGGCGCTGCGCTCTCCGCTTGTCATGAGCGGCGATTATTTGCCGCCGTCTCTCACGGTGGTGAATCTGACAGGCGACAGTCTGGGAGATTCCTTCCTGATTGACTGGGAGAACAGAAGCAGCCATTTTGATGATGAGAGATTCATTCGGCTGCTGGAGCTTACCGCCACGGATAGGAGCAAGGTCTCTTCCGAGACAGAGGAATGGCTGGATGGCGGAAAGAGCATAATGTGGGGATATTTTACGTCTGCTTCCGATTTCCTCGATTTTTTTGCGCACATGGAAAAGGAAGGCGGCAGAATCACCGGATACCCCACGGAGGGTTCCTGCGGAAGTTATCTGGTGCCGGACGGCGGTGTGTTGGTTGTGAATGTGAACACGGCCCGGAAGGATACTGTAACCGATTTCCTTGAAATATTGCTTGGCAGGGAATTGCAGTTGAAAAACGGGACGATGGGTATGAGCGTCAGGAGACTGTCTCCGGAAGATTATATTGTAGAAAAGGAAGACGGCAGGCTCCTGTTCATGGGAAATGCCAGGTATGAGGTGCCGGTATTCCGGGACGGCACTACGGCGCTGGACCGTGCAAAGGTCTTTCTGGAGAGCTGTGTGGCGGAACCTCCTGCTTATGCCCGGATTATCAGTATTATTTCAGAGGAACTGAATGCTATGTATACGGAGAAGAAGTCGCCCGGAATCACGGCGGAGACCATCAACAGACGCGTCCAGCTTTATCTGGACGAAGGAAATTGATGGTACAGGGATGTTCCCTCTGTCTGGGGAGCGTCCCCCCGGCTTTGATTTTGGCGGTGAAAACTACCGGTATAATTATGGGGAGATGCCAATGAGTAAGGACAACAACCTGACCATGGATTAACTGTCACCCTGAAGTAGTAAAGCAGATGCGTAAATGCAAGAATGTAAAAGAATAAACTTCTTTTACATTGAGGTACTATCGGATTAAGTATTTTAAATCTTTTCCGGTAGGGAAAGGCAGGAAAACTGCACAAAAGGCAATTAATGTGGTGTCCTGGCCTTATTGTACTGAGTAAATGGTTGTGAAGGAAGGAGGAATTGCAAATGAAGAAAAATTTCAGAAGATTAGGGGCTGTGGTATTGTTATGTGTAATGGTGATAGGAACTTCTATTACGTCGAGTGCGGACGTTCATACTTGTGCGTTTTCTTACATGGGTAACGAATTGTACAGTTCATGGGATGGAGGAAGTCACCCATATTATGTTTACGAAGGTAATACTATGGTGACAAAGTCTTGTCATATAACATATTATACTTATAGGAAAGTATATAAATGCGCTTGTGGGAACACAGAATACAGGGACCAATGGACTGTAACTGAGCACTCAGAGCATTGTGGAAGCTAAGGTGACGGGATTATATGAAAAAGACAAAGCATTACCATTACTTTTTATCTATAATTTTCATGCTTTTGGTATTCACTTTCAGCGGCTGTGGGAAAGAACCACAGCCGTCGTCGGAAGGGTCTGCGGTTTCTTCCATCCCGGGGATTGCCGAGACCGAGGAACAGAAAGCACTCAGAGGAATCATGAGAATTCAGGAGCTGAACTGGCCGGACCCGGATCTGGGTATGAAAGAGATAGTAAAAGAAGGCCAGAAGATGCAGACCGGAGTGTACCAGGATGAATTTCAGCTGATAGACGGAGCTGTGTACCGTGAGGCAGCTGTCTACGATAAGAGTGATCATACCTGTCAGGGAAACTATATACAGAAGCTGGAGGCACCTTATGAGAGCTGGACGATAACGGCTGTGCCACTGTATTATTCTGATGGTGAGAAGGAATATTTTATCAGAGATCATTATTTTTATCAGGGGAAGATGGCGTTTTGCGTTTTGCTGGAAGAGACTGGAGAGTCCCGTTCCCGGTATTGGGCAAGCTGTGATGAAGCCGGGGAGGTAATAGAGGTATTGGGAGAGATCCCCAAGGAGCTGGAGTCATGCAGATTTGCTGTCAGTGATGCGGGAAATGTATACGCCTATGAAGAGGGGGGCAGAGAGCTGATCTGCCTGAGCAGTAGCATGGAACCGTCCTGGAAGCTGGAGATGTCAGTACGTGTACATGGCATTATTTCAGGGGATTCGGGTGAAAAGGAATACTGGTATGGCGACAGCTATGATAAGGGCTTTGGAATATATGACCTGTCAGGGGAAAAGGTAATACCGGATACAGAAGGCAGGGTTATATATGATGCCTGTGCGGATAGGAGGACGGATGGCAAATTCTATGTAGCAGGACAGTCAAAGCTGTGGCTTGCTGATGAGAAGGAGATGCGGTCAGTCTGTGATTTCGGATTGTGTGATTATCCCTGGCAGGAGGTGCATCAGATAGAGGTGCAGGAGGATGGAAGTATCATGATGCTGGGGAAACTGGACAATCAGTACTGTCTGGTGAACCTGGTGGAGGATCCCGAAGCGTACAAAACGGATAAACAGGAAATTGTGATTGCATTCGGGGGAAGGCATGATGCAATGCAGAAATCCATCAGCCGCTTTAACCGGCAGAATGATAAGTATCATATTACTGCCATATTGAGGGAAGACGGTGAGGAATGGGTGGAATATGACAGGAAAATCCGGATGGAAATCAGCGCGGGAAGAGGTCCGGATCTCATATCCGATGAGCTGATTATGGACATGTCAGGCTATCTCAGGAACGGATATTTTGCCAGCCTTGAGGGTGTGCTTGGGGAGGAAGACAGGTATCTTCAGGCAGCACTTGAGGGAGGCAGACTGAACGGGGAGCTCTATGGAATGCCCTATGATTTTCGGATGGATTATGCCACCTATTCCCGTGATTTCGCCGGTGACAGGGCTTCATGGACACTCCCCGGACTTATGGAGGCAGTGGAAAAATCCGGAGCGGAAATCCTGCACTATGATTATGACGGGGTTGATATCGTTCTGTGGTACGGGCTGTATGACAATGACAATACCGCCTATATTGACTGGGAAAGGGGCGAGAGCCATCTGACGGAGGAGCCCTTTCTGAAGCTGTTGGCCTTTGCCAAAAGATACGGGGATAAGAACAAGGGAAAGCATCAGAGGGGAACGGAAGGAGATATGCTTGCAGACAAAAGAGCGTTAGCAACGGATTCGGAGATGTATGACCCGGATGAGCTGCTTGCCCTGTACGCCTGCTTCGCAGGGAAACCGGCAATCTTGGGGTACCCGAGGACGGAAGGCAACGGGATTTATGTGATTCCGCGTTATTTGTATGTCAATCAACAATCTTCCAACAAGGAGGGAGCGATTGCCTTTTTACAGTTTTTGATGTCTGAGGAGGAGCAGAGCAGATATGTACTAAATTACACCATGTCCAAGGATGGTACAGTTGGTTATTCTCCCTATCTGCCTGTCCATCTTGACGCTTTCCAAAAGCTGATTGCATATCGGTGTAATATAAGCGGAGAAGAAAAGAAACATTATATTTCTGACGAGAGGGGGGTGTCTTACGACACGGAGAGCCTGACCGCGGAACAGGTGGCACAGCTCAATACAATGCTGGAGCAGGCTGTGTCCGGAAACCGGTATGCCAGGGAGATTCAGGGCATGATATCAGAAGAACTGATGCCCTATTTTGCAGGGCAGAAGACTGCCGAGGAGGTGGCCGGGATTCTGAACAGCAGGGTGCAGCTGTATCTGGATGAGAGAAAATAGAATATTCAAAATCAATATGGGTTTCTAGTTGAGAAAGAAACGCAGGTTTGTCAGTTTCAGATTTTTCCTGGCAATCTGAAAAAAATATCTGCCAAAGAAAGCTGTTTATATGGTGTCATAAGTATCAGAATAACTCCCTTCTTGGATGGTGGTTAATAGTTTCTTGTCAACTCTGTTATACCATACGGAGAAGAAGTCGCCCGGAATCACGGCGGAGACCATCAACAGACGCGTCCAGCTTTATCTGGACGAAGGAAATTGATGGTACAGGGATGTTCCTTCTGCCCGGGAGCGTCCCCCCGGCTTTGATTTTGGCGGTACTTTATTGTGCGGATACGGAGCGAGGAATAAGTCTCCGGACGAGGTGTTGGATGTGATAGATAGCAGATTGAAAATGTATTTGAGTGCGTAAGGATAGAACTACTACAATAAAGAAGCGGAACTGTTCGCACTTACGATCAGTTCCGCTTTTTTGACGCTTTTCAAATTTGTATTGTGCAATGCCTGACTTTTCACGATGTTTTGTGGCGTTGCGCAGGACTAGGCAATATCCTTCCTGCAGTATTTTACATAGGCAGCGATGCCACCGATTAATGTACAAATGATACCGATTGTCAGAAAGGGAGCGTTCAGGTGATTGTCAGCCAGAATGTCAGCGCCCTCGGTGTAAGAGAAGGGCGTGAAGTACTTTAAGAATTCCAGGCTGTCGGTAATGTTTGCCACCAGATTCAGGAAATAGAATATCATGGCTACGCCCATGCCTATCCCGAGACTGCCTCTTTTCAGGAAGGCAGAGATGCCGAAACAGATGAGTGCTGTCTCAAGCTGCAGGATGGCGTTGGACAGATGGAGTAAAAACAACGGAGTCCAGTCAATCTTCTCACCGATGGCTAAAACAGAGGCAACCACCAGCAGGAATACCATAAGATTCAGAAGCAGAATCTGTGCAAGGATGGAACAGAGCTTGCCGGTGACAACATCCCGGCGCTTCAGGGGATGGGTCAGCAGGAATTCGGCGGTATGATCCTTTTCCTCCTTCGCCAGTGCGGAGATTCCCAGTAATGCTGCAAAGAAAGCACCCCCAAGACCGATGATATTGCCGCATTCCACGCTGTAAAAACCGGTAAATTCGCCGAAATTGATGCGATCCATGCCGAAGGCGGCAGTGAAGGCACCCATAGAAGAAAACATGGCAGTCATGCTGTCCATTTCACTTTTCATTTCCGGATAAATCAGGACGCAGACTGCAAGCATCAGACCAATCGCCAGTGTCCAGATAATCAGGGCGGTTCTGCCCAGCTTCATTTCATGCTTCATCAGTGTCATTGTGTATCATCTCCTTTCTCGTAATAGTGGAGGAAGACTTCCTCCAGATCCGGCTCATCTATGTTGATATCAGCCAGAGAAAGGGAAGCCAGATATTTCAGCAGGGTATTGACCTCCCCGTTGTAGAGGAAGGATAAGGAATCATCTGTCTTCCGTATATCGGCAATGTCCTTTGGCGAGAAGCCGCCTGCCTGCAGGAGATTCTCTGCGGAAGGCTGGGGAATCTCCGGAGACCCGGGGAGAAAGCGCAGCGATACCCGCTTGGCGGAAGTGTTGCGCAGGTTCTCGATTTTATCACAGGCAATCAGTCTGCCCTCTTTGATTACTGCGGCTCTGCCACAATAATTCTGCACCTCGGACAGCACATGGGAGGAGAAAAAGACGGTTGCTCCTTCCTTGTTGCGCTCCTGAAGCAGGGAGAAAAATTCTTTTTGAATCAAGGGATCCAGACCGCTGGTGGGCTCATCCAGTATGTAGAGATCCGGCTTGTGCTGCAGGGCACAGACGATGGATACCTTCTTGCGGTTGCCCAGGGACAGCTCACTGACCTTACGGGTGGTATCCAGCTCCAGCCTCTGACAGAGCCTTTCAGCCTCCTCCCGGCAGTCCTTTTTACGTAAATCGGCAGAGAAGCGCAGGCAGTCCCGCACCCGCATGCCGTTGTAAAACATAGCCTCCGAAGGCATGTAGCCGATACGTGAGAGTATTTCCGGCTTGCCTGTTCCAATGGTCTGCCCCAGTACCCGGGCGGTTCCCTCGGTGGCGTTAATCAGTCCCAGAAGAGTACGGATGGTGGTACTTTTACCGGCACCGTTGGGACCGATAAAACCGAAGAATTCTCCTTCATTTACGGAGAGGTTCAGGTTTGTGATACCACGGTTTTTGCCGTAGCATTTCGTAAGACCTTCTGTCTTGATTGCTTCCATGGTAGTTCCTCCGTTTTCTAAAATTATATATCCAGTTCCGGCGGGACATCAATCGTCTCCGATACATATTTCCCATCTTTTTTTCGCTGCCGGACACACTCGGTCAGGAGATATTCAATCTGCCCGTTGACTGAGCGGAAGTCATCCTCCGCCCAGGCAGCAATGTCATTGTAAAGTTTTTCCGACAGTCGAAGAGGAATCTGTTTCTTTTCAGCCATTAATATAAACTCCCTGCATTTACGATGGGTTGAGCGTCGTGGTTGCCACAGAGCACTACCAGAAGATTGGATACCATGGCGGCCTTTCTCTCCTCATCAAGGTTTACCAGCTGCGTTTCATTCAATCGCTCCAGAGCCATTTCCACCATACCTACAGCACCGTCCACAATCATCTTCCGGGCATCGATGATGGCGGAAGCCTGCTGGCGCTGCAGCATGACGGAAGCGATTTCGGGAGCATAGGCCAGGTAGGTGATTCTCGCCTCGATAATCTCAAGACCTGCATCCTCAACCTTGCTCTGGATCTCCTGCTTGATACGCTCTGCAACTACCTCAGCGGAGCCTCTCAGGCTGCCTTCATCTGCCTGACCGTCGCCGGTGGTATCAACATTGGTAGCCACATCGTAGGGATAGATGCGGACAATGTTACGCAGGGCGGAATCACACTGCAGGGACAGGTACTCCTTGTAGTTGTCCACATTGAAGACAGCCTTGGCGGTGTCCGTCACACGCCAGATCACTGCAATACCGATTTCCACGGGGTTGCCCAGGCAGTCGTTAATCTTTTGTCTGCCGTTGTTTAAGGTCATTGCCTTCAGGGAAATCTTTTTGCTTATGCTGCTTCCGATGGAAACGGATAGGTCGTTAGTGGACTGTATTGTTGCATGGAGGGAGGACTGGATTCCTCCGGCTGCATCCCCGCTCTGGGCCAGCCTGGTTGCTGCGGCGGGATTCACTGCGGTACAGAAGGGATTCACATAGTAGAAGCCTGCTTCCCGGATGGTTCCCTTGTAATTACCAAAGAGCGTCAGCACCAGGGCTTCCTGGGGCTTCAGGACCTTCAGACCGAGAAAGGGAATCCAGCCAATACACAATCCTATGATTCCCACAACCAACAGGGCGATATCAACCCAGCTGCCCTTGTGAATGCGCATACCGGCAAAAATAGTTAATGCCGTGTATCCTATGTAGATAATTAAGGTTAAAAACAGTGCCGACATACCGTTTTTTCTGGTTACATAAATCTTTTCGTTCATTTTGCCCCTCTTTTCTGCGCAATTATTTTGCGCCAAAGACCTACTTGAAGTAGGTGTGATTTTATTTGATATCAAAATCATATCACTTTGTATGATCCATGTCAATTATTTTTTTATTAAAGTATATTATTAACTTAAAAAGTAAGGTATAATAAGCATTAGATTGTATTTCTTGGCAAATAAGGAAATGATTACCATAGAAAGGTGCAATATTGAAGATGGAGAGTGTGTGGATGGAGAAAGCAAGTATATCCCGGGACAGTGTCATAAACGAGAAGATGGCAGCAGTCATTGAAAACGTAGAGAAAGTTATTATTGGTAAGAGACAGTCCATTGAGCTTCTGCTGGTGGCGATGCTGACAGGAGGGCATGTGTTGATAGAGGATGTGCCGGGGGTGGGCAAGACCCAGATGGTTTCCTCGGTCGCTCATTCCTGTCAGGGAAAGTTTAACCGGCTGCAGCTGACGCCGGATGTCATGCCCTCTGATATCACGGGCTTTGTCATGATAAACCCCACCACCCGGGAGTCGGAATTCCGTCCCGGTGCCGTGTTCTGCAACTTTCTTCTGGCAGATGAAATCAACAGAGCCTCCCCGAAAACCCAGTCCGCCCTGCTGGAAATCATGGAGGAGGGGCATATGACCATGGAAGGTGTCACCTATCAGCTTCCCAAGCCGTTTATGGTTCTGGCTACCCAGAATCCGGTGGAAACCTACGGTACCTATCACCTTCCCGAGGCACAGATGGACAGATTTCTCCTGAAAATAAGCATGGGCTATCCCGCTAAGGAGGACGAGCTTGCCATTCTGAACAGAGATGTACATGCGGTTCCCGAGAATCTGATGCCCGTGATTTCCTGTGAGGATGTGGAAGAGCTGAAAGAACAGGTTCTGCAGATACGCTGTGATGAACGTATCGCAGAGTATATTGTGAGAATTGCAGAGGAAACACGCAATTCCGAATTTATCCGGCTGGGCGCTAGTCCCAGAGCCAGTCTTGCCCTCTACAAGGCGTGCAAGGCTTATGCGCTGTTAAACGGACGCAGCTATGTGCTGCCGGACGATGTGAAGGCTCTGGCACCCTATGTGCTGGCACACAGACTGATGCTCTCTCCCAAGGGGAAAACCATGATGGAGACACCGGAAAATGCATTGCGTCAGATTTTGGATACTGTTGCTGTTCCGACGGTATAAACAGGATTAACAGAATCCTGATCAAGACAGGAAATAATATACGTTCATTATCATTTTATGCTAGGAAAGATCATGATGGCAAAGAAGACAGAATCTCCCAAATCATATATTAAGTCCGCTAAAAAGAAAGACAGTGTCTTGGAAAATCTGCTCAGCTATTTCCTGACCATTGCCCTTTCTTTTCTGTTTGCGCTGTTCTGCAGCTGGCGTGTTGGGATTTTTTTGCTTTTGCTATTGCTCCTGTCCCCCCTTCTTTCCTTCCTGCTGATCTTGTTGATGAGACCTATGATTGCTGTGGAAATGCAGCTTTCCAAGCCTGTCGCGGCGAAAAAGGAAAGGCTGAGATTATCCCTGTCTCTGAGCAACCGTTTTCCCTTTCCCACGCCGGGGATAGTCATTGAGATTTTGGAGAATCCCTGCGTTATATACGAGAGTTTAGCCTATGAGGTGGCAATCATGCCATTTTCATCTGTCTCTGTCAGCATTCCGGTGACGGCCAAAATCTGCGGAGCCGGCATGGTGGGAGTGGGGAGAATCTATTTGACGGATTATCTGGGTATATTTAAGCTGCGGATTTCTTCCGGAATATCTCAGAAGCTTGCCATTATACCCGATGTTGCGGACATTTCCGGAGATGAGGACTATATCCGCCAGACCTATGTTCTGTCCACAACGACGGGAGACAGCGATGAGACTGTCGAGGCAGTGACCAATGTAATGGGTGGCTTTCCGGGATATGAGCACAGAGAATATGCGCCCGGAGATCCCTTGAAACGTGTGAATTGGAAGCTGTCCGCAAAACGCGATAAATTATACGTGCGTCTTGACGATGAAATGGCCTCCTCTTCAGTCATGCTGGTGTTGGATCCTGTGGAACACAATACAGAGAAGGAGCTTGCGTGGCTTCCCAAAAATCTGTACCCGGACTCTGCACCTTCGGAATTACCCGCATTGGTCAGACAGAATGCGGTGGAAACATCCCTGGGAGTGGCGATGACCTTGCTTTCCCATAATTTAAAGGTTGTGTACTATTACAAAAGGACAGAGGGCTGGGAGAGTGTGTCTGTAGAGCATCCGGGACAGATCAGTCTGCTTCAGCAGGAATTGGCTTCCTTTGCGTTCTGCCGTGAATGTGAGGAGAGATTTCCCTTTACCGCAATACCGGAAAAGGGTGCAGCCTTCATCTGCACCACATGTCGCCATACAGAGATTCCCTTCCAAAATATCATCGTCTATTCAGCCTTTGACGGGAAAGGGAGGATGCTATGAAAAAATATATGACGCATTTCCTTTCCCTGGCCTTGACCCTGGTACTCTGTTTCTCCCAATATGCGATTTTTGACTGCTTTTCCACCGGATTGGGAAGAGTCATCGGTTTTCTCACAGTGATTACAGCGACGGCTTTTCAGCTGCTGTGCTATTTTACCGAGAAACACAGGATTGTCGGTGGTATTCTGATTGGATTAGCTCTGCTGCTGTGCTTCAGGTTGTACAGTACCTTTACTATGTCGGCCTATTCCCTGTACGGTTTGACATTTAATGAATGGCTGCTGACCAGGGGCAGTGAGGCAGAGGGAGCCTATTACATGTGGGCTATGTACCTCTTTTTTACCACCTTTTTCAGTGTGGTTATCTATTATTTTTCCGTTGTTCTGTATCGAATGTTCTTCTTGTTGATGGCTAGTCTTGTTCCTGCCGTTCTGTATCTGAAGGTAATGAGCGATATGGACAATGTCTGGCTGGTACTGACAGTGTTGCTAAACATGGCAATCTTTATTTCGCATAGAAAGAATTTCTTCCGAAAGGGAAGGAATCTGTATTATTCCAATAAGGTGATTGCGGCAGTTTCGTTCATTTTGCTGACCTTTTTGCTGACATCACTGATTCCCAAAAACACAGAGACACCCTATTACGATGTGTTTGAGGACAAATTTCTGGGCGGCGATACTTCTTCACCCATTGGAGAGGATTACTCCAGACTCAGCGAGTTTTCCGGAGATGCGGGTGGACTGTTCGGTTCCGGGTCTTCTAACCGTAAGCTCTACACGATCACTGTGGCACACAGTGACATCGGCAGTGTGTATATGAAACGTCAGAATTTTGACTATTACGATTTTAAGAAAGACCGATGGTACGCAGACAGCTTCTATGCGGAGTCCGCGCTCTCCCCTGAGGAATATGAAACGATAAGCAGGTATGGGAATCTGTCTTACCTGTGTGCCGTTTTGAATAGGGCTGAATTATATGAGCCCGGTTTCTTGGGAAAATACGGTTTGGAGGGAATTGCTTCCTTAGATCCGCAAGGGGGCAGCAAAGAATATCTGAACATTGCTTCTGAAAATTTTGGCGCATATTACTATATCGTTCCGACCGGGTGTCTGTCAGCGGAGATAGGAGACAGAACCGGATACCATATTACGCAACATGGCACTTTTTACAGCGAAAACATGCATCCCACCGATTTTGAGTATACAGTGAGCCTGTATAATGACGATGTTCTGCGCTATGCATGGATCAAGAACGGAGGTCTTCTGATTACGCAGGAACAAGAGCGTATGATGCTGATGGAGTTGAATGATATTTTATCGGAGCAGGAGGATTCTTTTGCTCAGGTAGCAAAAATCCTTTTGGAACAACAGGAGTATGCGGATGTTTATCGGGAGCGTTGTGAGGAGAATACAGAGATGATTTCTCCTGAGATAACAGAACTTGCAGAAACTATTACAGAAGGACTGGAGTATGACTATGAGAAGGCTCTGGCCTTGATAGAGTACTTCCAGACGAATGACTTTGTATATGATTTGGAGTATTATCCGAGGGATAAAAGTCCGGAGTATTTTCTGTTTACCAGCAAAAGAGGAAGCTGTTCGGATTATGCCACCGCCTTTACCCTGATGGCACGCGCGGTGGGACTGACCGTTCGCTATGCAGAAGGATATGTGCCGGAAGCCGGTGAAAAACCGTTGACCTATGTGATTAAGACCAAAAACTCTCATGCTTATCCGGAGGTCTATATTCCAAATCTGGGCTGGGAGGTGTTTGAGCCTACGGTAGGTCGCGTGGAAGCAATGAACGAGGGGTTTTCCTTGAGGAACTTTTTTACCGGTCTGAAAATGGATTATGGTCTGATCGGGGTTGTGATTGCCTTTGTGATCCTGGGTACGGTAGGATTGACAGCTGTTAAGCTGTTATTCCCCTGCCTGATTGAATTGGCTTTCCGAATCAGACTTTTGAACACCGGCAGTGATAAAGGAGCGATACTGGCATACAATCGTATCATGAAGAAGACAGTTCGTTCCGGAGTGAGTGAGGCGGCAAGCAAGACACCCTATGAACTGGCAATGTTCTTCCAATCCATAGGGTGTGATATTTCAGCACTTACTTTTATGACAGAGAGGGTGCTCTATGGGAATGAGAGTCTGCTGCCTGAGAATAAAAAGGAAATACGTTCCGGGTATCAGGCTGCATCCAATGCTCTTTTTAAATTCCGTCACAAAAGACCATCTGCTTTTAAGGGTTCAAGGACAAGGCGTTAAGGCACTACCTTCAGACCGGAGGGACCGGTTATGATGAAGCCCAGGTCTCCAAGTGTACCTCCTGCGGGAATGGAGCCGTTGTAGCCCTCGGAGATAACATGTAAGGTGTTGCCGTTTACGGTGTAGGTACCGCCCCAGCCGCTGGAGAACCCGATGTCTCCACTAAAGTGAATATCGATTGCCCAGGAGGATACAGAGGAGGAGCTGTTGTTGGTCAGGGTCATATTGTACTGATAATTCACCTTTCCGTCTGCCTCCCACTGGCTTTGCAGGGTCAGGGTTCCTTCCAGACCGCTGCTGTTGAAGGATTCTGTGCTGCCGGTACTGCTTCCCGTACTGCCGCCCGAGCTGCTTCCGGCACCACCGCCAGCGCCGCTGCCTGAGCTACTGCCAGCGCCGCTGCCGATGCTGTTCCCGATGACTGCATTGCCGGTAAGGGTCTGATACAGCCACTTGCCGGATTCACTCAGGTCGTTGTCATCAAAACCGCTGGTCTTGGAGCAGGAGCTCTTGATCAGGGCAGCACTTTCGTTCTTGTTTGCCAGAGCCCAGCAGATATAGCTGACGCCATAGGAATTCATGGTATCAACCCATTTCTGGGCGGAGTCCTTGTCCAGACCGCCGTTACCACTGGCATCACAGATACCATATTCGCTGACGAAGACCGGCAGACCGGCATTGATTGCATTTACCATGGTATTCCGCAGATCATCCTTGTGGGTTGCTGCATAGAAATGCAGGGTATACATAATATTGTCGTAGCCTGTGATAGGATCGTTCGCTGCTTCGTCTACACGCTGAGACCAGTTCGGGGTACCGACAAGAATGATTGCTTTTTCGTCATTTGCCCTGATGATGGGGATAATCTCTTCCGCATAGGATTTGACTTCACTCCAGCCGACTCCACCGTTGGGTTCGTTGCAGATCTCGTAGATAACATTGTTGTAATCTTTATATTTTTCGGACATTTCACTGAAGAACTTCTTGGCCTCTTCTTTATATACGTTAGGGTTCTGCTCCTGCAGTACATGCCAGTCGATAATCACGTACATATCATTATCGGTAGCATACTGTACACCGCGATAGATGATATTCTTCAGGTTTTCCTTGTTACCATCGGTGCAGTAACCGCCATTTTCGTGGGTATACATGGCAAGACGCATGACATTGACATTCCACTCCTCACGGAACTGCCTGAATGCATTCTGGTCTACGAAGTTGGGGAACCAGGACAGACCGTGGGTACTGATGCCTCTCAGCTGTACGGGATTGCCGTTCTGGTCTACCAGCTGTGTGCCGTTCACGGAAAGTGCACCACAGCGGGAGGGTACTGCCAGATCGGAGGAAAGGGTATCCTTGATTTCTTCTTTTTCGGGAGTCTCGTCAGCATCTTTATCAGAGACCTTATCGTCGTCTTTGTCAGAGTCCTTGGAGGCTTCGGATTCCTTATTGCTGTCACTCTCAGCCACATTATCAGAATCTTCTCCGCCATCAGAATCTTCTCCACTATCGGAATCTTTTCCGTCGGAAGGTACGGACACGCTATCTTTATCCTTGTTTTCCTGTGCTTCGGATTCTTTGCTGTTTTCTTTGGATTTCTCTGCTTCGGAGCTTGCGGTGTTGTTTTTCAGATTCGCCATGGCGTTATCTGCAGCGCCGGCTTTTTGAAATCCGATTACAAGCATAATTACACCTGAAATACAGAGTATTGCGCTGAGTATCAGTAGTAGTACCTTTGTTTTTTTCTTCATTTTATTCCTCCTGTAAAAAAACACTTGCATTTTGATGAAGTCTATGATAACATAATATTCGTTGCTGAGGTAGTTGTCAATCAGCTAATATATATGCGATAGTGGCTCAGTTGGTAGAGCGCCACCTTGCCAAGGTGGAAATCGCGGGTTCGAGTCCCGTCTATCGCTCTGTAAGGCTTGTAAACGAAAGTTTACGAGCTTTTTTTATAATTTCATCATAAATCAGATACAGCTTCTGTACCGAATTTTCAAGAAAATAATAATGCCCTATGTATGGAATCAGCAGAATCATGATGGTTCCGCACAACAGAAGCATTTCCATATAGCCACTAATCACTGTGGCAACCACGCAGATGACCTCCAACAACGCAAATAATACGGTTACGATCAGGTGAATCAAACGTTCATGCTGATAAAAGCCTATTTTGATTAAATGCTTTTCGGCCACGTCGTTCCAGTTGACATTTGTGTCAGTATTTTGAAGCAAAGACAGGATTTCATTGAGGTAGTTTTGAATTTGTTTTTTCATGGCTGATTGGTCCTTTGTGAGAGTAGTTACAAAATGTTGTCTGTTTGGTTTCATAGTAAGTGTACCACGTTGTACATTGGAATACCAGAAGCAGAGCATTATTTTTTTCTATTCTGCACATCGCCGGTGTCATGGCTGCCCTCTGCTCCATGCTGACGGTCACCGCTGCCCGTCTCGCTCTGCCAGTTGCCTGTCCCGGGTCTGTCATCTCCATGTACTCTTCCCCGATCCCACATTTTCACAGGCTGTGCCTTGGGCGTTGGACTGCGGAAAAGAAGCCTGCAGAGGGCTTTCCTGTTGAAGGGAACCAGGGGCCAGAAATAGCTGAAGCCGCCGAAGGTGGGGGTGGTAATCATGGAGAGCAATACTATCCCCAGACTGATGAGGAAGCCGGGAAGCCCCAGGAAGCCCGTGGCGATGATGAGTAGAATGCGATAAAGTCTCATGGCCTCGCTGAATTCCGTTCCGGGGATAGAGAGGGTAGCCAGTAAGGTTACGGCTCCGTAAAAAAGCACCTCCACAGAAGCCCAGTTCAAACTGACAGCAATGTCACCTATGAGAAGTCCGCCTACAATTGAGAGGGAGCCGGAGAATTTTCCGGAGCTCAGGGAGGAGGAATACTTGAAAAGGTCCAGAATAAATTCCACTGCCAGGACATAGACAAAAAGTCGCACGGGTCCCAGCTGCTCTGAAGAGAGAAGATTCCAGCGGGCAGAGAGTTCGGGATAGTAGGCACCAAGCAGCAGGAATAAGGGCAAGAGCAGAAGACTTACAGGCACGCAGAAAAAGCGTACCAGGCGAAAGTAGGTGCCCACGGAGGGGCTGTTGTAGTAGTCCTCCGGACTCTGAGTGAACTGAAAAATGGTACAGGGGAGAATCATAACCACGGGAGAGTTGTCCACCAGAATCAGAATGTGTCCCTCTGCCAGGTAACTGCAGGCTACATCCGGCCGCTCGGTGACCTGTATGGAGGGCAGGGGATTCCACCATTTTTTGGGTAAAAGAAGCTCCTCCAGGCTCTTGGTTCCCATGGTGAGGGAGGATACCTCCAGAGAATCGATTTTTTGACAGATGGTTTGCAGCAGTTCCCTGTTTACCTTGTTATCCAGATAGGCAACCGCTACGTCGGAGTGGCTCTCCGTTCCCACACTGTGCATGGAAAAAATCAGTCTGGGGGAGCGGATTCTGCGTCTGATCAGGTTGGCGTTAAAAAGCAGGGTTTCCACAAAGCCGTCTCGGGCGCCTCTGGTCACCCGTTCCAGATCCGGCTCCCCAATGCTCCGAGCCGGATAAGTGCGCACATCAATGATGACAGCCTGTTCAAAGCCGTCAATCAGAAGGGCAGAGGGACCGCTGAGGACATTACGAATCAGCTCTTCCGGGGAATCGGTGAGGGAGACCTGGGCATAGCCCAGCTTTGACCGGACATAGGTTTCAATATTCTTCACGCTGCTGTCCCTCATATAGAGAGGATTCTGGAGATCGGAAAAAATCTGTTGCAGGATCTCCGTTTTGCAGAAGCCGTTGACTCCCAGAAAGAAAGCCCTTGTGTCTCCCAGAAGCAGGTCTCTGGTGATGAGGTCAAAGCTGCTTTGCAGGGGCAATGCATGATGTAAATATGTGATATTTTCCTGTAAATTCCGGGATAGAGTCATGGTAGTGTTCGCCTTTCCCGGACACTACCCGGTTTTTGCGGGTCTGCCCGATAATGGTGATTTTTTCCCGGGAAAGTCAATTTATGCATGTTTTACAATTGTAATTGCGCGTTTTATGTCCCTATAGCATCTGCTGACAAGTTCAGCAAAAATAATAAACATATTGATTCTGTCATGTGAAGATGATATGATGTTCTCACAAAGCAGATTTTTCTTTTCAGAACCTGAAGGATTCGCATACAGGTTTCTTCGATATTCAGAGCATATCAATATTCTTTCGAAAAATTCATGCTTTAAAATCACGAAATTACAACATAAAGCAGGAGTTTTCGGGAAGTATAAATTTTTTGTATCTTTGGCTCCTGCGGACAGGGGGGATGGAAGTGACGGAAGAAGAGTTCCAAAAGATGATGCAAGAAGAACTGCGATCCGTAAGATAATGATATAGCTGTAAATTCATCAAAATTTTATAAAGAGGATTAAAATATGACAGAGGATATGACAATTATCGGAGAAGAGGCATACAGGGCAGCAAAGGAATTGATTGAGATTGCACAGCCAAAGGAGAATGAGATTCTGGTGGTGGGCTGCTCCACCAGCGAGGTGGCCGGTGCGGGAATCGGCAGCTTTTCCAGTCCTGAGCTGGCAGAGGTGGTGTTTGGTGGCATTTACCAGGCAGTGCAGGAGGCAGGACTTTACCTTGCGGCGCAGTGCTGTGAGCATCTGAACAGAGCCATTATTCTGGAGGAGGAGGCAGCGCTGCGCTACGGCTACGAGCCGGTCAACGTGATACCTCAGCCCAAGGCAGGCGGTTCCTTTGCCACGGCGGCATACAAGGCCTTTGAACATCCCGTTGCGGTGGAGCATATTAAGGCGCAGCTGGGGATGGATATCGGGGATACCCTGATCGGAATGCATCTGAAAGATGTTGCGGTGCCGGTACGCATCCGCACCACGGAAATCGGTGACGGACATGTGGTCTGCGCCAGGACAAGACCTAAGTTCATTGGCGGCGGCAGAGCAGTGTATGATGAAGAGCTGATGTGAAAAGAGGACATATGACACAAGTGTCATATGTCCTCAATCAGTTTCATGATGGTTTTGATGGAATCCAGCTGGGTGCTGTTGCTCATGGTTTCCATGTAGGTCTGTCTGTTGAAATAGAGTTCATGTACCTTGTCTATCAGAAGGTTTGTGGTCAGGTCATCCTCATTGATCACAATGGAGAAGCCCTGAGCTTCGAAGGACTGAGCATTTAGCAACTGATCTCCCCGGCTGCTTGCGGCAGGCAGGGGAATGAGAATGTTTGGCTTTTTCAGAGCCAGGAGCTCACAGATGGCATTGGCACCGGCACGGGAAATCACCAGGTCGGCCATGGCGAACAGGTCCTTGAGTTCTGCTTTGATATATTCAAACTGTTTATAGCCGGGTGTCGTCAGAAGCAGATTATCCATCTTGTCTTTGCCGCAGAGATGTACCACCTGGAAATCCTCCAACAGTCCGGGAAGAGCCTCACGGACGGCTTTATTCACATTGGCAGCACCGAGACTGCCGCCGATGACCATGATAACGGGCTTGTTGGCGGTAAAGCCACACATATTCAGTCCGGCAAGCCTGTCGCCCCGGGATAGCTCCTCGCGGATGGGAGAACCGGTAAGCACTGCCTTATTTTCCGGCAGAAGCTTCAGAGTCTCCGGGAAGTTACAACACACATTTTTGGCTACGGGAATACAGAGCTTGTTTGCCAGTCCCGGCGTCATGTCTGATTCGTGAATGATACACGGGATGTGCAGGGAGGCAGCCGCCCGAACCACGGGAACACTGACAAAGCCTCCCTTGGAGAACAGTACATCCGGCTGATATTCCTTCAAAAATTTCTTCGCCTGCACAAAGCCCTTCATGACTCTGAAGGGGTCTGTAAGGTTCTTCGGATCCAGGTATCTGCGGAATTTGCCCGTTGAGATGCCTACATAAGGGATGTCAAAGTCGGCAATCAGCCGCTTCTCGATTCCGTCATAAGATCCCACATAAGTAATTTCATAGCCTGCTTCCTGTAAGGAGGGAAGCAAAGCGATATTGGGCGTGACATGTCCTGCGGTGCCTCCGCCGGTCAACACTATTTTCTTCATAGCATGCTCTCCAATGCTCTTGCCAGCTGGTCGGGGCAGGAGGTAGGCTTAAAGCCGCATCGGATGCCCTTTAATTTGGAGATGGCTGCCTCGGCAGTCATCCCCTTTACCAGTGCGCAGATGCCCTGCAGATTGCCATTGCAGCCGCCCACAAAGGAAACGGAATCGATGACCCCGTCCTTCAATTCAATGTTAATTTCCTGGGAACAGGTTCCCTGTGTCTTATACTTCATGGAAGATACCTCCCTTTCCAAAAGATTTCTTAAGGAATATATTAAAATGTATTTTAGCAGATATCATAGTATTCTGCAAGGACTCAGGGAAGAAAATGTGCCGTTGCATTATGTCGAATATGACAGAAGTGTCTTTTGATTTGTCGATGTAAAAGGACTGTAAATGAGGACAAGTCTATATTATAATGATTTTGTACAAAAGCCAAATCCGCAGACGCGGGTCTGGCTTTTTCAGTTTAGGAAAAGCGAGGTGCAAGATGAAAGTATTTACAGAACAGAAATGGTTGTCGGCAGGTATCTTTGCGGGTATTCTGTTGAGTATTGGGGTAAAAATGCTCCTTGGATTTCTCTATGATCACATGATAAAAGAGGCGGACAATAACATGGCTTCCACCAACAACAAACTACTGAAGCAGTGTAAGGTCAAGTTTACCAATTGTTATGAGCTGAATAATGGTGTGGCCAATGTTCCGGTTTTTGTGGAAAAGTTTCTCTGTAGAATGGCGCTGGGACCATTTACTGTAGAGACCTTGTATCATATGTCAGGTCAGCTCATGCTCTTGTCTGTGGTGTTTTCGGGTGTTGGAGTATGCAGGAGCATCGCGGCGGGCAAGACCCTGGGGGAGATCTTACCCTTCTATATTGTGAGTTTCACCGGACTTTATCTGTATTTTTCAGTGTCCTCAGCAGCAGACATCAAGGGAAAGAGAAGGATGCTGAAGATTAATCTGGTGGATTATCTGGAGAATCATTTATCTCCCAGAATTCGTGTTACGGGAAAGGATCTGGAAATGCTCTACGGTAACTCGGAGTATACTGAGATTGGTGGAAAAAAGCAGCGTGGCGTTAAGTTGATGCCTATCGGAAATAAAGAACAAACCGGTGATGTGGAAAAGGAGGCTGTTTCAACCGTTGTGTCAGAAGAGGAATTGGAGGCGCTTCTGAAGGAATTTCTTACGGGTTGAGCCGGTATCCGGCAGTTTCAATTCACGGATGAAGTCAGCCTGAATTCTCATGCAAATTATCTTCGGTCGCTTGAATTTACAGTATCCCTTTGATAGAATCAGTTAGAAGGACTCAGAGTCCTTCGGAATGATTTTATTGAGTGAAGGAATGAAGCGGGATATGAAGATTGTGATCTTGGAAAGAAACAGTGTGGGGACTGACGTGTCCGTCGACTGTATCAGTGATTTCGGGGAGGTGACGGCCTACGCCAACACGGTAACCCTGGAGGAAATCAGAGAGCGTGTGAAGGATGCGGACGTCATTATTGCGAATAAGGCACCTCTGCGGGAAGAGACCCTGAAGGATGCGTCTCAGGTAAAGTTGATCTGTGAGTTTGCCACCGGCTTTGACAATTGCGACTTAGCTTACTGCAGTTCCCGGGGCATCAGAGTGACAAATGTGAGAGACTATTGTACCGGGATGGTGGCACAGCATACCTTTGCCCTGGCGCTGGTCCTGAGTGAAAAACTGGTACATTATGACACATATGTCAAGTCTGGCGCCTACAGCGCCCAGGACAGGTTTTCCAATTTTGATTTGCCTTTTACAGAACTGGAAGGAAAAACCTGGGGCATTGTCGGCATGGGAAATATCGGAAAGAGAGTTGCGAAGATTGCGGCAGCCTGCGGTTGCAGAGTGATTTTCTATTCTGTTACCGGCAGGAGCACCTGCAAAGACTACGAACAGGTCGACAAGGATACTCTGCTGGCAGAGAGTGATTTCCTGTCACTTCACTGTCCGTTAAGTAATCTCACGGAGAAGCTGATTGATGCGGATGCTTTGAAGAAGATGAAGAATACCGCTGTGCTGATCAATGTAGCCAGAGGCAAGGTGGTGGATAATACGGCGCTGTACCATGCCCTTGTGAACGGCGAAATCGCCGGGGCAGGTCTGGATGTGGTGGAGGAGGAGCCGCTGAAAACGACCAATCCTTTGAGTGATTTGAAGGACAGCAACAGGCTGATCATCACACCTCACATGGCATGGGCAAGTGTGGAGGCGCGTACCAGGTGCGTATGGGAGGCACATGAAAATATTGCTGCATTCCTCCGGGGGGAGGACAGAAACGTAGTGAATCCCTGAGGGCAGACGATGAGTGACTCATGGCGGTAGGCACCGATGAAACACTAATGGAAGCTTGATCTGTAAGGTTTCTTTTCTTGACAGGAAAACACATTCATAGTAAGTTAATAATGGTCTTGTTGAAGGGAAACAGTGAAGAAATGGAGCAGAGATTGTTATGGTACAAAAGTGCAGAGAATTATTGGTGAAGTACCGCGAGATTATTGTATATTTGATCGTTGGCGTGATGACGACGATCGTATCCTGGGCTGCGGCTTATGTGGGGAAGCTGGTGCTGGATACGGATATTTCCTGGCAGAATCTGGTGACGAATACCTTTAGCTCGGCGGTGGGGGTGTTGTTCTCCTATCCCTTAAACAGAAAATGGGTCTTTAAGAGTACAAATCCGAAGATCATGAGGGAATTCCTGGAATTTGCTTCTTCCTGCGTTTCAACATTGCTTCTTGATATTGTGGTAATGTGGGTGACGGTGAATATCATTAGCATGAATTACTGGATTGCGAAGATTTTCATATCTTCCGTATTGGTAACGATTTCAAACTATATTTTACGCAAGGTATTTATCTTTAACAAGAAAAAGAATCAACAGTAAAGCTTTCGCTTTGTGCATAGTTTGATGCTATCCGGTTCATCCTAACAGAAAAGGGACTGTGGGGATGGATGAGATGAAGGAACAGCGAAGGGTCGATTTTTATATACTGCTCTTTTTTCTGCTCAGCTTTCTTGGCTGGCTGTGGGAGGGAGCAATCTATTTGGTGACTGCACATGAATTTGTCAACAGAGGAATTTATAAGGGGCCGTACCTGCCTGTTTATGGGGTGGGAGGGCTCCTTCTTTGGTTTCTTTTGCATAGATTATCACGCAAACCGGTTGGAACCTTTTTACTTTCCGCATTGATATGTTCGGTGCTGGAATATCTGACGGGTTATTTCCTGGAGTGGAGATGGGGACTCCGGTGGTGGGATTACAGCGGGTATTTCATGAATCTGGACGGACACATCTGCCTGCTCTCGGCAGCAGCCTTTGGATTGGCGGGAGTGGTATTGAATTGCCTGGTAATGCCTTGGTATATGAAGGCCTATCACAGGATACCTGAAAAATGGCGGATTGCGCTGTGCCTGCTTTTGCTTGCAATCATAATAGCGGACGCCACATATTGTGCCGTCCGCCCTCAGACCGGTGAAAATATAACCACGGGAAAGATTGACTACAAGTAACACGGGTTAGCATAGGTGTTACTTTATAAATTGCGTACCAGCTCCTTGACCAGGGCTGCGGAGTGCTTTGCGGCTGCCCTTTCAAAGGTGGGATAATCCATCTCGGCACTGTTGTCTGCCTTGTCGGAGATGGCACGGATGATGACAAAAGGGATACCGTTCAGCCAGGCACCGTGAGCGATGGAGGCTCCCTCCATCTCGGCGCAGTCGCCCCGGAATTCCTGAATCAGCTTTTCTTTTACTTCATTGCCGGAAATGAACTGGTCACCGCTGACCACACGTCCATAGATGACATTGATGTCAGGATTCGCCTTTTCGCAGGCAGCCTTGGCAAGCCGCATCATATTTTCGTCTGCGGGGAATTCACGGAAGCCAAGTCCCGGAACCTCTCCGGGCTGATAGCCGAATATGGTGACATCCATATCATGATGGAGGGCATCCCTGGAAATCAGAATGTCTCCGATATTGAGCTGTGCATTCAGAGAGCCTGCCACTCCGGTATTGATGATGTGGGTAACACTGAAGAGGTCTGCCAGTATCTGTGTACAAAGGGCAGCGTTTACCTTGCCGATACCGCTGCGTACAATGACTACGTCGGCTCCGTTCAGAGTGCCTTCGTAGAATTTCATATTAGCTTTGTCTGTAATTTTTGTTACGGTCATTTCCGCCTGCAGGGATTCCACCTCAAGCTCCATGGCGCCGATAATTCCTATTTTGCTCATAATTTATCTATGTCTCCTGATTGATTTTCCTTCGTGATTCGAAAGGCTTACGCGTATTTGTTCCTTACATCTTTATTCGGGATAAACCAGACGGCTCTCGTCAATGCGGTATAAAACCTTCTCCAGATAACGGTTTGCCAGCCAGTTTGCCATGCCAAGGTTCATGTCCAGGTAGTTACCGCAGTCCACGGGAGAAGCACCCGGCACCTCGTCCCTGAAATCCCGGATGAACTCAAACATTTCAATGACCAGAGGCAGCACGTCCCTTGAGGTGTAGTCGCCGGCAAGCAGCATATAAAAGCCCGTGCGGCAACCCATGGGTCCGAAGTAGATGGTCTTACTTCCGTAAATGTGATGATTTCTCAGGAAGGTTGCCCCCAGATGCTCGATGGTATGAACCTCCGCAGTATTCATGACAGGCTCCTCGTTGGGGCTGGTCATACGCAGGTCGAAGGTAGTTATGACATTAGTGTCAAGATTATCCTTCCTGGATACATATAATCCCGGCTGTAATTTGATATGGTCAATAGTAAAGCTTGCTATTTTTTGCATGGTCTCAATCTCCTTTATTACATCATATTCATATGAATTATCAGAAAATACGTTGATTTAAAGGTACAATAACCGCCGGATTTTGTCAAGGTTGGGTATATCTTGAGTTTCCGCAGTTTTATCCACAGAGCCCCATTCTCATAGGTATCTCCATGAACAACTTTCAAAAATTGCCCAAAATATAAGGAATCTCATTCCTTTTTGATGTAA
>CALZBR010000030.1 GCA_945621435.1 uncultured Lachnospiraceae bacterium
TCTGTGACAGGCAACTAGGTTAGTTGTAAGTCAGGCTGAGAGGGGCGCAACACCATTCTATTCGGAATCTGTGTTTTTACTGCAGTCGTAAGTTATATTGGTATGGATTTCAAACTGCTTGCATTTGCATCATTATTTGCAACGGCACTTCCAAAATATATGTGTGATAATAAGGCAATATTAGTTTATAGAGATTTCAATGAGATGAATTGATAAAAATCTGGGGAAAAGAATATCCGGCAGGAAAAACACTCTATTTGAATATGTCATCTTACAAGATGTAAATGCTGTGACATGTGTTAAGCTGCTAAGACTTCTTAAACTTTCACCATCCTGGATTAGTTTTTTCCATAGTGAATTCACGATTTGAATGCTCCTTATATCACGTTATTTTTTCAAGCAGGCAATAATCTGCTCCTTATACGGTGTTTGATTTGGCTGGCTCCGCCAAGGTCTCATATGGTTCTTAATTTACTCATTTTCTGTCCTTGTTCTTCCAGAGGAATTTTAAATATTCAATGCTTTCCTGTAATCATATCAAGCATTTCATTCAGTTCACACAGTCCATCCATATTATGTTATAATGTGTTATGTGATTTTTCAATCGGGATTTCTTGAAGGAGATAGCACTATGAATATAGAAGCGCAATTTAATTTGATAGCTGAAGAATATGATTGTAATCGCAGGAAATTTATTCCTTGTTTTGATGATTACTATGAAAATTCAACCAAATTCATGATTTCAAGTATAAAGAAGCCAAAGAAAGTGTTGGATTTAGGAGCCGGAACAGGTTTGCTGTCCTATTATTGGTATGTACAATGCTCGTCAGCGGAATATGTGTTGGTTGATATAGCTGACGAAATGCTTGATGTATCGAGAAAAAGATTTTCAGGATTGAATAATGTTCAGCATAGAATAATGGATTATACAAAGGCACTTCCAGAAGATGATTTTGATGCTGTAATATCAGCATTATCCATTCATCATTTGGATGATGCTCAAAAAGAAAATTTATTTGTAAAGATTTATGACATGTTGCCAGAGGGTGGAATATTTGCGAATTATGATCAGTTTTGTGCTGATACACCTGTGATGAATGATTGGTTTAATACATATTGGGAGAGCCAGTTATATTCCAGTGGATTGACAGAAAGAGATATTGAATTATGGAAGGAACGCAGAAAATTAGATAAGGAGTGTTCTGTCGAAGCAGAGATACAAATGTTGAACAGATGTGGGTTTTCGGAAGTCAAATGCATCTATTCTTATCATAAATTTTCTGTAATTATAGCAGTTAAGTAATTTTGAGGGCAGAAACAAATTCCAGTTGAACAAAATCGCTGCGCCACAGCTTTGGCGGGTCATCACACAACGATTTTGCTCAATCTAGAGGAAATTTATCGAGTCGCTGTAAGGGGAATTGTTTTTATTGACGGAAAGCTATTGATGATTTAAGATAACTTTGGAGAGGTCAAATTGCCAGGTGGTGGGATAGATAGTGGAGAAGATGATTACAAAGCATTGGTACGAGAAGTAAAAGAAGAAACAGGTTATGATGCGATTTTAGAATCAATAGTATCATTTGGAGAAATAGAAGAATAGAACTATGCTTGAAAAAGAAGGAAAACAGGCTTGGAATCAACGTGAGTATAAGACTTTATTGCTTATAAAAGATTATTTAGCTAATGCGTGAAATTCCGATACAATTTTCTTAACGAAGCAAGGGGAGGATAATCATGATTACAATTAATGAATATTACAGTGATGTAGATGAGATAGATGAGGTGACGCTCGTAAGTAAATCAGATTCTTTATGGAAGAATGGATCTTTAGCTGAAATTAAAGAATTAGTTTGCCCCCGGCTTTTTAATCTTCATGTTTTCGTGAATTTAGTAGGTAACTGGAAATGTGAAGGCTGGTGGTACATAATTTGTGAAATGGTTGAATTAGTGCCTTATATTGAAGATGCGTTAGATCAAGTTGGAGCAGTTGAAATAAAAGAAGGCTTTATAAAACTTATGAATTGTTTTCCGGAGAATACAAAATTTGAATATTCAGAAGAGTATTTTGATTTGGTTAATTTTTTTCAAAGCCTTGGTTATAAAGTTAAGAGTGATAACTTAAAAAATATTCCACGAGAAGAACGAAAAGCAAAAATTAAAAACATGCGAAATTGTGTTGAGAATCTAGATGAAATAACAAATAATTTTTGGGGTGGGGATAGTGCTTGGGAACAAGCAATAGATTATATTATTTCTAATAGATAAGTCTATGTAAACAACTCGACAGACATCGTTGTGGGGACGTAGCTTTTGCCACACTCGTCCGGTCAGATTTTCAAGATGGATTATGAAAAAGAAAATAAGTTATGGGATATGACAAATAAAAATGATACATATAAGCTAAAAAGGGGCGTATTAATTATGACAAAACTTAATCAGATTGCAATGGAGACAAGAGATTATTTTCTTCCTATTTTAGATTTTTATGATGGAGAGGTTTTGGACTTTATTCCATGAATTAATTCAGAAAATACTGGAATGATTTCCATAGAAGTTAAATTTGCTCATGGAATCCATTTTGTTTTGTACCAGACTTTCTGGCGTGGATATTATTATGCGACTAGAAATGGAGAGCAGATTTCCCATGTATATAATATGGGTAAGGTTGGTAAGGATACTCATATTTATCTGCAACGATTCATAAATGATTTGCATTCAGGACGTTTTGACAAGCGTAAGACACCTACAGAAAAACACCTTAAGTACATTGAGAATAACAACCTGACATCCTATATGAATAAGGCTAGATGGGATCAGGTTTTTGATATTATCCGCCAGATTGAGAATCAAACCGGTCATGACGTGTTAATAAACTATAAGCTACTGGATGAAGATGCTGAGGACTGTTATTGGACCATAAGGGGTGATGAATATCTGCCTGGTATAAACAGTCGCTATTTTCAGTGGCTTAAGATCCGTCCAACCCATGTGACTCGAGTCTATAGAGGCAGACTCTTAGAAGATGAGTATACAAGTGAAAATCATACGGATATATTTCTTGAGAAAATTAGTACGACTAATATTAAGTATGAGGCTCTAGAGGATGAGGAAGGGACATTTATAATATATGGGTACAAGTAGCCACTAGTATTGCAGTTTTTAATTACTTGGACTTTATTGCTTGCCTATTTCCTCGATTGCACCATACAAAAATCCTCAGCGTAGCCCGCTACGCCTACGTTTTTTGTATAGCACACTCACGAAAATATTCTGCGCAAAAAGTCCAGTTATTAAGGAACTGCTATACTAGTGCAACGGTTTTAAGCTAACTACACCACATCACTTGCCTATTTTCCCGATAGCACAGGATAAAAATATTCTGTGTGAATGGTATAGTTAGGAATTTCATTCCTTTGCCTATTATAGCAAGTAAGCATCAGATATTCTACTTGTGTTATACTTTGTTATGAGATTTTGTTTCCCTTGAAAAGGAAAGAGGATATAATTGATATTTTTTGCTATATAGTATATACTATGTATATACTATATGCAAGGAGGTTTCTATATGCAAGCACAAGTAAAAGAATGGGGAAACAGTCAAGGAATCAGATTGCCAAAAGAAGTATTGAGAAGTGCAGGAATTACATTGGATGATTATTTGGATGTTACGGTATCAAATGGTGTAATCACTTTAGCGAAACCATTTCGTCATAAAACTTTGGAAGAAAGAGCCGCTGAGTTTGATGGAAAGTTAATGCTTGATGGCGAATATGATTGGGGCGAACCTGTCGGAAGAGAGGTATGGTAATGGAATCTTTACATCAAGGAGACATTCTTAAGATTGAAAAAATACAACATCCCGTATTGGTTGTTAGTAAGGATTTTTTTAATACTAGTGGTGAAATAATTGGATGTCCAATTATTAGAAATTCTACTCCGGGTCCGCTTCATATATGGATGGCTACAGAAGAAAATGAAGGTTATATACAATGTGAAAAACTTGCATTGTTAGACATGTCGCTTCGCGGTTACAAGAAAGTAGATAGATTGCCACTTTCAGAAATGATTAACATATCTGATGCTATTCAGGGAATTTTTGAATACATTTGATGAGAATTCTAAAAGGAGAAAGATTTGAAATATCCAAAGGTCAATTGTATGGAAGTTGAGATAAAGAAAATTTCAATTTTTTGGATGAAGGAGACAAGTATATATGACAGCTGAAGAATTTGTTAAGGCGGTTAAGACAGAAAAAGACGCTTCTGTAGAGTTATATTTTTCGGAACAACACGAAACAGTTATTGGAAACTTGATAAATGATATTATTCAAAACGGTGCTACACGTGACAACCTATTTGAACTTGTTGACCAGGTGCTCAATGAGAACTGTTATTCATTACTAATGGCATTGGATGGAGAAGCCTCTTTAGGAGATACACAGATTTCATATAAGTTATTTGATGAAGACGAAAACGAAATAACGGGATCTGGAGAAATTGAGAGTGAGGCATATGAACAGTTTATGCAATAAAAGAGTTCCAGTTTATCGATAGTTGGTGAGATTAATATTGCTTAAAAGGGAATAAAATGCTTAGTCAGGTCGAAGGAGATTTTGATTATGGAAAAAGTGATTGCAACATATTGAATTGTTTCAGCAACCAGATACAGAAAGCAAGCGAAGAATGATTAGTTACCTTGCGCTTCTTGATGTCTGCAAGCAAATCAATGATAGCAGCCAGTCCAAGAAACAGCAGCGAAATGTTTCTGTCATTCAGGATATTGATGGAAATAATATTGTGGTGATCAATGATATTCGTTTTAAGGGAAAACGTTCCATTGATTGGAAGGAAGTGCGGGCGTATTTGAAAGAATATCTCGGTGATTTTTATAAGGTGGCTTCTACTGGTGATGTTATATATATTGGATCTGATCCGCCAAGTGAGTATAGTGGATCGAAATATACACATAGTATTAAGGGAACAAATGCGAAAGCGAAAGCAAATGCGGCACAAGGAATTCCTGAAATGATAGAAATAGCATTAGGGAAACATTTTCGGGAGAATAAGGAGAGAAAGCATTGGAGAAATGCAATGTATGGCTGGTATCGTTATGATACAAGATTTGCAATTCCAGTATATAAAGATGATGAAGAGATGGAGAGGTATAACATTTTTCATGCTTCGCTGATTGTAAGATATTCGGAGGATAGGAAAATGTATTTGTATGATATAATAGACATAAAAAAAGAAACGAGCAACCCGATTGAGCCGTAAGGCTGTACACGACAAAAAACCCATTTCTTTTATAAAAATAATACAATATAGTAGAAGAAATGTCAATCCGAATATTCGAAACTAAAACAATAAGTTATAGAATTAGATATAAGGAGAAGTTAAGACTAATATTTCATTCGTTGATTGGAATGCAAAATGATCAAATCTTAGGAATCTATTATCGCAATTAAATGATGCACTGAATAAAGAAAGTAGTTTAATGACATTTGAGAAATTTAAGTTTAATGATATAGAGTATTCCGTTAAGAAGATATTTTATGCACCTTATAGAGAAAGTAAGTTCTATTATCATATGTGTCAGTCAGCGTTGTTAAAAGCATTGAAGGAGCTGACAACGAGTGGTGCGATTGTGTTATTGGCGGTTGGCTCGGACGATTTTATTAAACACATTGCAGATGAGTGTATCTATATAAAGCAAGAATATGATGTGGAAAAACTGAAGGAAAGGTATCAGGAGTTGTTCGGTACAGGGGAATGGTTTCATTAAAGGGGTAGATGGGTGAAATGCATGAAGGATTATTTGTTTGCAGACTTTGAAAAGTGGTTTAATGGACGTACGAAACTTTGGGAAAGTATGGGGCTTACGATTAGTAAGATTAGTTATATAAAAACACCGATTCACAGTTATCGAATTAGTTTTTCTGCTGAAATAGAAGATGTGGCCAATATTACGTTATATGAGTCAAATGGTATTTACTGGGTTGATATTGAGGCATGGAATGGTGTATCAGACGAGTTATATTTGGTAGCCAATATTGAATATAAAAGTAGTGCGAGTATAGAGAACGTAATAAAGGCATTTGAAGAATATATGGGAGCGGGTAAATATGAATAGGGCCGTGTTTGAAGCACATTTATTGGATTTGTTACTGGAGAATGGATTGGATGCTTGTAGGTGTAAATATATGATTTCTCAAGTGTATGAAGAAGGAAAGAAATACACATCTAAGGATGATTTCATGAGATTAAATGTATTCCCAACGGACAAGATAAAAGACAAGATTTACTCATTTGATGAGGTTGTACAGAGATTTTCAGTACTGGAACCGTACTATCCAATTTGGATAGATGTGTATGTGAAAGAGTCGGGAGTTATAGAGTTAAAGACTAGTATGAGGTATCGCAGACCGAGCGAACTATGGAGAAGAGAAACAGGAAAGGAACCTTTTATGTTTGGTGGAGTGGCATATTGTAGTTCTAATCCAGTTCAAATAGAACTCTTTGCCACGGCAACAGACAAAGATGAGAGATGTCATTGACGTCTCGTGGCAAAAGGAACGTTCCCGCAACGAACGAATGAGTTTGAATGAAAGGAATTTTGTGGTTCAATATGAAAGAGAATACATTAGAAAAGCAAGTAGCGTATAAGTTAAGTGATGTGATTACCATTTTTAAAAATATGATACTTGAAAATGGAATAGATAATTTCTTAGATAATCTGGATTTATGTGTGTATACTATAGATTTTGTGGAAGAAGCTATAAATGATACGATATGCTATATGGATGATTATCCCGAGGTTGACGACAATGACCAGGAAATATATACGGATTTTGTTACAGAAAATAAATTGGTAATGTTCTATTCTGGAGAACAATTTGAAGATGTAATAAGCAACACATTAAATCAAAAATTTGATGCTACAATTGAGGAGTTTATTTTCGCACTGAATTATTACAGAGATAATGATAATTTTGCGGATTTTATGGGATAAAAGGTGTGATTGAAAGTTGCAACAAGAGTTTTTGGAAAAAATGTATGAGAAAATTAAACAAAAGCCTAGCATCGTGATGCCACTATATGAGACAGAAAGGGAAGTACTGGAGTGTTTCATGGAGTCGGTATGTATAGAAGAGAAGATTTCAGAAGAATATTTGATTCTTTATAATTTTGCTACAGATTGTAAGTATGCAGAAGAGATTCAACCGCAGCTATTACAATATTTATTACCATTTTATTTAAAGTGCGTAAGAGAATATGTTTTGGAAGAAAATCCGATCGCAAGGGAAGTATGTTGGGAATTTAATACTGCATTGTTTGGAAATAAGAAAAGCATTATCAATGCAATAGGAGTCAAGAATTATCATGATATTATGAGCTTTTACATTGAACTGGTATTAGAGAGTATGACTGTAAAAAGAGATGAAATTTTGTATTGGGTACCTTTTTTTAATACAACGATTGCATTAGCAGAAGATAATATAAAAAATATTTTTTTAAAGGTCTTACAAAGTACATCAGAAGTCAAATATGCTTTTTTCTCGTACCTTACTGTATTATTGTTTAGAGAAGGAGATAATCTGCTGGCAAACGGTAACGAAAAAGATTTTTGGAGTAGTGTCATGTGGGACTTTGAAGGTGGCACATTGAATGTGGACTTTCTTTGGTGCGGTGAAACAGTTGAGTTTTATGAACAGAAAGTAACTAAAGAACTGATAGAGAAACTATTTGATGAGATTAAGTTTTTATTACAAGAAAAGTTAGGGATTGAAAGTACGGAATTACTATATGAAGAAATGAATTTCAGTTTTAAGAGCGATTTTTTTGAAAAAAGAAAACAGGAATTTCTGGAGAAAATAAGCATTGCACCTGCTGGTTATTGTTATTGGGATGTCCTCTGAAGAAAGGAATAAATTTGGGCAATATACGGACATTATCGAGTTGGCAATGTATCGTTAGAAATTGCTAATTATTAAGGAGATGATGAATTATGGACATAAAAGAGGTCTTGTTCTATGATTTAGAAGAATTGTTTGGAGAAGGGATTGAACTTACTGAGAGAACAACAGAATATGGAAATATTTGTGATATACCAAGTGCATTACATTCGTTTTATAAAAAATATTCATTTGCAAAAATGCCTTTTGGTTCAATTTTCACAGTAGAGGAAGCAAGAAAAATGTCATATCAGCAACCATTTATGGATGAAGAATGGTTTTGCTTTGGACAGGATAATTATGGCTTCGTTTTTTGGCTGTGCAAAGAAGTAGATGGAAGAACATTTTTCAATGCTTGGGATCACGATATGAGTGACGATATTGATGAGGGAATGGAGATAACCTTGGAGGAGTTTCTTCAGGACATCATTAATGATTTTGAAGAAAATGAAACGTGTAGTATAGAAATTAAAAGCTGCGAGGAAGATGCTTTAGCTGAATTAGTGAAGATAAAAAAAGCCTTTAACATGACAGAATCTATATCTGAACTGCAGGAAATTAAACGTAATCTGCCTTATGAGATTTCTGATGACTTTTCATACATGAAGGCATTGAAAATTTTAAAGGATTTAAATCTTAATAAGGTGAAAATAGATATATTCCATATAGATTAGACTATGGCTTGTTGAGATATCAATGAGACATGAAAATAGTTATTCTTTATTGATGGCATTGGATGGAGAAACGTGATTATACAATCGGGAGTTGATTTTTGGAGGGGTGTATGGTAAAGCGATTTACTGATGTGAAATTCAATACTTTTTCACTTTGGGCTGACATGGTTGTTGTCTGCCCAAAGTGTGAAAAAGCGGGCATTGTTCACTTTGTTCAAGAGCATCATGTCGCAATTTTTCAATGTGAGGCATGTTATACCAAAAAAGAAATAATACCATGCGGTGATTATGCTTTTGAAGTAACTGCTCAATGCACATCATCTGGTAAATACTTTCGGCTGTCAATGCCTCAAAATAAAATACATGGTTCAAAAATAAGGGTCAAATGTCCTTATTGTGAGGAATTTGTCATCGGAAATGTTTTTGATCATCGGGATCAACAACATATAGTATTGAGTGACATACGGCATGCAGAAGATCCATTTTTTCATTATCCACTTTATTTTCAAGCGAGTTTTAGAGGGAAAACAATATGGGCTCTGAACAGAGAACACTTACAGTATATGATTGACTTTTTGTCCGCAGACATACGCACTGTTCAGCCGGATTATTATAAAATATACAAGACGATGCGTTCTCAATCTGATATACTTCCGGCATTTATGAAATCGGCAAAAAATAGAGATGAGATTGTTAAAATACTCATGAAACTACAAATGAAGGGATAACAAACAATCGGAACTTGTAGCAATATATGGCAGAAGGAGAGTAGGTAAGACATATTTGGTTAATGAAGTCTTTGAAGGTAGAATAACATTTCATCATGCTGGACTGTCTCCTGTCGAAACTGATGACGATAAGTCGGAAAGCCCATTAAGGAAACAACTTAAGCATTTCTATAATTCGCTTATACATACCGAAATTGTCTTTTGTCGCGGAACTGGATGATACAATTGTTGGACATTTTTTATTTTCAAGATTTCCGTTATCTCCTACCAGGGAAGGGGGTTGCGGCGATGTGACAGATTCGGGAATCGTAATGCTGGCGCCGGTATCGGTGCATGCGGATTATTTCCGCCGGGGAATTGGTACTGCCATGTTACAGCTGGGGATTGAGAAGGTAAAGGAATTGGGCTATAAAGGCATAACCGTTGAGGGGAATTATAAGTTTTACAACCGTGTCGGATTTCGGACATCGTCTGAGTATAATATTTTTCCTACGAGTGGATATCCCATGAAAGAGCCCAGGTGTATGATGTGTCAGGAGACATATGAAGGCTCCCTGGATGGCATACAGGGCTTTGTCGTTTATGACATGTATTTCAATGCATAGCTTGATATAGAAGAATTGATATAAAAGAAATTTTCAAAGGATACAAGAAAGAGAGGAGAGGTCAGAAGATGGGAAAATTATGGTATGAGCAGCCGGCTGTAGAGTGGGAAGAGGCGCTTCCCATAGGAAACGGCAGAGTGGGTGCAATGGTTTACGGCGGTACCGACTGTGAGCGGATTCAGCTGAATGAGGAGAGTATGTGGTACGGGGGAAAGGTAAACCGTATCAATCCGGATTTTCGGGAAAATCTGCCTAAGGTCAGGGCGTACCTGGATGCAGGGGAGATTTCCAAGGCGGAGAGGCTGATGGACAAAGCCATGTCGGGCTGTCCTGACAGTATGCATCCCTATCAGGTATTGGGGGATATCAGCTTTTATTTTGGAGGAATTCAGAGGGATGAGGTAACGGATTACAAGCGTACTCTGGATTTGGATCGGGCAGTGGTCACGACAGAGTTTACCTGTCGCGGGACGGTATACCGGAGAGAGGTGTTTGCCACCAGGCCGGGGGACTGCATTGTAATGCGTTTTACGGCGGAAGGAGAGGGAACTGTGGATTTTACCGCCAGAATGAGACGGGGAAAGTTCTTTGACGGAGTCGGAAGCTGCGGGGATGACGGCATTGAGCTGTATGGCAATCTGGGCAAAGGAGGCATTGACTTTTCCATGCTTCTGCGGGCTGAGGTGAAAGGCAGCGGGAAAGTGACTACTCTGGGAGAGACACTGAATGCGGAAGGTGCAGAGGAGGTGCTTCTCTATTTTTCCGCGGATACTACTTATCATTACACAAAGGAAGAACTGGACGCCCGGGTGCAGTCCTATGGCAATGCCCATAGTGCTGTCATGACCGGCGACGGGAGCGCCTGCTCCGGCGACAATCTGTTATACTCCGGCGACGAGAGCGCCCGCTCCGGCGACAATCTGTTGTACTCCGGCGACGGGAGCGCCCGCTTCTGCGACGATACTCTGTGCCCCGGGGAGAAGAATTTTCTGGACTGTGCCGGCGACAGGGAGCTTCCGGAATATGAGAGAGCAGACTATTTACATCAGGCGGCTCTGCAGGCTCTTCTACATGAGAAAAATGACAGCAATGTCAGAAAATGCGAAGAAAAGGGCTACAGTGAACTGTTGCGGGAGCATATTGCGGATTATGGGGGGCTCTACAACCGTTTCGTATTTGAACTGGAGGGGGTAGAGGCTTTTGACTGTATGCCCACGGATCAAAGACTGGAACAGGCAAAGACAGGGAAGCCGGATGTGGGGCTGAGCAAGCTTCTCTTTGATTTTGGCAGATATCTCACCATTGCCTGCAGCAGGGAGGACGGTCTGCCATCCACCCTGCAGGGACTATGGAACAAGGATTTCACTCCGGCCTGGGACAGTAAGTATACCATCAATATTAATACAGAGATGAACTATTGGCATGTGGAGAGCTGCCATCTGTCAGAATGCCATCTGCCGCTGTTTGGACTGTTGGACAAGGTGCGCAAGACAGGCAGACGCACGGCACGGGATATGTATGGCTGCCGGGGGTTTGTGGCTCATCACAATACGGATATCAACGGGGATTCTGCGCCTCAGGATATCTGGTATCCCGGATCCTACTGGACTATGGGTGGTGCATGGCTTTCCACCCATCTGTGGACACATTATTTGTATACAAAGGATGAGAAGTTCCTGAAGAAGGCTTTTCCGGTACTGTTGGAGAGCGCCCTGTTCTTTGTGGATTTTCTCATAGAAAGAGACGGATTCCTGGTGACCAGCCCCTCGGTGTCACCTGAGAATTCCTATCGACTTCCCAATGGAGAGAGCGGAGCCTGCTGCATCGGAGCTACCATGGACAATCAGATTCTCAGACATCTGTTTACAGACTGTCTGAAGGCCTGGAGGGCACTGGGAGAGCAGGTTCCCGAAGGGTGTGAAGTGGAAGGCGTGGAGAGTATCCCGGAGCTGATCAGGCAGATCGAGGATTGCAGGAGCAGGCTGATTCCCAACAGAATCAGTGAAAGCGGCAGGATTATGGAGTGGCAGCAGGACTATGAGGAGGTAGAGCCGGGACACCGGCATATTTCGCATCTCTATGGTCTGTATCCGGGAGGAGAGATTACGGTGGACGGTACGCCGGAGCTTGCGGAAGCGGCGAGGCGCACGCTGGAGTACAGGCTGTCACACGGCGGCGGTCATACAGGCTGGAGCCGCGCCTGGATCATGAATCATTATGCCAGTCTCCGGGATGGAGAGACAGCATACGAAAATATCGAAAAAATGCTGGAGCAGTCCACCTATCCCAATCTGTTTGACCGGCATCCGCCCTTCCAGATCGACGGTAACTTCGGCGCCTGTGCGGCTATGAGCGGTATGCTGGCCCAGAGCAATGAGGAGCGGACGGTATTGCTGCCGGCCCTGCCCGATGCCTGGAAGACGGGCTCTGTCAAGGGGCTTTGTCTGGTGGGAAATGCAGAGCTTTCCATGACCTGGAGGGAAGGAAAGCTGACCGGGGCTGTGATTATGGCTCATAGTGATTATGACGCATATGTCATATATGGCACAGAGAAAAAGGAGGTTTCTCTGAAGGCAGGAGAGAGTATGGAACTGCAATTTGCCAATGCATCTTAGGACTCATTCACATCGTCGCCGCTTACCGTTTCTTTTCCCTCTTTTACTCTCTTGATATAGTCCTTTGTCATCTGAACTACCTGACCGGAGAGCAGGGTGATGGCAATCAGGTTGGGCAGAGCCATGAAGCCGTTAAAGGTATCGGAGATATTTACTACCAGATCCAGGGAGATACGGCATCCGATGAAGATAACCACCAGGAAGAATACCTTGTATATCGGAATCGCTTTGACACCGAAGAGGTATTCAATGGCTCTTTCACCGTAGTAGGACCAGCCCAGAATGGTGGAGAAGGCAAACAGCATAACGGCAATGGAGATAAACTTGTTGCCAAAGCTGCCGAAGACTGTTTCGAAGGCGGAGCTGGTCAGGGCTACGCCGGAGAGAAGTCCGGCTTCTGCAAGCTCGGTGCCGTTGACTGCACAAGCCTCATAGGCGTCCAGATTATAGACGCCGGAGGTCAGGATGGTAAGAGCGGTCATGGTGCAGACTACAATGGTGTCCGCAAACACCTCGAAGATACCCCACATACCCTGAATTACGGGTTCTTTTACATCCGAAGCAGAATGAACCATAACGGAGGAACCAAGACCTGCCTCGTTGGAAAAGACGCCTCTGGAGATGCCTCTCTTCATGGCTACCATGATGGTAAAGCCTGCAACACCGCCGCCCATGGATTTGAAACGGAAGGCATTGCTGAAAATAGCACCAAAGGCTGCGGGTACTTCAGTGACATTTGAAAATATAACTACCAGAGCACCGATGATATAGGTGATTGCCATAAAGGGAACCACCTTCTCGGTCACGGAAGCGATACGCTTGATGCCGCCCACGATTACCAGACCCACAAAGAGCATGATGAACAGTGCGGTTACCCAGTTGGGAATGCCGAAGGAATTCTTGAGACCGTTGGCGATTTCGTTTCCCTGAGAGATGTTACCGATACCGAAGGATGCCAGTGCACAGAACACGGAAAAGATGACAGCCAGCCATTTCCAGCCAAGTCCCTTCTCTATGTAAATCATGGCGCCGCCGATCCAGTTGCCTTTTTCGTTGCGGTAGCGGTACTTGATGCCAAGTGTATTCTCCGCGTAGTTTGTCATCATGCCAAGGAAGGCGGACAGCCACATCCAGAAGATGGCGCCGGGACCGCCCATGGCCAGAGCTACCGCCACGCCGGAGATATTACCTACGCCGATGGTTGCCGCAAGAGCGGTACACAGAGACTGGAACTGTGAAATGGAATGCTTGTCGTCTGTGCGAAGGATTTTTTTATTTCCCTTTTTGAACAGGGACAGGAAGGTGACATCCAGCCACTGTTTTATGTGGGTAATCTGGAACACTCCGGTTCTCAAGGTGAACATCAGACCGACCAGCAGGAAAAATACCAGCATGACAGGACCCCAGATAAATCCGTTCAGACAATCGTTGACTTTTGTTACTGTTTCTAATAGTTTCTCTCCCATACTTTCTCCCTCTTCGTAATAGTTTGCTGCAAAAAAGGCGTAATGACTTTATCATTACGCCCTTGTAACATTAACACATCAATAGAATAATACATAAATAGCCATCGGTCAAGAAAAATGTAACTCGAGTTTATTGTACGTTGTATTGCAGAGAAAAGAAATTATCCCATAAAAGGGAGGATGCCAGGGAATATGGTTCCCTGGCATTTATTATGAAAAAGTTATTTAGTAAACAATAAGCTGTGATTTGCTGTACAGCTTCTCATCGGTCTATGTTCATAGTATAGGCGATAGAAATGTCCAAAGAATGTTTTCGGAATGAAAAAATCTTGAATGATTTGTAAACAAAATATGAACATCAGAACGAATGATGCAAAAAATAACTTATGCATGCTCCGGTTCGGGATAGTCTGTGCCAAAGGTATCGACGGTCACGGTTTCCATAATCTGGGGCTCTACAGGTCTGTCGTTCCAGTCGGTTCTTGTCTCTGCAATTTTGTTTACTACCTCCATACCCTCGATCACTTTACCGAAGGCAGCGTAGGAGCCGTCCAGATGAGGACTGGTCTTGTGCATGATGAAAAACTGGCTTCCCGCAGAATTGGGATCCATGGCTCTCGCCATAGAGAGAACGCCCTCGGTGTGCTTGAGATTGTTTTCAAATCCGTTCATGGAGAATTCTCCCTTGATGTGATAGCCGGGACCTCCCATACCGTTGCCGTCAGGGCAGCCGCCCTGAATCATAAAGCCCTTGATGACGCGGTGGAAAATCAATCCGTCATAGAATTTTTTGTTGATCAGACTGATAAAGTTGTTGACGGAAACAGGAGCGATTTCGGGATACAGCTCTGCGCGTATCTCGGAGCCGTCCTTCATTTTAATTGTTACAATAGGATTTTGTGCCATAGAAGTTGTCCTTTCTTTTTAAATTGGATTCATGTAAAATACCAGTAGTATTATATCGTAAAGACAGGTGTGCGTAAAGTAGTATTCAGGCAGGATTGCGTGTGTGACTTCATGTGGAAAGAGGAAGTAACGGGCTGTGAGTTATTTAAGGAAGGTAGAGTTTGGCGGGCGGGAATTGTCCGGAAGCGTATATATTACGGATGATGCGGAGGAGGCGGCAAGGCTGCAGGACAGAGGGGAAGCAGTGGTCGTCTATCTTCACGATGAGAATCGGGAACAAAGCTTTCCGGGGGTTCTCTATGCGGTGGAGGCGCCGGAGGATGTGGACGGGGAGTATGCGGAGAAGGTGTATCGCAGGTCCAAGGGCATGCCGTGGAACATTCTGGAGACTGAGCGGTGCCTGGTCAGGGAGACGACGCCGGAGGACGCGGAGGCTTTTTTTCAAATCTACAGCGAACCGTCAATCACGGAGTTTATGGAGAACCTCTATCCGGACCCGGAGCAGGAGAAGGCCTATATCCGGGATTACAGAAAGAATGTTTATGAATTCTATGGATTTGGGGTGTGGACCGTGGTGGAGAAGGCTTCCGGGATGGTCATCGGGAGAGCAGGTTTATCCTATCGTGAGGGGTGTGAGATTCCGGAGCTTGGTTTTGTGATAGGCGTTCCCCGGCAGAGAAAGGGGTACGCCCGCGAGGTGTGCTCCGCCATCTTGCAATACGGATGGGAGGAGCTTGGATTTACGGAGGTGCAGGCACTGGTGGAACCGGAAAACCAGGCGTCCCTGAGATTGTGTGATGGCTTGGGATTTCGCAGAGAGCGGGAGGTCACTATGGAGAATAAGGCGTACCTTCTGCTGAAATTCGATAGACCCGGAGGAGCCTGAAGGGTTGCATTTTTATTTTGGATATTTTTGTCATTTATTTTTGTAAGGATACACGAAGGATAGATTTCGCTTTTATTCTGTAATTGTCATAACCGATGAATGGAGGAGAGGACAGTGTATCATATTCTGTTGGTGGAGGATGATGCTCAGATCAGAGAGGTCATTGAAGATTATTTTACATCCAGGAGCAATGGGGAGTTTCAGATTCATATCGCGGAAGACGGACTCAGGGGTCTGGAGGCGGTGTACGAACGGGAATATGACCTGTGTATGCTGGATGTAATGCTTCCCGGGGCCGATGGCTTTGAAATCTGCAGGACGATCCGCCGGAAGAGTATTGTACCCATTATTTTTCTCACGGCGAGAAGTCAGGAGGAAGATATCCTCTACGGATATCATCTGGGTTGTGACGACTACCTTGTAAAACCGTTTTCCCTGGCGGAGCTGTACGCCAAAACACAGGCTCTTCTGAGGAGAGCAAAGGGGATGGTGGTCTCCGTGGACATGGTCTGCGGAGAGATTGCCCTGAATCCGGCGAACTTTACCGTGAAAGTTCGGGGGGAGGCTGTGGAATTGCCGCCGAAGCAGTATGCACTTCTAAAGTATCTCATGGAAAACAAAAATCATGTGATTGAGAGGGAGCTTTTACTCACACGTATCTGGGGATATGATTATGAAGGGAATGAGAGAGTGTTGGATAATCATATCAAAAAGCTTCGGAAAGCGCTGGGAACCGCGGGCAGTCAGATTAAAACGGTGATTACAAGAGGGTATAAGATAATGGAAGAAAGTGGGAGAATGTGATGAAAAAGAAAAAATCTTATGCTTTCAAAGTGTGGAAACGAAAGTCCTTTGTCCGGGTGTTTTTAGGAAAATGGATCGGCGCCATGGTGATTTGTACAATTTTTGTCGTTTACTTTATGATGTATTTTGCGAATGACATGAAAGCCCGGCAGCTTGAGACATTTTACAGTTATGAGAATGGACATATCAACCTGATCAAAAACATGAAGGAAGAGGAGCTGTTTGATTTTGCCGATAACCTGTCTTTTCGCGGTGCAGTGGAAACCGAATCCTTTGGAATCGTCAGCGTGCTGTACGAGTCGGAGACCAAAGAAAGGATTGCGGGCTGCGAAGAGCAATTATTCGTGATTCAAAGGAGAACGGAGGAACAGCCCCGAAATATCTATCCCTACCCGTTACATCAGATCCCGGGCTGGGAGGAATATCGCAGGACGGTTGCGACCATGGAGAAAAAAGGTATGTTTTATGCCGAAGAAATCAGTATGCCCTATTGTTATGTGAATGGCGATCAGCTTCTGCCGGGCCCTATTACTATAAAGGTAACGGAACATAGCATCTCTGATTTTTACAGAATAACCGACGAGTGGGAGGAGGAACCGGTATTGGTTCAAACCTTTGACGGCACGGAGGAAGTACCGGAAGGATACGAAAAGCTGATCTGGGAACAGGATTATATGTCGCCTCTTATCATGGGATATGATGTTCAGAGTCCGGAGCTTAAGAGATATCCCGACATCGACGATTCCTACCGTTTACTGACAAAATACTATGAAAAGACCAAGGGTACCGGGGAAGAAACCGGCGAGATGACGGATACTGCTTTTACCCTTACAAAGGTTTCTTTTCAATCTGCGGAGTCAGCCGATGGACGCAAAGTGACGCTGTTAAGCTGCCTGTACTATGATGTCTGGAAAATATGGGGGAGCATCATCGTCATTGCTGCTGTGATTGTATGTGCTCTGGGAAGCCTGATTGCCTTTGTGCTTGCAAAGGTTACTTATGCCGGTCTGAAGGCTCACTATGACATGGAGGATTATCGCAAGAATCTCATGAATACCATGGCTCATGATTTGAAAAGTCCTTTGATGTCGATTTCGGGATATGCGGAGAATCTGGAGGCAAATATCGCACCGGAGAAGCAGTCTCATTATGTGAAGGAGATTCAGGATAATGTAAAATACATGAACCGTGTCGTTGAGTCTGTATTGGAGCTGGCAAAGGTGGAAAGCGGTAATTTACAGCTGAACACAGAAGCTGTTGACCTTGAAAAACTGATAAGTGATGTCCGGGAACGGTACGAAAAGAGACTGGAAGAGAAGAAACTGCAGGTAGTGACAGAAGGCGGAGCTGTCTGGAAGGCAGATCAGAGACTGATGCTGCAGGTCATGGATAACTTGCTGGAAAATGCTGTAAAGTACGCTACGCCGGGCAGCACTGTGAGGGTGTTGTTAAGTGAAAAAGAAGTTGAGATAAACAATCCCTGTGATACTGATTTGTCCGATGTGGCGGACAGACTTTGTGAGCCCTTTGTGGTGGGAAGTAAGAGCCGCAGCGGGAAAACGGGAACCGGCATGGGCCTTGCAATCGTGAAAAATATATGTGAATTGCAGGGATACAGCCTTCAGGTGAGGTTTGGAGACGGTCTGTTTCTTGTGAAAATATGTGATGATAAGAAGATTGCGGATTATAGATTATATAAATGATAATGAAATGTGACAAGAATAAATTATCTACTTGAAAAGATGTATTCAAGATGCTATAATTCATTTTGAAAGCATCTTTTCTTTTTACGCTTTGAGCGTGTCTACAGCAAATCTATATGTCTGAAGGAATCCATGCTTTTCAAGATTACAATAATGACAGGAGACCTGAAGAAACATAGATAAAGCTGGGTGGTAAGCTGAACATACACTGTTCTTGGGTTCCCTGGAATCAAAAAGGAGGATCTATGAGCAGAGAGTACAAAAGTGATGTATTTTCCATGCTACTTGAAGACAAGGCCAACGCATTGGAAGTTTACAATGCACTGAACAACACCTATTACACAGACCCTGAGGCCGTGGAGATTATCCAATTGGAGAAGGGAGTGTCCCTATCCATTCGGAATGATGCCTCGTTTATCATTGATACAAATATCAATATTTATGAGCATCAGTCAACATATAATCCGAATATGCCTCTCAGAAGTATGATTTACTATGTTAACAGTTTGGAGGACTGGCTGAAACAAAATGGTAAGGATTTATTCAGTGAAAGACAGATAAAGATACCCACTCCCCATTTCGTGGTATTTTATAATGGTTTGGCGAAGAGACCGGAGTTTGAGGAAATGAGACTGTCCAGGGCATTCTGTCTTGCAACAGAGAAGCCGGAGATTGAGGTTATATGTAGTGTTTATAACATAAATCCTAACAATAATCTGAACTTGAAGGAACGTTCTGCAGTGCTGGATGGTTATACCTATTTTGTAGAGAAAGTCAGAGGGTATCAGAGACAGAATATGAAGGTGGAAGATGCGGTTAATGCAGCAATTGATGATTGCATCAGAGAGCATGTGCTGGAAGATTTTTTCAGAAACAGGAAGGATGAAATAAAGAAAATGACACATCTGGATTACACATGGGAAAAAAGGGAAAAGTTGATAAGGAAAGAAGAATATGAGGAAGGAATTACACAGGGAGTATCCCAAGCACGCAAGGATGTACTTTTACGAATGATAGCCAGAGGCGATTCCAAGGAGCAGATACTTGAGCTGGGTTATTCAGAAGATGAGTATCATCAGGTGATACAATAATGACAGCCGGAGGTGCGATGGGTACCTCCGGTTGTCTGTTGTTACGGAACGAAATATCTCAATGTCCGTAGAAGACCTGTGCAATGGGTGAGTCGGGAGTGAGGATAACGGTTTTGTTGCCGCCCTTCATGGAAACTTCCAGTGCGTCAAGGCTTCTCACAAAGGAGTAAAACTCCTGCTTGGACTCGTCATTGTAAGCCTCGGACAGGATTCTCATGTACTCTGCCTCGCCCTCGGCAATCAGGATCTCCGCTTCCTTCTCTGCCTCAGAGAGCAGCACGGTGATTTCCATGTCGGTGGTGTTACGGATCTTCTGGGCTTCTGAGCTTCCCTCTGCGGTGTAGGTGGCTGCAATATTGTCTCGTTCGGAAATCATACGTTCATAGACAGCAGCCTTGTTGTCGCTGGGAAGATCCAGCTTCTTGGTTTCGAAGGCCAGAAGCTCGATTCCGTATTGGTCCAGAGAAGTACCGATATTGTCGATAACTGCCTGTGACAGGGCGCCGTTTCGACCGGAGATTACCTCATCCTGGGGGGTACGGCTGATGACATTTTTGGTAGAGTTGTATACAATGGCATCCAGACGGCTCTCAGCATTCATGATAGAGGAATTCAGGGTCTGGGAAAACTTAATGGGATCTGTGATTCTCCAGAGGATGTAGCTGTCGCAGATCATGGTTTTCTTGTCGCTGGTAATGACATCGGAGGGTGACAGGTCGTAGATCAGTGTCTGCTTGGGAAGCTTGTCTGTGGTCTGTACAAAGGGTATCTTAAAGCTGATACCGGGGGTGGAAACGACGTAGTCTATCTTACCGAACTGCCAGATCAGGCTGTATTCATTTTCCCTGGTGATAACAATCGATGACGCACCGGTGATGACAAGGAGCAGCAGAATAGCAATCAGTGTAAATTTTTTTATCTTTTTCATACTCTTCGACCTCCTTAATTCTCAGTAGTTGCAGTACCGGTGCCTGTGGAAATATTACCGGTAAAGGACTCTATGGGGTAAATGGTCTGCAGGTCGCCGTCCGGAGTGTCAATGACGATTTTCAGTCCGGGCATCACCTTTTCCATGGTTTCATAGAACATTCTCTGCCTGGTCACAACGGGATTCTTGATATATTCCTCGTACATTGCGTTAAATCTGGCAACCTGTGCCGTCGCTTCGTTGATACGCTCTGTTTTGCGGGCTTCTGCATCCTTCAGGATACCGTCTGCCCGGGCCTGGGCGGAAGGAAGCTGTTCGTTGCGGTACTTGTTGGCGTTGTTCAGCGCTGTCTCCTTGCCCTGCTTAGCTGTTTCTACGGCCTTGAAGGCTTCCATGACCTCTGTGGTGGGAGGTTCGGAATCCTGAATGGTGATATTCACAAGCTGAATACCGATGTCCTGCTCCTCCAGACGTTCCAGAATCATCTCCTTGATGGCGGCCTGTATCTCGTTTTTACCGGTGGTTAGGACATCATCTACGGGGTAGCTGCCGATCACGGTACGGATACAGCTCTGGCTGATATTTCGAAGAATTGACAGCGGATCCATAGAAGCGTATATCGCCTTCACCGGATCACTGAAGCGGTATTCCACATAGAAATCAACATCAATAAAATTAAAATCGGAAGTAATCATCAGTGACTCATCCATGTTTACCGCGTTTGTTTCCAGGTTATAGCCGATGGAAAAGCCCTGAATCGTGGTGTTTACCTTCTTAACCTGCTGGATAAAGGGAATCTTGAAGTGAAGTCCCGGGTCTGTGACTGCGGTGGCTTTACCGAAGGTAATCAGCACAGCCTGCTCCTGTTCCTTAATCTCATAGGCAGAATTAAATGACAGGATCAGAAGGATCACGATGATTGCAACGATACCCACGGTTTTTTTCTTTCCCTGTTTGTCGGCGCCTGCCTGGCCGCCGTTCATGGTAGTAAAGCCATTCATTCTGTTTCGAAATGAATCATTGCTCATAATATGATAAGCTCCTTTCTTTGGTATAAGGCGAAATAGTTCACCCTATTACTTTGTCTGATTGTGGACTTAAAACACATATTACAAGAGAAAGGATAAAAATGCAATGTATAGAATTGCACGATAGAGGGAATTAAGGTGCGAAAGGTTGCCCGAACATAAAAATTTTCGTTGCATAAGTACCCTGTTGGGCGGTATGATAAGGAGGTATCGGTATCGAATCACAACTAAGTTAAAGTGCCGTAATTTATCGGGATGATGAAAGAATGAAAGACGGCGCGGGAACGGGGAAGCGGATGAAAAAATATGTTATGGCTCTGGATCAGGGTACTACCAGCTCCAGATGCATTCTGTTTGACAAGGGTGGAAATATCTGTTCCATGGCACAGAAAGAGTTCACACAGATTTATCCCAGACCCGGCTGGGTAGAGCATAATCCCAGGGAGATCTGGTCCTCCCAGCTGGCGGTCGCCACGGAATGTATGGCAATGATAGGTGCCAATGCCGGTGAGATTGCGGCAATCGGGATTACCAATCAGAGGGAAACCACTATTCTCTGGGACAAAAGGACCGGGGAACCGGTGTACAATGCCATTGTATGGCAGTGCCGAAGAACCTCCGATAGCATTGAGGAATTAAAAAAGGATGGATATGACCGGGTTATTCGGGAGAAAACGGGGTTGATCCCGGACGCCTATTTCAGTGCCTCCAAGATCGCCTGGATCCTAAGAGAGGTGCCGGGAGCCCTGGAGAAGGCGAGAAACGGGGAGCTCCTTTTTGGTACGGTAGACACCTGGCTGATCTGGAATCTGACCAAAGGCGCTGTTCATGTGACAGACTATACCAATGCCTCACGAACCATGTTATTTGACATTCACAGGCTGTGCTGGGATGAGGAGATCCTGGAGAGATTCGGAATTCCGGCCTGTATCCTGCCGAAGGTACAGCCTTCGGGCAGTATTTTCGGACATACTGATGTGTCGCTGCTGGGTGGGGAGATTCCCATTGCCGGCGTGGCAGGTGACCAGCAGGCGGCGCTTTTCGGACAGTGCTGCTTTGAGCGGGGAGAAGTCAAGAATACCTACGGGACAGGATGTTTCCTGTTGATGAATACCGGCAGGGAGGCCATTACCTCCGGATCCGGACTGCTGACTACCATTGCTGCCGGGTTAACCGACGAGGTACAGTATGCCCTGGAGGGAAGCGTGTTTGTGGCAGGAGCGGGAGTCCAGTGGCTACGGGACAGCATGCGTGTCCTTCGGACGGCTGCGCAGTCCGCAGAGTCCTGTCATGCGGTGGAGGATACCGCAGGTGTCTATGTCGTGCCTGCCTTTGCGGGTATGGGAGCACCCTATTGGAATCAGTTTGCCAGAGGTACGGTGGTGGGACTGACCAGGGGCTGTACCAGAGAGCACTTCATACGAGCCACTTTGGAGGCAATCGCGTATCAGACCTCGGATGTACTCCGTGCCATGGAGCAGGACAGCGGCATCAGGCTGAAGAGTCTGAAGGTGGATGGCGGAGCCAGCGCCAATGACTTTCTGATGCAGTTCCAGTCCGATATTGTGGATACCACGGTTCACAGACCCAAATGTATCGAGACCACGGCACTGGGTGCGGCATACCTGGCCGGTCTGGCGACGGGATATTGGAAGAGCAGAGAAGAGATTCAAGAAAACTGGCAGATCGGTGCGGTATTTCATCCCGGGATGGAGGAGGAGAAGCGCAAAAGCCTTCTGAAGGGCTGGAAGAGGGCAGTGAAATGTGCTCTTGCATGGGCTGAGGAGGAGTAAGATATATTTAAGAAGAGTATGGTAAAATACATCTTGAATGAAAAGAGATCAAATGACTCAAATAAATCCGGAAGAAAACGAATACATATAAAGGAGGAATTAGAATGTTAGTTCAAAAATATCGTGACATGTTATCGGGAAAGTCTGTCATCAGACAGCTTGCGGAGTTTGCCTCCGCCAGAGGACAGGAGATTGGCTATGAAAATGTGTTTGATTACAGCCTGGGGAATCCTTCCGTTCCCGTACCTCAGGAGTTCACGGACAAAATGATTGAGATGTTAAGTACCAGGGAATCCAGTGAATTACACGGTTACAGCCCAAATCTGGGTATCACAAGTGTCAGAGAGGCGGTGGCTGCATCTCTGGAGAAGCGTTTCGGTCTGCCCTACCGCAAGGAGCACATTTTTATGGCCAGCGGAGCGGCAGGAGCCCTTGCCCATGCGTTCCGCCTGGTGACGGAGCCGGGAGATGAGATCCTTACTTTTGCTCCCTTCTTTCCGGAGTATCATCCTTATGTAGATCTGACCGGAGCCGTATTGAAGGTGGTTCCCCCGGATACGGACAGCTTCCAGATTAATTTTGAGAAGTTCGAGGAGATGCTGACCGATAAGGTGATGGCAATTCTCATCAACACTCCAAACAATCCTTCCGGTGTGGTATATTCCGGAGCTACCCTGAAAAAACTGGCAGAGCTTCTTACCAAGAAATCAGAGGAATACGGACATGAGATTTATCTGATTTCCGACGAACCCTACAGAGAGATTGTCTTCGACGGCGTAGAGGCACCCTGTGTATCTGCCTTTTATGACAATACCATTATGTGCTATTCCTTCTCAAAGTCCCTGTCCCTGCCCGGTGAGAGAATCGGTTATGTGGCAGTGAATCCCCGGTGTAAGCATGCGGAAGAAATGATCTATATGTGCGTACAGATCTCCCGCGGTATCGGACATAACTGCCCGCCCTCCATCATACAGCTTGCAGTGTCGGAGGTGCTGGATAAGACCTCGGATCTGAGTGTCTATGAGCGCAACATGAATCTGCTCTACAACGAACTGGTTGCCCTTGGTTTCACCTGCGTAAAGCCCGGCGGAACCTTCTACATCTTCCCCAAGGCTCTTGAGGAGGACGCAAAGGTATTTTGTCAGAAGGCCCTGAAGTACGATCTGGTACTGGTACCCGGAGATACCTTCGGCGCTCCCGGATATTTCCGTATGGCGTACTGCATTGACACGGAGAAGGTGGAGCGCTCTCTGGCTGCACTCCGGAAGTTTGTGAAGGAAGAGTACGGCAGAGGGTGAGCTTGCATTGACTGCGCGTAATTAAGTGAACATTGTAGTATGAATTGTGTTGATTGGAGCATGGGTAAATGGAAATTTTAAAATCAATTATTTACGGAATCGTAGAGGGAATCACGGAATGGCTGCCCATCAGCAGTACGGGACATCTGATTCTGGCAGAGCGGCTGATTCCGTTCCAAGGCACAAGTGAAGGCTTTTTTGACATGTTTGATGTGGTCATCCAGCTGGGAGCCATACTTGCCGTGGTGCTGCTGTTCTGGAACAAAATCTGGCCCTTTTATAACAAAAAATCAAACACCTCAGGTGCACAGCTGATGAAATCCGAGAAGGATCCCGTGTTTTTTGGCAGATTTGCCCTGAGCATGGATGCCTTTTGGATGTGGGTCAAGATCGTGGTGGCCTGCCTGCCGGCAGTGGTCTATGGCGTGCTGTGGGATGATGCGGTAAGCGGGCTGTTCAACAAGACATTGCCCGGCTCCGCCGTCACGGTCAAGGTGGTCGTGGTGGCTGTGATGCTGGCTCTGGTGGGAGCATTGTTCCTGATCATTGAAAACAGGAACAAGGGAAAGGAACCAAAGATCAACAGTCTCACGGAGCTTACCTACAGTGCGGCTCTCTTTATCGGTGTATGTCAGCTGGTGGCTGCGGTATTTCCCGGTACCTCCCGTTCCGGTGCCACCATTCTTGGCGCAATCGTCATCGGGGTCTCCAGAACCGTTGCTGCGGAATTCACCTTTTTCCTGGCCATTCCGGTCATGTTCGGGGCAAGCCTGCTGAAGGTAGTTAAATTCGGATTTGAATTTACCTCACTGGAGCTGGTACTGCTATTGGTGGGTACTCTGGTATCCTTCGTGGTTTCCCTGGTAGTCCTGCGCTTCCTGATGAACTATATCAAGAAGCATGACTTTAAAATTTTCGGCTGGTATAGAATTGTGTTAGGCATTGTGGTGCTTGCTTACTTTGGAATATTTGCAAAATAATCTGTTGAAATGGAGTGATTTTATTCTCTCTTTTCGCAAGGATTCCGCAATCTTGCTCTTTTTATCACAGAATTGTTGACATTTCTTGTGAAATAGAATACACTGTCCCTAGCAAGCGCAAGTTTGCTGAGGAGTTGATATGATTAACCATATGAAGGGAGAAGTGTTATGGCAGCAAAGAAAGTAACCATTAAACCTGTAGCAAAGACTACAGATGCAGCCGTTAAACCCGCAGTACTTAAGACAGAAGAGACAAAGGCAGAAGCAGTAAAGACTGAGGCACCGGCAGCAGCTGTTAAGGAAGAAGCTAAGAAGGAAGAAGTAAAGAAGGCAGCACCTGCAAAGAAGGCAGAGGAAAAGAAGGCAGAGCCCGCAAAGAAGGCAGAGGAAAAGAAAGCAGCACCTGCAAAGAAGACCGCACCTGCTAAGAAGGCAGAGGTTAAAGCTGAGGTTCATGTGCAGTTTGCAGATAAGTCTTATTCCCAGGAAGACCTTGTAAAGATTGCAAAGGACGTATGGAAGTACGACCTGAAGCAGAAGGCAGGCGATCTTGTCAGCGTTGAGCTGTATGTAAAGCCTGAAGAGAGCAAGGCTTATTATGTAATGAATAAAGAAGTTAAGGGTTATTTCAATATCTAAAGTAGTGTGTCCTGTAAAGCCTGCCTGTGTTATCGGGCAGGCTTTTTACATAGTGCGCCTTTTAGCGCACGCTTCTGTATGTTATTTGAACACAATTAATTACCTTTAGGAGCCGGAGATTCATGAAGAAAAAGGGAGCAGATCTGTTATTTAAACTGAATCGGTTTGTGTATACTCTGGACAGCTTGCCTTTGTGGTGGGTGGGAATCATTATGCTGGCGATAATTCTGGTGCCGCATTTCGCACTTAGGCAGGGGAGTGTATTCCCCATACATGATCAGTTGGATGAATCTTTGATGAATTATGTTCTGACTGCGAGGCATCTTGGGGAATCATCCTATCCGGAAATGATGAATGGTGTCAATGCAACAGGATTGCAGCCTGCAGCCCTGTTATTCCTGCCGTTGTATTGCCTGTTTACCCCATTTGTGGCTTTTTTACTCAGCTATGTCATCTGTTTTGTATGTGCCTTTACCGGAATGTATCTGGCGGTAAAGGAGTTGACGGAAAGCAGTATTCTGGCGGTGATCGCGGCGGGCTGCTTCAGCATGCTTCCGCTCTATCCCATTTATGGATTGTCGGAAGTGGGAGTGCCATTGATACTCTATGCGTTTCTTTGCCTGTTTCAAAATAAGAAAAAAATAGTGTCCTTTGTGATAATTGCCTTTTTTGGATTATCCAGCAGCCTGGTCACTACGGGATACACGATTCTCGGATTTTGGCTGCTTGCCGTTTTGATACAACTCATGAGAAAGAAAAATATCAGGTTAATCGGAATAGGATTTCTGGAATTACTGTTACTATATATCATTACCAATATTAATCTGTTTGTGGACTTTTTCGTTGGTAGTGCATTTGTCAGCCATAGGGAAGAGATGGTCTTTGATTCTTCGCCCTTCGGACTCAATTTTATTGATTTACTGTTGAACGGACATTATCATGCATATGCGGCTCATACGCTGCTCTTGCCGTCCATTATCGTCCTGCTGGCGCTTTGTGGTATTCTATATCGTAAGCTGGATGTAAATGCGCGCCGGAGATACCTGGCAGCGCTCATTGGCTTTGGTGTGCTGATCGCCATCGCCCTCTTCTATGCATTTTGCAAGGTGGAAGCGGTGACTGCATGGAAGAATCGCAGCAACGGCTTTTTGAGATTTTTCCAAATGGACAGATTTTACTGGCTGTATCCTGCCGGCTGGTATCTGGAATTGGCATTGATCCTGTCTGTGGGGTGGACAGAGGGCAGGAGAGCCATATCAAAATTTCCGGCGCTGTTACTGCAACTTCCGATCATCCTTTTGCTTGTGGCACCCACTGCAGATGAGATTTTGAACAAATCATTCTTCTATCTTAATGTAAACCAGTATAATAATGGTTCCGATGTCACAGAATATATCTCCTGGGAGAGCTTTTATGCCGAGGATGTGATGCAGGAGATTGACAATACCATCGGACGGGATAAAAGTACCTATCGGGTGGCGCATCTGGGAATCAATACTGCACCGGCGCTGATGCATGGATTTTATACGGTTGACGGATATTCCAACAATTATTCCCTGGAGTATAAGCATAAAGTTCGTAAAGTTATCGCAGCTGAATTGGAGAAACACTTTGATGCGGCAATCTATTTTGATACCTGGGGCAACCGGTGTTACCTGTTTAATTCCGTGACGGGAAGTCAGTGGATGTTAAAGAAGGGAAATACTGTAAAATATGAAGGCCTGGAATTTGATATGAATGCGCTTGCCGAGCTGGGCTGTGAATATCTTCTGTCCGGGGCGGAAATCCCGGATGCAGATGCTATGGGACTGGAATATCTGGGGTATTTTGAATCGGACACCTCTTATTGGGGAATCTGGCTGTATGCTTTATCCGGAGTTTAGGAGTCTTAATAATTTTTTTAGAAATATTTAGGTCAAAATCTGTTGACAACATGGAAGAGGGGTGCTATCTTTGTTTTACAAGATGTTAGCACTCCTCTTTATTGAGTGCTAATAACGAAGCGGGAGCAGAGAGAGGGTGGTTACAGGTGGAACTGGATGAGCGGAAGAAGAAAATTCTACAGGCAGTTATCCGCAATTATCTGGAAACAGGCGAGCCTGTGGGCAGCAGAACCATTTCAAAATATACGGATCTCAATCTGAGCTCTGCAACCATTCGCAATGAGATGGCTGATCTGGAGGAGATGGGATATATCCTCCAGCCTCACACTTCTGCAGGGCGAATCCCTTCCGATAAGGGATACCGCTTTTATGTGGATGCCATGATGGAAGAGAAGAACCGGGAAGTGGTGGAGATGAATGAGCTGTTGGTACAGCGGCAGGACAAAATGGAGACCCTGTTGAAACAGGTGGCAAGAGTTCTGGCACAGAATACGCAATATGCTACCATGATTTCGGCGCCACAGACCAAGCGGAACAAGCTGAAATTTATTCAGCTTTCCAAGGTGGATGAGGAACAGCTTCTGGCAGTGATTGTCATTGAGGGCAATGTCATCAAGAACAACATCCTGAGTGTTCAGGAGGAGCTTACGGATGAGACTATTCTGAAGCTGAACATTCTGCTGAATACGAATCTGAACGGACTGACCATTGATGAGATTAATCTTGGGATTATTTCCCGGATGAAACAGCAGGCGGGAACTCACGGAGCGATCGTCGGCGAAGTGATCGATGCGGTAGCCGAAGCGATTCGGGCGGAGGAAGACCTGGAGATTTATACCAGCGGAACCAACAATATTTTCCGTTATCCGGAACTGGCAGACCAGCAGAGAGCCAGCGAACTTATCAATACTTTCGAAGAAAAGCAGCTGCTTGGGGAACTCTTGCAGGAAACCACCGCAGGAAACGGAGCTGAGACTACCGGTATACAGGTGTATATCGGAGAAGAGACGCCGGTACACAGCATGAAGGATTGCAGTGTGGTCACGGCCACCTATGAATTGGGGGACGGCATGAAGGGTACAATCGGTATTGTAGGACCGAAACGAATGGACTATGACAAGGTTGTTGGTACCCTGAGGACCATACAGACGCAGTTGGATGAATTATATAGAAAAAAGGACAATGATTAGAAAGGAAAGCAATTATGGATGAGCAGGAGAAGGAGATTTTAGAAGAAGAACAGACTGCTGAACCGAAGGAATCCCCGGATTTGGAGGAAGCGGAAGCGACAGACGAGACGGCGGATTGCAAGGCTGAAGGTGTCGATGGCGGAGAAAGCGCCGATGGCACTGACGACGCAGGAGAGGCCGAAGGAACGGGGGCAGCGCCGGAAGGAGAGGATCCCAAGACCTGGGCGGAGAAGCGGGCAGCTAAGAAACAGGCAAAGCAGGACAAGAAAACGGATGCTTATAAAGAACAGATTGCACAGTTGGAGGACAAAGTAAAACGCCAGCTGGCAGAGTTCGAGAATTTCCGAAACAGAACGGAGAAGGAAAAGCAGGCGATGTTTGAGATCGGGGCAAAAAGTGTCATTGAAAAGATACTTCCCGTAATCGACAATTTTGAAAGAGGCTTTGCAACCGTTGAACCCGAGGACAAAGAGGACGCTTTTGTAGACGGTATGCAGAGAGTTTACAAGCAGTTGATGACCGAGCTTGAAGCCATTGGCGTTAAGCCTATCGAAGCAGTGGGTAAGGAATTCGATCCCAATCTTCACAATGCAGTGATGCAGGTAGCAAGTGAGGAATATGAAACGGGAATTGTGGCTCAGGAGCTTCAGAAGGGTTATACCTACAGAGAAACCGTGGTAAGACACTCCATGGTTTCGGTAGTGGAATAAGACAAATACAGATAATCAGAAGATAGAAAGTAGAAACAGGAGGGAATAGAAATGAGTAAGATTATTGGTATTGACTTGGGAACAACAAACAGCTGTGTGGCAGTTATGGAAGGCGGTAAGCCTACCGTTATCGCAAACGCAGAAGGCGCAAGAACCACACCTTCCGTTGTGGCTTTTACAAAGACAGGTGAGAGACTTGTGGGTGAGCCTGCAAAGCGTCAGGCTGTAACAAACGCTGAGAAGACAATCTCTTCCATCAAGAGAGATATGGGTACCGACCGCGGTCGCACCATCGATGACAAGAAGTACTCTCCTCAGCAGATTTCCGCTATGATTCTGCAGAAGCTGAAGGCAGATGCAGAGGGCTATCTGGGCGAGAAGGTAACGGAGGCAGTTATCACTGTTCCCGCATACTTCAACGATGCTCAGCGTCAGGCTACCAAGGATGCAGGTAAGATTGCAGGTCTGGATGTCAAGAGAATCATCAATGAGCCTACAGCTGCGGCTCTGGCATACGGTCTGGACAACGAGAAAGAGCAGAAGATCATGGTTTACGACCTGGGCGGCGGTACCTTCGACGTATCCATCATCGAGATCGGCGACGGTGTCATCGAGGTTCTTGCAACCAATGGTGATACACATCTGGGTGGTGATGATTTCGATAACAAGATTATTCAGTGGATGCTTTCTGAGTTCAAGAAGGCAGAGGGCGTAGACCTGTCCGGCGACAAGATGGCTATGCAGAGACTGAAGGAGGCTGCTGAGAAGGCAAAGAAGGAGCTCTCCAGCGCAATGACCACCAACATTAACCTGCCCTTCATTACTGCTACTGCTGAGGGACCTAAGCACTTTGACATGAACCTGAGCCGTGCACAGTTTGATGAGCTGACCAGAGATCTGGTAGACAGAACAGCGATTCCCGTTCAGAACGCAATGAAGGATGCGGGACTTACCAATGCAGACCTGGGTCAGGTACTTCTGGTCGGCGGTTCCACCAGAATTCCTGCCGTACAGGATAAGGTTAGACAGCTGACCGGCAAGGAGCCCAGCAAGACTCTGAACCCTGATGAGTGCGTTGCAATCGGTGCTTCCGTACAGGGTGGTAAGCTTGCAGGTGATGCAGGTGCAG
>CALZBR010000031.1 GCA_945621435.1 uncultured Lachnospiraceae bacterium
TCTCCTGACTGTCAGTCTCTTGAATGCCATTCTCCTGAATGTCAGTCTCCTGCATGCCACCCTCTTCCGGTGTACCCATGGCACCGGTCTCATACATATACTCTTCAGAATCCGCGCCACCCTCGGGAACTCTGATCTCTCCCGTAGGATTCTCCGCCGGCCTCTCGCTTTCACCCTCTGCTTCGTCATATCTATGGTCGTATTTTTCCTGCTGTGCCTCTGTCAACGGCTCATGCAGCATCTTCAGTTCCATAGCTTTAATTACATACTTACCCTCACCAAACCAGAGAATTAACTCATCGCACTCCTCAACACAACGGGTTGCGAGACCTACTCTGTGGTACAGGTATGCCAGCTCGTATGCCCACTTTTCCCTATAGTCCCTCTTTTTCAACTCCTCTAACACCGCAATACGCTCTTCCAGACTCACTTCCTGAGCCTCGTACAGCTTGTACTGTAAAACATAACAGCCTGGATCCTGCGGCGCTATCTTCATAAATTCTTTGTAATAATTGTAAGCTTCAACAAATTTTCCGGTCTTGATTGAGAGCTCACAGAGAGAGTAATAAATTGTCTTTCCGCCGGGACGCCTCTCGTCTGCCATAAGGAGAAGATTCTCCGCATCCTCATAACGTCTGTTAATCTTGTATACATCGCTGATCATGCAGAGCATCATGACGCTTTTTACCCGGTTCCAGTCTATGGTATCGGCAATCTCTGCTGCCTCCGCATATTCTTTTTGGGCAATCAAATTCTTGATTTCATCGACTTTTATTTTATATTCATACTTATCCAAAGTAATTCCTCCGTATTTTCGCATCTTAAAAATGCGCACACTATTCCCTATTATTATAAGTTTAACATAGAAGTTGTGGTTATATCAAGAGAAAAAGCCAAAAAAAATACAAGATATAGTGTTAATATCTTGTATTTTCACGTTAGTTATCCAAATATAGAATCTCTTTTCACAATCGATCCGAAAGCTCTGCAAACTGCTGTAAAGTTAGCGCCTCTCCTCTCACGGTAGCCGGCAGCTGCATCTCCTCCAGCACCTCGGCAATCTGCTCCTTTGACCATCCCAGAACAGGCGAATTATTCAGGCTGTTTACAAGTGTCTTCCTCCGCTGATTAAAGGAAGCCCTGATCAGTGCAAACATTTTCTTCTCATCTGTCACCTTCACCGGGGGCACCTCGTATCTCGATAAATGAATCACCGCACTTCCCACATTTGGTCTGGGAATAAAGCAGTTGGGAGGTACATTGGCCACAATTTCCGGCTTAGCATAATACTGCACAGCCAGGGATAAAGCTCCGTAGTCCTTCGTTCCCGGACCTACCTGCATGCGGTCAGCCACTTCCTTCTGCACCATGACGGTGATACTCTTCAAGGGTACATGACTCTCAAAGAGCTCCATGATAATCGGAGTGGTTATGTAATAGGGCAGGTTTGCCACCACCTTAATAGGGTTCCCGCCGTTTTTCTCCTGTACGATTTTGTTGATGTCAACCTTAAGGATATCGTCGTTGATCACCGTGACATTATCGCAATCCGAGAGAGTATCCTCCAAAATAGGAATCAGATTCCTGTCAATCTCCACCGCAACAACCTCTCGCGCCTTCGCAGCCAGACGCTGTGTCATGGTGCCGATTCCCGGTCCGATTTCCAACACACAATCTTCAGCCGTGATCTCTGCTGCGGACACAATTCTGTCCAGCACGGAAGTGTCAATCAGGAAGTTTTGTCCGAATTTCTTCTGGAAATTGAAATTGTATTTCTGTAAGACCTCTATTGTATTCTTCGGAATTCCCAAATCAGCCATTAACTCATACCTCCAAAGAAGCTCTTAACCTCATGTAAGCTTTCAAAAATCCTCTCACTCAGAAGACGCATCTCTTCATCCGGCGCAATCATGTCCGGCACCATCAGGGGATGCATTCCCGCTGCATGGGCAGACCGGATACCGTTGGGCGAGTCCTCGATTGCATAGCACTCTTCCGGTCTTTTCCCCAATCTGTCGCATGCCAATAGATAAATATCCGGCAAGGGCTTGGAATGCTCTACCATATCTCCCGTGATGATCTCCTGAAAATATTCAGTAATGCCGGCCTTCTCGAGACATTTTTCCACGGAAGAGCGCCTGGTGGAGGAGGCAAGCCCTATGATCCAGCCGTTCTCCTTCAGCCACTGCAACAGCTCTCTGACGCCGGGTTTCACTGCAAGTCCGTTTTTCTCAATATTATCCCAAAACCATACAGAAGCCCTCTTGCGAAAGCCTTCATAATCAAAATCCGGTCCGTAGGCTTCCATCACAATCTGCCTGCTGTCGTTTGCGTTCAGACCGATACATTTCGGAAAGATTTCTTTCATTCCCGGCAGTCCGCTTTCCTCCGCAATCGCAATCCAGCTGTCACGGCACAGTGTCTCACTGTCAAACAGAACTCCGTCCATATCAAAAACTACTGTATTCATCCTTTCCCCCTCCTGCAGGTTACTCCATATACTGAAATTCATCCAGAAAATGAATACAGTTGTAGAGCACCAAAACGTCCATTTCACCGGGCTTCCCGTACTGGTTCATCAGCCATCTGAGTCTTCCGTTATAATATCTGAGATCCAGGACGCAGATTTTATCATAATGCGGCAACAGCATCGGCACAAAACAGTTTGCGTAGGAATCCTTAATCACAAACAGAGTTTTACCGGTGTTGTTCCCCGTTGTAATCTCAATCAGCGCATGGTTGTCATCCAAAAAGTAGGCATACTTATTTTTCGTGGAAAGATACTTCTCTTCGTATAAAGTGTCAGCTTCCTTTTCCATATCATAGATAATGGTGACCGGCCACTGCGCAGTCTCCCTGAAGTAAGTAATACTGTCCTTCTTCCAGGGCATATTGATCTTGGACTGCAGGGTTCCCAGGAACTCATCTGTCACCGAAGTCATATCTTTGTAAGGATAGGGCTCCACTCCCATCGCCTGTGCCCACGCGATATAACCATAATTTGCACCCAATGTAGTCCAATGATGATCGGTGCGGTAATAGATTTCCTCCTCACTGTGCTCTGACAATGTCGCATAGATATCAATATAATTCCCGGCTCCCACTTCCTTCTTCACCCGTTCCAGAAAAGCCTTCTGATCAAAATATGGCGAAAAGGCCGGAAGCTTATCCGTCAGAATATTGTCTGCCGTGGGAACCAGCATGACCTTTGCCCCGTATTTTGTCACAAGCCTGTTCAGAAGCTTCAGCTTCTTCTGAATCTTTTCCTCAGTGTATTCCTGTGGCAGATGCTGTTCAATCAGGTACCCGTCCGCACCGAGATAAACCCCTCCGATTTCCTTTTTCTGCATTACAATATCCAGCCCTGTCTTGATTGCTATCCATCGGTCTCTGGCGACAAACTGGTCCGTGACATAGGTTTCGTATTCGCCGGTATATTCTCCCTTGAACAGCCTCTCCATGGTAAATTCCGGTTTTTGAGCAAGCATTCTGTTCTCCGTTTCGGAAAACAGACGATCCTTTGTGCAAAAGTCAGCCACAGTTAAAATCAGAATTATCAGGGAAATGAGGACAATTGTAATCAGCGCATTTATTTGACCCTTCTTCATCACACACCCCCTAAAATCTGAAATACAGGAAGGGATTATAGGAAGCATCCACAATTCCTGCAATGGACAAAAGGAGCAATGACATGGGAATCAGCTTTTCTCCCACACAATAAACCACCCTGCAAGGGGTTGCCTGAGATTCCTTCAGCTTCTTCACCAGCCTGCCCGCCAAGGGAGTGGCGGCCACCACCGCTGCCATCAACAGGAACAGGTACTCTCTGCCCAGGAACAGCCCCTGATCGTCAACCGGTCCCGCATTTCCAAACATTGCCCTGAAATAACCAAGAATCTGTGCCGGACTCTCCAGAGAAAAAAACACCCAGCCCGCCAGCACTACCAGAGTATCATACACAATTCCCACTGCTCTGCCTGCCTTTTGAAGCACCTTTCCAAGAAAGAGCTTTTCCATGGACAGGAAAAAGGCAAACCACAATCCCCAGAAAAGGAAGTTCCATCCGGCACCATGCCAGATTCCCGTCAGCATCCATACGATCAGGATGTTGAACAGCTGTCTGGGGAGGCCTTTTCTGTTACCTCCCATGGGGATATACACATACTCTCTGAACCAGCTGCCCAGAGAAATATGCCATCTCCTCCAGAATTCCGTGACCGAAGCAGATATATAAGGATAGTTAAAGTTCTCCGGGAATCGGAAGCCCATCATCTCACCGAGACCGATTGCCATATCCGAATAGCCTGAAAAATCGAAATAAATCTGGAAGGCGAACGCCACAATGCCGAGCCATGCGGTCAAGGCACTGATGCCTCCGAAATCCATAGCCGATATTCTCGACCACAGCTCACCGATATTATTGGCAAGAAGCACTTTTTTTGCCATACCGATGCAGAACCGCTGCATACCGCTGCTTACCGCTTCGAGACTCACCTTGCGGTCATGAAGACTTTCTTCCACATCTACATATTTCACGATGGGTCCTGCAATCAGCTGAGGGAACATGGTAACAAACACGCCGAAGTCCAGAAGATTCTTCTGCACCTTCGCCTCACCCCGATATACATCAATGGTATAAGACATGGTCTGGAAGGTGTAGAAGGAGATACCGATGGGCAGCGGCAGCTTCATCAACGGAACCGACAACCCCGTTACCGAACGAAAGGTTTGTACCAGAAAATCTGCATATTTAAAGAAACAGAGCACCGACAGATTAATGATGACCGAGGCAATCAAAAATCCTGTCGCCGCTTTTTTCCCACGGAATTTTTCTATCATTCTTCCGTTGAAATAATCCACAAATGTCGAAAATAACATCAGCAAGACATAGATTGGTTCGCCCCATGCATAAAAAATAAGGCTTCCGAAGAAGAGGATGAAATTCTTCATCCTCTTCGGAAGCACAAAATAACAAATCATGAATATAGGTAAAAAGCGAAACAAAAAGAGCACGCTACTAAATACCATATCAATATTTACTCCGTTTTTTTACTTTGCCTGTCCACCGATGATCTCAAGCACCCTATCATTGGTTTCCTGACAGCTCTTGATGATCGCTTCGGTAGCATCCTGTTCCTTCTCGCCATACTCCTGCTCAATGGAGGTGGTATCTGTACCGAGAAGCACGAAGCACACATAATCACCGGCCTTTTCTACCTTGGAAGCCTGAACTCTTCCCACATTGGAGGGATACTGCAGCATGTCGTTAATCTGCATATCACGATATGCGTTCAATGCATTCATAACTGCTTCCTCCTGACCTGCCTTGGGCTTCACGATAACCAGCTGATCCACATGAGCGGAAATCATGGGAGTCTCCGCCAGATAATCCTCATACATATCCTCGGTAATACCATAGAACTCTGCCAGCATGTCAGGCATCACGGGCATACTGGGTCTGTAGTTCTCACCCATGTAGTCTTTTACCGCAGTAAGAATTCCGTTCATCTCCTCTGTCCAGCCGTCAGCATAATCAATGCCGTTGGCAATGGTGCCCATATCCTCCAGACCGGTGTCTTCTCCGCCGTTCTGCTCGTTATCCCCGGAAGTACTCTCCTGCTGACTGCTCTGAGGAACACTCTGCTGAGGAGTGCTCTGCTGAGCATCACTGCTTCCCTGATTGTTGTTGCCGCATCCTGCCAGGCTCACAATCATCAGTCCTGTACAAAGAAACAAAGACATTTTTTTCATAATATAATACCAACCTTTCTTTTTTGCATCTTCATGCACTACATTAATGGTTCCCCGGAAAGTATACCCTGATCAACGAGTAACTAACCGCAAGCCGGGGCACCGCCCCGAGCCCGTAAAGAGAATACCATATAGCCTCGATTATGAGAAGAGGAAAAAGACAGAAAATTATTAATTTTTGTTTATAATCATCGAAAATACTCTTTGGTTCCATCCCAAAATCTTATTGCTTCTCCTGCCAGAACAGCCCGTCCAAAGTCCTGTATATCCTTTAATTTCTTCGGGAACTCCATACCGCCCCAGAGCATTCCCACATTATGCTGGTCAGAACCGGCTGTCAAAGGAAGCGCATGTTCTCTTGCATAAGCAAGCGCCCTGTCATTGAATTCCGGATGTCTCGCGGCCAAAGCAAGGGACGAATGACTGGCATTGTATCCCTCCACGCCGTCCACAAGCCCAGGATACAGCTTTATTTCCCGAATATAAGAAGCCTCCCGATAGGGATGTGCCTGTATCACGATTCCTCCCGTTTCATGTACCAGCCGGTATTGCTCTTCCACCGTGGCATCCTTGATTTCCGGGTGTGCCAGCAGCCATTCCTTGTCCGGACCATATATCAGGAACTCCGGTCCCCCATAGCCTGCCTCCCAGCCAAAGAATACCTGAAGTCCCAGCCTGTCCCCTTCCTTCTTCGCCTGTTCATAGCCCAGACAATACCCTTCCACCCACTGTTCCCAGGGCAGCTGTCTGTCTACCGCCGTATTGCCGTAGTAAAAGTGATTGGTGACAATGATTCCGGTATAGCCGGCCTCGAAGTAAGCCCTGGCCATCTCTGCGCCGGTGCTTCGTGCGCAGGCACTGCCCTCCGAAGTATGCAGATGTGTTTCGTACAGATACCCTTCGGAAATCCTTTCCTTCCTGTTCATATCCTCAGCCTCCGAAAATAAATCCTTTCACCACAAAGCTTAACGCAAGTTCTGCCGCCAGTGTCAGAAGCGTCATTCCCCAGTATGTACCCTTGGAATAATCAAAACGCTTCCACACACCGTATATCTGAAATAAATTATGTCCATAAAAGAAGAAAAATAATCCCGTGGCCATGATCAGAATACTATAGGTAACGCTAAATAGCACCATCATAATACACATGATGCTTCCCCACATCTTCATCAGCTCGTTCTTGGGATATTTGTCGTCCCACTCTCTGGTCTCTTCCTCAAATCTCTTGCAGAGCTTTGCAATCTGCATATAGTTAAATACAAAGCCCACTTTTATTTTGGTATCTCTCTGCAGTTCCTCGTCCCATTCGTCACCCCATCGTGATCTCATAGATCTGCTCTCCTTTATTGGTCATTTTTTTCTTTTGCTTTCATTTCCCGCAGTACGCCCAGGCCCATCGGCACGGAAAGTGCGAAGGAGCATGCATCCGACCAGGTCTGACACATCTGTACCCCAAGCAGACCGAAAATCCGCGGCAAAATAAAGATAAAGGGAATAAAGAACAATCCCTGTCTGGCTGCTGCCACAATCGAAGCTTTGGCTGTTTTGCCGATGGATTGAAGCATCATGTTACACATTACAATCCATGCATTCAGAGGGAACACGACGCACTGCAATCTGAGCGCCAGGGTACCGAAGTGAATCACCTTGGCATCTTCTCTTCGAAAGAACGTCACCAGCGGTTCTGCCGCAATAAAGCCTGCCAGTGAAATCGCTACCAGAAAAACAGCCGCATATTTGACGCAAAAGGCAAAGGCCTGTCTCACTCTTGCATATTTTTTCCCACCGTAATTCATGCCGCAGACCGGCTGAAATCCCTGTCCGAAACCGATTAGCGCCGAGTTTGCAAACATGGATATCCTGTTCACAATGGACATGGCTGCAATGGCGGCGTCCCCATAGATTTCTCCGGTGCCCCCGACAGAGAGTCCGTACATTTCTCCATAGACCCCAGCCGCATTATTCAGGAATATGTGAGAGATACTTCCCAGTCCCTGCCTGCAAAGAGAAGGAAACCCTCCCCTGAACATCTGTACATAATAATATCCGGTCGGTGTAAAATTGCGAAGCCTGATTCGAATATTTCCACCGCGCAGGCTCATAAGAAACAATATCGAAAAGCTCACCATCTGACTGATAACCGTAGCCAGCGCAGCACCGGCGACTCCAAGATTGCACCCGAAAATAAACAGGGGATCCAGAACAATATTGATCACAGCCCCGGTAATAATGCCAACCATAGCATATGAGGCACTGCCCTGAAAACGCAGCTGATTATTCACCACAAAGGAAGCCATGGTAAAAGGGCAGCCCATCAGAATAATCCTCATGTAGCTTTTGGTGTAGGGCAGGATTGTAGGGGTCGAACCCAGAAGCTTTGCCAGAGGCTCCAGAAATAAAAGCCCCACGCCTCCAAGCGCTACTCCCGTCAGAAAAGCAGAGAAGAACCCGGTGGCAGCCATTCGATTGGCCTCCTCGAACTCCCCGGCACCAAGCTTTCTGGAGATAAAATTGCCCGATCCGTGACCAAAGAAGAAGCCACAGGCCTGAATCAACGCCATCACGGAAAACACGACTCCAACGGCTGCTGTAGCCTGGGTGTTGATTTTCCCCACAAAAAAAGTATCTGCCATATTGTAAAATGCGGTGACCAGCATACTGATAATCGTTGGTATTGCCATCCGGCATACCAGGCGCGATATCGGCTCACTGAGCATATAGGCAACTTTTTCTTCCTGATTCTTATACCCTGCTCTCATTTCGTTATCCTTTCAGTTCTATACTTATCAGACTCCTGCAGCGGTTCAGGGCAGCATAGAGCTCCTGCTTTCTCGGCATTGCCAGATTGCCGGGAAGCTGACCGCTTCCCTCTGTTTCGGATCCTTGCGCGGAATTCTTATCAAAAACGGCTTGGAATCCACTGTTATTTATTCTTGTATACAAGGCTTCCACAGCCTCTCCCATTGTTTTCCTGCCATCAAACACATGAAGCTTCATATGTTTGATCATATGGGACAGGGCAGTCAATTGTTCTGCATCCACCAGCTGCTCCACATAACGCAAGTCCACATCCTCTCTATTGATTGAGAAACCATCCAGCCCGTCAGTTCTCATCTTAATGCGGTCTTCCTTCGCAAAGGCTGTGTCTCTTTTTACTACTCTCTTAAAATCGGGAGACTTTGCAGCTTCAGGCTCCCCCAAGAAATAGGGATAATTCTCCGCCTCTTTTTTTGCAAATTCCGTGATTTCCATAGGTTGATACCGGCTCATCTGCAGAATGCAGTCTGCCTTGTGAAAATAAGAACCACAGCTGCCGGCCACCAGCACTGTAGAAATCCCGTATTCTTCATACAGCTCTCTCACCCTGTCGATAAAAGGAATAATGGGCTCTGCCTCTCTGCTCACCACCCTCTGCATCAGTTCATCCCGAATCATGAAGTTTGTTGCACTGGTATCTTCATCAATCAGAAAGGTCTTCGCCCCTGCCTCCATGGCTTCAACAGTGTTTGCCGCCTGAGAGGTACTGCCGCTGGCATCCTCTGTATAAAAAGCAGAGGTATCCTTACCGTTAGGAAGATTCCGGATAAACATGGAAATATCCGTGCGCTGAATACTGCGACCATCCTCCGCCCGCAGCTTCATAGCTGTAGTATCTGTAATCACATACTCTCTTCCATCCCCTGCAATGTGATTGTATACTCCCAGTTCCAGAGCCTCCAGCAAAGTTGATTTGCCGTGATATCCGCCTCCCACGATCAGAGTAACCCCCTTGGGAATCCCCATACCAACCAGCCTTCCCTTGTGCGGAAGGTCTAAGGTAACCTCCATGGAAGCAGGTGACTGAAAGAGCACTGCATCCCTCATGGGCAAAGAAGAGATTCCGGATTTTCTGGGCAGAATCGCACCATTTGCCACAAAAGCGACCAGGTTTCTCTTTTCCAGTTCTTCCCTAATATACTGCTGATCGTCTGCCAGTTCCAGCACTTTATTCAATACTTCCCTTGGACAATCTACAGCCAAAAGGGTCTGTTGTACACAGACCGGCAGAAATTCAAATAATATCTTTATCAATTCTCCTGCATTAATGGATCGTCCATTGGCCGGAAAACCAATTTCCATCCGCACCGTCAGATCCCCGTTAGCAGGATTCACCGTGCAGGCACTTCTCTCCAAAATCTCCTGACCCGGCCGGCTCACACTGAGCAGACCGCTTTTCCCGGAACCCTTAGCCTTAAAAGAATATTCCCTTATCTTTGTTTCCACGCGTCTGAGCAGGAAGTCAAGGAACGCAATTCTCCTGCTGTCTGTCTTCCAACAATTCTTATCAAAGCCCGCGACTTTACCCGGCACAAGGATACTGACCTTAGAAGGAGAAGCAAAAGGGTCTCCCTGCACATGATCAATAGACAAGACATATTTGCCGAACTGATATTGTCCCTTCGTATCCTTATAAACCGGATAACCTTTGTGATCTATCCGGCGAAGCATCGCCTGTAATTCCGCTGACGTTTTCATAAACAAACCTTCCTACTCTGCACATAATCTGTATAACACGGTATCTTCTCTTCTGCCCAGTTCCTCGTAACCGGCCTCCATGCACATCTGATCAAGCTCTCCACCCGACAAGGTCAACATATACCGGCTTTTAAGCTGAGAGAAATTCTCCACAAGATATTCTTTTTGACAGCAGCTGATTCCAAATCCCTCCGGCAAAGAATACAGATACTGCCATTTCACCACCTGGTCTGCTGCCTCATCCGTATCATCGTTCAAGACCCAGATAACGGTATTCTCATATCCCGGAACAGAATCTTTAGACACCTCCAAATACTCCTCATAGACCTGCTCCCAATAAGTCAGGTTCTCCTGTCTACCCTGATCAAAATATGGAATTTCATAGACAAGAGGATCCTTTGCCATAAACACAAAGAAGTACAAGAATGTCAGTCCCGTATATATCGGTTTTACATAGTGTTTGGTATCCATCATGGAAATCACAAGGATTCCGCCACACATGAAAGAAATCATATGGCGGCTGGCCTCCGGCAAAACATACATCATCACCAAAGCTGCAAAAATCGCCACAAAACTGAAGGTGATGTGTACATGTATTTCCATGTTTTCCGGTTTTTTCCCAAGCCTGTGTTGTTTAAAATCCACAATGCATCTTATGAACAATAACAGTAGCATGAGGTCAAATGCCGCCAGATAAGTTCCCGCGTACAACCCTGAACGGAACCCCTCAATCGTATAAGCCAGGAACATTCCCCCGGAATGATAAAGCTTGGAAATCGTAGCCATCAATCCGGCTTTTATTCCACCTTGAAAATATGCCATAATCCAATCCGTGGCAAACAAGGGAATGAGATATTCCGCAGAGAGAAAGTGATTGATCAGGTAATACACAATCATGACAAGCAGCACAACAGGTACACTTAAAAGGAGACCTTTCCACTTATACTTCCGAAACATGAACCAGATAGGAAGCAACATAAACAACAGAAAATACGGTCTCATTAATGTCATAAGAAAAGACCAGATAAAAAGTACCGCTAATAAACTGCCGGAAGGTTTACGCGTATAACGAATTGCAAAACAATAAAACAAGCTCACCATGCAGATACAGATTACCTCCGGCATGGCTGAAAAAACATATCTCCAAATGGGAGTATACAGGCAGAACAGCACTGAAAAAATGCCAATCTGCTTCCAATTTGGTCTTGTCAGAATCACAAAGCAGATGCAGGTTACGGACAAGAGTGTAATATTGCATAGAATAGGCGACATCAGGTTCCAACCGAATATGGCTCCCCATAAAACCCAAGGCATCGCAAGCACCGGACTCCATGCCGCAAAGGATAATTTCAAAGCATGGGATTCATTAAATCCATAGTAACCTTGTGGAAATCCATGCTGCAAGATAGCCTCAACCTGCTTAAAATAGAAGAGTTCATCATTCCATTGACAACCCGGAAGCCAGACCTGAAAAATATTTTTACCGTCTATTGCACATCTGACCACACAGCACAGAATCGGCAGCAACGCCATGAAAAGGATTTTTCCCAGGAAAATATAACGTTTATCGGTTTTCCACCACATGATAAATCGGTTCATTACTGCATTGACCTCCGCATATTACTCAAGCTATCAGCTCAATTCACAGCAAGCATCTGTTCCTACTTGCCTTTCTCATTTTACCACGAACGGAATAAATTAAAATACTACATTTTATCTTTCTCAGACAATCTATTCTCTGACAATTCTTTATAATCCACACATACCATATTCTACCACAAATATAGCATGTTTAGGAACAAACTTTTTTAAAATTATATTTCTCAAAATTATTTCATCTATATTACTTGACAAATAATATCATATAGAATACTATAATATACACAGATATTATTTCGCAGATAATATCATCAGTATATTATTCAAAGAACATATGCAACAACACACTTGTATCCAGGAAAGGAGCTTACACTATGCCAAACAAGAAAACACAACACCATTCCAAAGTAGACGAAGCGCTTAACATCACAGAGGGGAAAGGCTTCGAAGAGGATCTGCAGGCACTCCTTACTGCCGAAAATGCTGAGGCAGGGGACAATATCATTATTGTCTTAGTCGATCTCGATGAATTTATGAGAGTAAACACAGATTTTGGGTTCGATGAAGGCGACAGAGTCCTGATTGAAACCGGAAAACACCTCATGAAATATGCAGGAGAACAGGGAACCTTCTATCGGGTCTCCGGTGACGAATTTGGTCTTATTTTCAAAGGCGAAATGGAGAAAGAGGATATCTTCCTGCTGATGGAAGACATGAGAAAAAGCTATAACGTGAAGCTTCCCAACGGCGAAGCAATGACCATTTCCATCGGTATTGCCACCGCCTTCGAGAACGCCTCACGTTATCAGGAATTGTTCCGAATGGCCGAAAGCGCCATGTTCCGGGCAAAATATAGCGGCCGGAACAAGGTTGCCCTTGCCAAAGAAGAAAAAATGCTTCCAAAGACCTCTCATTACACCCAGGACCAGTTGAAAAGACTGAATATCCTATCCCAAAGGGAGGGTGTGGGCGAAGCGATTCTGCTCAGAGAAGCCATGGATATGCTGTTGAAAAAATACGACGTGTGAATCCCCGTGAGTCTTGTGGTAAAGCACGGAATCCCCATCGACTCTAGAAATTACTTCCGTTCCAGCCCCAGTCGTTCACACCGTGGTAAGTCACATAGACCTTATCCCCGGGGATGTCCAGCTGTTGCCCAAGTATTCTGCAGATTTCACCGGTCATTTTTTCATAAGCTGCAGAACTCGCCTGCCCAAACAGGCTCACCTCGACATATGCACCCTTATCCAGCTTTTCTCCGCCCAGATAAAGGTCATAGCCGTCCGCAATACCTACCATAAGGTATCGCTCAGATTTGCCCAGAACAGGGAGCACCCTTCCAAGCTCGGACTTGAGGCTCTCTTTCTGGGTTTCTGTCATTTTTACAGTAATTTTTGAATCAATGAATGGCATAAAGCTTCCTCCTTTTATGAATAAACTTTGTTTTCTCAATACAATTTGCCGCTGCCTTTTCCATCTGCCAGAGCAGCCACTCTCTTACACATCAGCGGATGGTCTGCAAACATGTTAACAAGCCAGACAAAGAAACCCTTCTGCCCGCGCATTTCCTTCAGATAATCTTCCTTATCCACATACTTGTAAAGATGTCTGTCGACCACCAGCACCAGCATGGCATCCAGCCCGTCCGTACCGGTCAGGCGCTGTGCCAGGCGGTCACAGCTGTATTCCCTTGCCCTGGAAGCAATGGCAGAAAAGGGAGGAATCAGGCGTGAAAACCAAATCAACAGATTATAGTGCAGGGTTGCATGACCATAATAAATATGCGCCATTTCATGAGCAATGACAAAAGCCAGGGCATCCATATCCTTATGTTCCCTGTAAGCCACCTCAAACAATTCGGAATGAATACAGATCCACTGCTTTCTGAACAAAAAAGCGGAAAAGGCATTGAGAACACCGTTCTGTTGCATAACATAGGCCTTCGGCATCCTGATTCCCAGACGGCGGGCATAATCCTCAATCAGAGCATAGACCTCAGGAAAATTCTTCTCGGTGATTCGAAGGGAATTAGCGCGATACATTGCATAGTAATAATATAATCCCAGATAAACCACCACCAACAGGACGATTCCATAAACCAATCCCTTTACCTCCAGCGGAATATCATCTACCGTGAGCTTCTCCTGAGAATCTTTCTCGTCTGCCTTTCCGCCGGTATTCCCTCCGGCTTCCCCGACAGCATCTGCACCTTCATCGTCAGCAGATTCGTCTGTCTCTTCGTCTGCCACGGCTACATCACTCATGACCTGGTGAACTTCTTCCCGGAACCGGTCTATGGCATGCTCTGCCAGTGTCCTGTTTTTCTCCATGTTCACCACAAGCATTACCACTACAACAGTAATCATCAGGAAATTAAGTTCAACCAGTCTTCGATACCAACGTTTTTCCAGACGGTGCCGGCAGGCTTCACCCACTTCCTTTGTGATGACAGCAGTTTTCTCTTCCTCTGTCAGCTCGTATACCATCCTGCCTTCAAAGATATCCCTTTTTCTCTTTTTCATCCGTACCTCCCAGGCCTTGTTATCAATATTTATGCTTACAACGCTCTCAACAGAAGCATGCTCCAAAGCGGCGTTGCTGCCAGGGATAACACCGTGGTAAGCACCACGCACTTACCCGCATAGACAGCGTCACCGTCATATTTTGCAGCAAGAATAGCAGTCGTACTGGCTGCAGGCATAGCCGCAAGCAGAACTGACACCCCTGTCACAAGCGGATCCGTATTTCCAATCAGACACCCCACATATACCACCAGCGGAATCAATATCAACCGTAGTCCCGAGAATAAAAACAGGGATTTGTCCAGCATATCCCTCCATTTTACATCTGCCAGAATGGTTCCGATCACCAGCATCGACATTGCCGTATTACAGTTACCGATATCCTTCAGCGCCGCATCCAGAAAGGGAGGAAGCTGGACTTGAAAAATCATGAATATCATCCCCAGAAACACCGCCAGGATACAGGGATGGGTTATCACCCTCTTCACCACCGTTTTCCTGTCGGAGCCCCCGGTAAAATAGGATACCCCCGCTGACCACATGACTATTCTCTGGGGAATCAGATAGACCGAAGCCAGGGCAAGTCCCATACTGCCGAACACCCCTTCCGCTACGGGATTACCCAGAAATCCTGAGTTCGAAGCCACCGTCGCATACATCAGAACGGGCTTGTGCCCCGCCGGTGTCTTACGGTATAAAACCTTTGCCAGCACGGCACAAAACACCTGAATCAAAATGGAGATAAACAGAATCAACCCAAAATTCTTTATCGTGCCGGTGTCGTACTCTATCATAAATGACTTCACGATATTGCAGGGGAGGATCAGATAAATCACCAGATCCGTCAGATTCTTTTTCCCCTCATTCGAGATAATATTCTTCTTTCTGAAAAACAACCCTGCCAGCATCAGCAAAAACATCCTCAGCTGAAGGGATACCAGTTCTGCAGTTCCCATGATGTAAGTTCTCCTGTGGTACTTCTTCGTAATGTCAATCGGCAGCTCCGTGCTGTAGCACCCCTTTATGGCACCCTTCCGCAGCGCCGCTTAACATGGCAGGCGGTACAGCCTGTGGCTGTTCTCCCATGCCACTCTTCGAATGGTCTCCTCGTCAACGCCCTTGATCTCTGCCATTGCCCGAATCACATAGGGAATATTCAAGGAGCTGTTTCTCTTGCCCCGATTGGGCTCCGGTGCCAGATACGGGCAATCCGTCTCCAACACGATCCGCTCCAGGGGAATATACTCCACAGCCTCCTTCAGTTTTTTTGCATTCTTAAACGTAAGAACCCCGCCGATTCCAAAATAGAACCCCATATCCAGGAACGTCTTTGCCGTCTCTTTCGTATAGGAATAACAATGAATCACCCCACCGATTTCACCGGCCTTCTCCGCAGTCATAAGGTCCACGGTGTCTGCTGCTGCTTCCCTGGAATGAATGATAACCGGCTTTTTCACCTCTCGCGCCAGATTCAACTGTCGGACGAACCATTCCTTCTGCAGCTCTCTGTCCGGCTCATCCCAGTAATAATCCAATCCGATCTCGCCTACCGCCACACACTTTTCCTTCTGACACTGCTGTCGTAACCAGGCAAAAGAAGTCTCGTCCAGCTCGGCTGTCTCGCTGGGATGTACCCCGATAGCGCCATAGATAAAGTCATATTCCCTCATCAGCTCCAGAGTACTTCTGCAGGAAGCCAGACCGGCTCCCACATTTACAATCTTTGCGATTCCATGGTCGGGCATGGACGCAAGCAATTCCCTTCTGTCCTCCTCAAAGGCCTCGTCATCATAATGTGCATGGGTATCAAATATCTCTGTCATCTTCAAAAACTCCAAACTCGCACCCCACATTTCTGACACTGATGTCATCAACGAGTGTGAGGTATATTCCTTCCTTTTTGTACAGCTTCAGCCGACCGGTTCCGGTTCCCCCGTTCCAAAGCCTTTCATATCGCTTGGTGCCATCCGGTGCCTCATAATTAATCAACAGCATATCTTCCTTTTTGCACTTAACCTCCAGAACAATTCTTGCATTGCAACTATCCTGTTTTACGTGCCAGATCAAAGTATCTCCGGTGTCTATGCTCTCGAATCTTGTTCTCGGGAAAGTCCAGAACTTGGAGAAATTGAACTCATACTCCTTACCCTCATAGTATACCGCTCCCAGAAGCTTATGCTTCAGCGGTATTCCAAATATCCTGGGAGTGCCGCCGCCGATGTCAAACACACTGTTGGTCAGTTTCTTCCCGGTGAGTCTGCTGGTCATATTGCAGGAGGACAGCCACACCCAGGGAGAAGTGAAATCACTGCCCCAGTTCTTGTCCGCATACCCGTAACAGTTCTCGGGGTGCACATCGTAAATCTCCCCATTCCATGTCACAGTACCGCTGTAAGCCGTCTTCATTCCCTCTGCATGCCAATACATCTCAAATGCCTTCAACATCCTGAAAAGCTTACCTGCTCCATAACCCACATTGAAGGGAATCTGCTTCTTGATTTTCAGGTTCCAGGACATCTTTCCCGGTTCACACATGTATTCCGGATGCTCTATCGCCTCTCTGGGTGTCACTGTAATACGCCCCTTTGTGGCCGTCTCAGAAAGGTAACAGTCCTCTGCCGCCACCGCAAAGGGAGCCTGCTTTTTCAAGGCCACATCATTCCAACCGAAAAATCTGTGCAGCTGAGCGGCGTCTTTCCCCCAAGTACCGGCCTTCACGCAGAGGTAAGAAGGATATCTCCCTACCTCCTTATTGGCCGGAAGCTGCCCAAGAATAGGTTTTCTGCCTCCTCTGTCCGGATTGCACAGGAAAAATTCAATGAAAAAGGACTTCGCCTCGCCGGTTTCCCTGCTGATTCCGGTAAAGGAATGCCACCACCAGTCGTAACCTTTTCGCCGGAATCTTCCGGTCAACATGCATGCATCTCTTGTGATATCCGATTGTGAAAAACCCATCCATTGTCTCCTTTCCTTAATCACATAGGGCTTCCGTTTACCGGTTCCCCATAATACACTTTGCTTCTCTCGAGAATACTGAATTTACCATCTTCCAATGACAAAATGGAGACAGCACAGCTGGGAAGCTGAATCTCCCAGAAATCCTTGTCCGGAATATCGGCTATCCGGTTGAGCATGCAACGGTTCACTGCACCATGGGCTACAACAAGTACATTGCTGCAGCTTTTTTCCAGCGGAAGAAGCTTCTCACACAAAAAATCATAGGTCCGTTCCTTCACCTCCGCAATCGTCTCGCCCCCGACGGGAACATAGCTTTCCGGATGCTTCAACGGGTGTTTCTCTGCCTTTTCAGGGGTATCATAGCTCTGACCTTCATAGATTCCGAAGTTCATCTCTTTCAATCTCCCGTCTGTAACTATCTTTGCCGCCCCTTCACCTGCCATGATTTCTGCGGTCACCAACGCTCTCTGCAGAGGAGAACTGAAGATTGCGTCAAAGGTCACGTCCTTCAGCCCTTCCGCTGTTTTCTCCGCCAATTCTATACCATGTTCATTCAAAGGCACATCACTCTGACCCTGAAGACGTCTCACTTTATTCCAGTCAGTCTCGCCATGCCTCATCAAATAAATCTTCATCTGCTCGTACCTCTTTGGCTGTTTTCAGACATTAAAATGCTCCACACTCTCCTCAAGGCTGTCTGCAATCGCTTTCAGACCCCGGGTGCTCTTTTTCATCTGCTCAAAGCTCTCAGATACATTGTTAACAATATCGCAGACATCACGGGTAGTAGCCGCATTCTGTTTTGCAATATCAGAAAGTTCATTTACGGTATGGATGACCTCTTTTCTGCTTCGGTCAAGATATGCTACACTGTCTTCCATCACAGAAAGACTTGCCATGGAGCTTTCAATCTTCTCCATAACTTCCTCTGTCATCTTACCGGTCTGCTGCATGTTAGTGCTCTGCGCAGAGACAGTTTCAATCACCTTTTCCATGGTTGCCACAGTCTTGTCCGAATCCTCTATGAGGCGACGCACAATATCAGCTATTCTCATACTGGAATCATTGGACTGATTCGCCAGCTTCTGAATCTGATCCGCAACCACCGCAAAGCCTCTGCCGTGCTCTCCTGCCCTGGCAGCCTCGATACCGGCATTTAGGCTGAGAAGGCTGGTCTCATCGGCGATAGACGAAATAATCTCCGTTACCTCCTGAATCTTTCTCGCAGATTCATTGGTCTGGTTGGTCTGTACAGAGATTTCGTCGATCAGCTGGCGGACTTCCACATTGCTCTTCAAAAGTCTGCCCAGAGTTTCAGCGTTCTTTTCTTCCGCCTCCTTCATTTCTGCAGCACCGGATTTCATATCCTCCATCTCTCTGGAGGTCTGTTTGATTTTTTCACCCATTTTTGCAAAATTCTGCGAAGCCTCATCAGAGATACGAGCCTGCACGGAAGCACTTTCAGTGATACCGCTTACTGCTTCCTCTACCTTCCTGACGGATACATTGGTCTCGACCGCTACATTTTCCAATGTTCCGGAGGCTTCCATCACTGCCTTACTGTTGTCGACAATCACCGTAAGGCTACTCGTCAGTTCCTCCTGTAGTTGTTTTACCGCCCTGGACAAATCTCCTACTTCGTCCTTCTTTTTCAGAAGCTTGGAATCAACGCCTATTTTCAAGTCACCTGCCGCAACAGTCTGCAGCGCCCCAATACTCTTCTTCAGAGAGCCCGAAATAGAGGAGGCAAAAATCACGGAAACCACCATGCACACAGCCATAATTATCACAACAATCACAATCACATTGCTGATAATTACACTGATAGCCTTATCTTTAGAAGCCTTATCCGTACCCACAAAAATCATTCCTACAGGCTGAGTGTTGCTGCCTGTCTGATACACAGGAAGATAATAACCATAAAAGCGGGTGTCTTCTATGGATACAGCACTGCTGAAATACTCCTTTCCCTCTGTCAGTACCACCTGTTTTATCTTATCTCCGGCAGGAGAGCCAACGATACGGTTGCCCTCGGAATCAACTGCCGATGTCATAATTCTTCTGTCACCGTAGAAAAAGGTAACCTCCATGCCCGATCTTTCTTTGACACCATCCACAATATTCTCCGATTTTGAAATATTGTAGCTCCCCTTCCAGATATCTCCGTTTGCCGCCTCCATATAGTTGCCTGCATTCTGATCGTAGGCTGAAAGCACTGCCGTTGCCGTACTGCGAAGGGAGGTCTCCACCTCGGAAATCAGGGATGTTTTAATCAGGGTCAGGGAAAGAACAATCACCATAAGTCCCATCAGAAACAGGGGAAGAATATTCAATGTTAAAATTTGTTTCTTAAGTGTCCGCCTAAGTTTCATCCTTCGTCCTCCTATTCCACAACCACAACGTTTTTATAATACCAATTGATACCACCGGTTATCGTACCGTCATCAAGCGTAGAGTCAGGCATACCGATGATCTCACCTGTGTTTGTCTCAATCTCACCGTCAAACACATTGAAGGTACCGGAGATGATCTTTGCTCGTGCTTCCTCCACCTTCTCCTTGGTCCCGGCGGCGCAGAAATCAGCCAGACCGGTAATATCAACCAGACCATCGACCATACCGCCGTAATAGTTTTGTCCCGTCCAGGTACCGTCTATTATGCTCTGAACTGCGTAGGTATAATAAGCACTCCAATTCCAGATTACACTGGTAAGACATGCATTGGGTGCTTCCTTTCTCATGTCGGAATTGTAGCCGATTCCATAGACTCCTGCATCCTGAGCCAGAGTCTGAGGGAATGCGGTATCGCAGTGCTGGGTAATCACATCACACCCCATAGACAGAAGCTTTGATGCGGCTGCAGCTTCAGCTTCAGGGTCAAACCAGCTGTTAGTCACCTTGACGTATACCCTGGCCTCAGGATTGACCGAAGCCACTCCCATCGCAAAGGCATCAATTCCCCCTGTTACCTCGGAATTGGATGAATCCATAGCTGCAACATAACCGATTTTATTGGATGTGGTATTCATGCCTGCTACGATTCCGCTCAAATATCTCGCCTGATAGATTCTGCCGAAGTAGTTGGTGAAGTTTGTACCATTGCTTTTGTAACCGGTACCGTGACAGAAATACACCTCCGGATATTCCTTTGCCATCTCTTCCGTAGGATCCATGTAGCCCCAGCTTGTGGTAAAAATCACGTTACAGCCTTCCTCGATGCATTCCTTAATCGCTGCCTTTGCCGCCTCAGAATCTCCGTCATTCACATTGATTTTTCTGACAATCTGATCCGCATTCAAGCCAAGGTTCTGCTGCATTCCCTGGATACCCAAATCATGGGTATAGGTATATCCGCTTCCCTCTGCAGGATCTGAAATATGCAGTACACCGATCTTAATCTTTTCCTTCGGTATCGCTTTCTCGGAGCCTTTCTGATCTTGTGCTCCGGTATTATCAGCACCGGGGGTCGCTGCAATCTCGTATCCCTTGTTGGTTGCCATGTCATCCATTTTCTTTTCTGCTCCGCAGCCGCAACAAAGCAGTACCGCACACAGAATGCAACATAAGCTCTTTCGTATCTTCTTCATCCGTTTTCCCTTCCTCTGTAGATTTTATTCCTTAACAACCGATAATGTCATTTCCTACCAATTCATGATGCTCTTCACTTTTTCCACCACCAGCTCCGCTGTTTTTCTGTGTGTCAGGGGGCTGGGATGCCAGTCTGCGCCATAGCCGTCCTCGGGATTCTGAGGCGGCAGGGACAGGAAATGAACCGCATCATCTTTTCTTGTCTCTGAAAAGAGATTGACTGCCTCCTCCAGCTCCTTCAGCACCCGCTGATCCATGGTGCCCAGCATGCACAGAATCTGTGCCTTGGGATTGTGCTCTCTGACATAATTCAGAAATCTGACATATTCTTCCCGATAATGGTCTCTTCTCTCCTGAATATCCTTGCACCAGCTGCAATCATTGGTTCCCAGATTGATCAGAACAATATCCGGTACAAATCTGCTAAAGTCCCATTTCTCCCATTTTGTCTCGTCTTCTCCAAAAATTGTCTCGGAACCTGAGATATCCGTATACCGGTACACCTCCGGCATGAGCCATTTATCGGAAGGTGCTGTAGCTGTCTCCTCCACATAACCGGAGATAATGCCGTTGCCGCTCCAGGAAACCAGGTTAACCTCAGCATTCAGTGCCTTTGCAGTCAACAGGGAATAGGACTTCGTGGGATTCTCAGTGGCTGTATGAAAGGGAATCAGCTCGCTCTCTGCCTCGACACCGTAGCCACAGGTAATGGAATCACCGATGATCTCCATCTTACGGCTGCCTGCCACAGGGGGCGGGCACAGATGGTCTGTATCAATCTCAATGTAACGGATACCGCACTTTCCAAAAGCCGCCTCGGAATACTTCATAATCGTCAGAGTAACCTGTTTTTCTTCCTCACTCTCATAGAGCGTATACACGCCCTCTTCCTGATCCAGACAGATGCGCCGGGCAGGCTCATCTGCATTGTCTGCATACACTGCAATTCTTCCCCTCAGCTCATCCCCAAATGCATTGGCATTGCTTTTGATACAGGCGACAGCCTTTTTTCCTACAAAAGCAAAACTGATGCTACTGCCGGAATATCCCAGATATCTGGTGTCCTCCACATACAGTGTTCTGCCCGTTACCTTTACCTTCTCTTCTGTTGCCGCAAATCTCATGATATGTTCCTCCGCTTATTATTTCTACGTATGAATCCATGGCTTCACGCCTTATTTTCTCCAAAAGCTTTTCTGCGTCTGAGCGTCACATAAAACAGAATGCAGATCAGGGCAGACAGCAACGACCCTGCCGGAGGTGCCCAACCCATGGGGTAAAGGGTATCCGGAAAATACACCGATGCCAGATACGCCCCCGGAATCCGCACCAGCAAAACCGACAAAACATTATGTATAAAAGACAGGACTGCTCTGTTATAGGCACAAAAGTATCCGCTGAAGCAGAAATGAATCCCCGCCGCCGCACAATCAAAAACATAAGAGCGAAAATACTGAGCTCCCAGACGGATAACCTCTTCATTTTCCTTTGCAAAAAGTCCTACCAAAGAGCCGGAACAAAACTGACAAATCAGGGCTGCCGTCATACCGAAGACGACACTGATTCCGATTCCATACTTCAGAACCAACCTGCCATTATCGTGCTTTCCCGCGCCTGCGTTCTGAGCTGCAATCGCAGACACCGACGACAGCATGGCAGATGGTACCAGGAATAAGAAGCAGATCATCTTCTCCACAATTCCCACCGCCGCTGCTACCTCCACTCCGCGTCCGTTCGCAATTGCAGTAATCACCAGGAAGGAAATCTGTATAAATCCGTCCTGGCAGGCAATGGGCAGGCCCACTCTCAAAATTACACCCATAGTGTCCTTTTTCAGGCGACAATCTCTTAGGGAAAGCTTGATACGGTTTTTACCTTTCCCCATGACAAACAGAGCCAGAATCACGCTGCAGGCCTGAGATGTGACGGTAGCAATGGCAGCGCCTTGTGCTCCCATATCCCGCGGACCAACCAAAACATAATCCAAAATAATATTTATGACTCCTGCAACAGCCACAAAATACATAGGCGTCTTCGAATCCCCAAGACCGCGAAAAATGCTGCTGATCACATTGTAAGCTACAATAAAGGGAACCCCCAGAAAACATACAAGGAGATACTCCTTCGTCTGACTCACCGCCTCTACAGGTGTAGAAACTGCAGCCACAACGGGATTCACCGATAAAACAAGGACTCCCGTGAGAACTGCCGCAAAAATCGCAGACATTATCAGTGTATTTCCCAGAACCTCTGCAATCCTGTCCTGCTTTTCCGCCCCCACGGCATGACTTAGGGAAACCATGGTTCCCATGGCAAGTCCCACTATCACCACCGTCAGCATGTGCATGATCTGACTGCCTACGGATACTGCCGTTATGGTATCAGCACCGTTGAACTGCCCAACAATAAACAAATCTGCCAGACCATAGAAGGTCTGTAAAAAGGAGGAAAGCAGAAATGGCAGAGAAAACCCGAACAAATTCTTCCACATACTTCCCCGGGTTAAATGAATCTCCCCCATGGATTTTTTCCCTGATGGCATCCCACACATACGTCCTTCTGCAGGTCCTCTCTTCCCATACCGGACTGACGCCGGTACAAACCATATCCAGTATAACATATTTCATTATAAAAGTCATGTATCAGATACAAGAAAAAAGAGGGGTAATCTATCAAAACACCCTACAAATCACTTAGGGATTGAGTCCCGGACAAATATCTGATAGAATGGTAACTATATAAAATGACCTGAACACAGGAAATATCAGGAGATTTATCATGCGATACCAGATCAGACACGCCGACGTGGAATACGGCGCGTACAAAATATTAAACGACATCAATTTTGAAATTCATGACAAAGAAAAGATAGCCATCGTAGGCAGAAACGGCTGTGGCAAGACCACCCTCCTCAAACTTATTGCGGGCGATCTTCACATGAGCAATCCGGACAGTGACGAAAGCTGTGGTATCACCATGGCAGGCAGACAGGAAATCGGTTTTTTGCGGCAAATCAGCTTCCCCGACGGTGAAATCACAGTAGAAGACGAGATCAAGAAAGTTTTTGCGGAAATTTTTGCCTGCGAAGCCAGGATGAAAGAAATTGAAGAACAGCTTCAGTATCAGGAAGACCAGAATCTGTACTCCGAATATGACCGGCTTCAAAAGAAAATGGAAGCCCTCAACGGCTACCACTGGCGCCGGGAGATGGAGATTATGTTCCGGCAGTTTGGCTTTGCCCCGGAGGACTTACAGCGCCCCATCGGAAGCTTTTCCGGAGGACAGCAGACCAAGATTGCCTTCATCAAACTGCTCCTCAGCAGACCGGACATCATGCTGTTGGACGAGCCCACCAACCACCTGGATCTGCCGACCATTGAATGGCTGGAGGATTATTTAAAAAAATATGACAAATCTGTCGTAATTGTGTCCCACGACCGTATGTTTTTAGACCGTATTATCGATGTAACCTACGAAATTGAGTATCACCACATCAAACGCTATCCAGGTAACTACTCTGCCTTCGTTCGCCAGAAGGAAGAAAATCTGGAAAAGCAGGAAAGGGATTACGAGGAACAGCAGAAAGAAATCAAACGTCTGACAGAATGGATTGAAAAGTGGAAAAACACTCCTACCAAGGTCGCAGCCGCCCGCTCCAAACAGATGGCCATCGAACACATGGTTAAAATAGAAAAACCCCGGCATTTCGACACCAAGACCTTCAAAGCCAACTTCACTCCCCGCATCGAGAGCTGGTCCGAGGTACTCTCCGTGAAGAACCTTAGTATCGGCTATGATATGGAATTGAGCCGAGTCTCCTTCCGTCTCATGAAGGGAGAAAGACTTGCCATCATCGGTGAAAACGGCAAAGGCAAATCCACTCTCCTGAAAACACTGGTAGGTATCCTGCCTGCACTGGGCGGAGACTTTGCCTTTGGCACGAACGTGGAGTGGGGCTATTTTGACCAGCAGAAAGCCGTTATCAACGACGCTGACCCGGAACAGACGGTTCTGGACAACTTCTGGCAGGAATACCCGGATATGCTTCGCGAGGAAGTGAGAAGTGCACTGGGCAGCTTCCTCTTTTCCCAGGAGGAGGTCGAAAAGAAAATGGGACAGCTCTCCGGCGGCGAAAAGGTGCGCCTGGCGCTTTGCAAAATGTTTCGTACCAGGCCTAACCTGCTCATCCTGGACGAGCCTACCAACCATATGGACATGGCAGGCAAGGAAGCTCTGGAAAAAATGCTGGCAAGCTACGGCGGAACCGTTCTCTTCGTGTCCCACGACAGATATTTCATCCGACAGATAGCCACCGGCATTCTGGATTTTGGCATGGACAATGTGACTCAGTATCCCTACAACTACGAAGAATACCTGGAGCACCGTGACTCCATGACCGCTGCACTGTCCAATCCCCCCTCCCCCGCTCCTGCACAAAAAAGTACTGCCAAAAACGCCCCTACCCTGGATGACGTATTTGACAAGAAGACCTACTATAATCCCGGCAAGATTCGCTCCCGGCTGGAAAAGCAGCTGGAAAAATATGAGCGACAGCTGGAGGAAAGCGAGCAGAAATCAGCGGAATTACAGCTGCAGCTGGTAGATCCCGCCCTGTCAACAGATTTTGAGAAGCTGATGGAGATTCAAAAACAGCTTGACGCTGAGGAAGCACAGCAGGAAAGTCTGCTGGAAAGAATTCTGGAAACCGAAACGGAATTGGCGGAGTTTCACCGGGAATAAACATCAGAAATCAATACGGAAAACAGAATATATGGTTGAATTATTTTTGAGATAAGTTTAAAATTTAAGTATCTTAAATTCTATACGGAGGACAAGAACATGGGAAAATTTGTAATGAAAAAGACTAACACCGGCGTTAAGTTTGACCTGAAGGCCGGAAACGGTCCGGCCACCAGCAGTATTAGAGAGTAGAGAAAACACTGATGAATTCAATGTTTTCTCTATTTTTTTGTGCGGTGGGATTTGTATGTACGTGTATGTACGATACAGAGTACGTTAAGATAGTGCCGAAGTCATGATTGCGGCGGTATCGGTTGTGGGCGTTACACGCCTTAGATAGTGCATACTCATAGCGGCGGTAGAGTGCCCTAAGAGTCGTTGTAAGGTTGGCAAGTCCATTCCATTGGAATACAGTATAGAGGCGGTACAGAACCTTATTTTGTGACTTGAACGCACAGGCACGTCGCATTCTTCACAGTAGCGTTTCAGCCACCGGTTGAAAGAGTTGGCGTTTAACTGTCTGCCGTCCTTCATCAAAATAAATTCTCCGTCCGGATTCTGCTTTCGGATTTTCTCTAACAACCGCATTGCCTCTGCGGTAAGCGGCTGATAACGAAAGCCGTGGTCTGTATTTCCTTTTACATGGTCTACATTTACATGCTCTCTCTTGCTGAAGGTCAGGTCATCATTCATTTTCCGTTCGGTAACTAACTGTGACTGAATGTGTAGATTGTTGCCCTCAATGTCGCTCCAACGTAAGGACAGAAGTTCTCCGATACGAGCCACAAGCTGAAAATCAAGCTGTATTGCAAGGGAATACATATCATCATTTCCGGAAAGATGTGCAAGCAGCTTCTTTCTCTCATCAAGAGTAAATACATCATCGGAATGATTTACCGCCTTAAAAGTGAAGTTGCGGCTGCTGATGTCCTTTACCGGATTGTGTGTCACAATCCCTTCTTCAATGGCGTAATAATAGATACCATTGATAAGGCTCTTGATATTATTGAACTTCTTTCGTGTCAGCTGTCTGTCCTTTGTCCATTGCCGGAACACACGGATAAAGTCTTTGGGTGTTAAGTCTACCAAAGGAATCTGTGAAATTGAATTGTCTTTGAGGTAGGAGTTCCAGCAGTGAGAGTTCTCCTTCAAGGTCTTGTCACATACCGGAGAGCAATCCCTACGCCAAATCATCCATTCCGGATATAGGTCTGCAAGGGATGAGGTTGTTCTGCCATATTCCAATTCATACAGTACCGATAATAACCCCTCATAGCTGGTAGAAGTATATTGCTTGCGGTTGATGTAAATGTAGTATTGTCTGCCGTCCTTTCTTGTTTTGATTTTCTCTTTATATTTCCGTTCAATTTCCTGTTTCTTTTTCATATACAGTACTTTTTCCGAAATCTCTGATAGGCTGAGTGTATCATCCGATAGGAAAGAAGGCAAGTTGAAATTATTATCTTCGCTGAAATTATTCTGTTGTTCCATAATACTATACGAATATCCAAGTGCAATAATTGCGGTAGATAATTCTGCCTCCTTTCCACAAAAAGTACTTTTTTTCAGTATAGCATATGGGGTAAAAGTGCCTAATTATGTAAAAGTGCATAGGCGTGGGAAAGTGAATGTGTAATTCTGATAGGCGTATAAGGGATAAATGTGTTTTCGGCACTTTGGGGCGTGTCAAGGGTTTTTGATAAAAAATTTTGTATTATTTTTGAAAAGTCATATTGATATGACGAAAAAGCAAACAGACATTTATCGAAATAGTAATTTGCAGACGTATTCATGACTAGTTGATAAACTGAATTTAGGCTTAAACTGAAAAAGCGTTGAATTTTCTAGGCGTAACACGGACTAGTTGAGAAAATCGGAAATATTGCTCCGATGTGAAAATGGAGCAGATTTTACATACATGAAACAGACTAGTTGAGAATTTTAGAGAGGCGTTACGTTGATTCAAGCTGTCAAAATGGGCAAAACCGGAGAAAAGTTATATGAGGCATATTTTCTGTGAAAAAGCGGCAAAAAACAGTAAAAAAACAAGGTTTTTGAAAAAATAATTGAGGTGGGGTCTGTATTGATTTGGAATAAAAAATGTGATGACAAATGTATTAGTTGTAGTAATTGCGGCAGATTATTTTGCGGAAGCACCGGAAGAAGTATTGGTAAAATTGACGAAAGGGAAGTCGGAGAAAGGGTTGAAAAATCAATTTTTAGGCGTTGACATGACTAGTGAGAAAACTGGAAGAAAATGTAAAATTTGAGAGGTATTGTGGAAAATATAGAAATGGCATGAAAAGAGTAGACGTGTGGTGGACTAGTTGGGAAAGTGCAGTTATTGGAGATTTTGGAGGAGTTTTAATTATTTTGGAAATATCGGTAGATTTTCAAGGCGTAATGTAGACTAGTATTGCAAATAATAAGTAACAAAAACAATGATATTGTGATATAATGTTGC
>CALZBR010000032.1 GCA_945621435.1 uncultured Lachnospiraceae bacterium
CTCCGCTGCAATCCTTCCGGCCACCCCGGCAAGCACATTTTCATCGTAGAAATAGTCCCCGCAGTTTAAGAAGATAAAGTATTCCCCCGTTGCCGGCTTCACAGCCTGATTCATGGCGTCGTAGATACTTTTATCCCCTTGCACGATCACATGAAGCTTTGGATGCTGCGGCAGCTTTTCTACGGAACCGTCCTTCGAGCCGCCGTCTTTTACGATAATCTCATAATCGTCGTAATTCTGCGACAGGATACTCTCCACCGTCTTATGCAGTTCCCCGCCTGCGTTCAGGCATACCACAATAATACTGAACTTAACTCTTTGCATCACGCATTCCCTTTTTCATGATGGCATAGGCCTTTTTTGCCGGAATCTCCCCGCACATCACGCTCTTTTTTGCCAGAACAAACCGCAGGCACATAAAGCCCGCTTTCCATCCGTACAGAAAATGATACAGGAAGCCTCTGTCATAAAAAAATTTCTCGTTATAACCGTGGAACCAGGTAGAACCTCCCTCTTCTCTCGGCACTTCCTCACCGATCTCCACAGGTGTCTTATATATTTTCAGTCCCTTTCTCAGACAATCCATCAGAAAAAGGCTGTCCTCCCCATTGCTGTAGGGAGCACCGCCTCCGAATAAAAGAGAAAAGGTTACATTCGCCTTCTTAATCCTGTCGCCTCTGACCGCAAAGCTGTAGGTGGGATATCGCCCACAGTTGTACCAGCGCACCCTGCCATAAGAATCATTGTGATAGGTAGCGCGCTCCGGGACTACACGGAGGTTGAACAGGAGGACGTCCGCTTCCGGATGAGCTTCAAACTCCTGTCGTACTTTGTCTCCATACCCCTTGTCATAGACAATATCCTCATCGGAAAACAGCAGAATATCCCCGGTTCCGCGCAGAAGCGCATTGTTGCGGTTCAACCCCACGCCCCGCTCATGGAAGGAATAACACTGTATCCCGGAGCCCTCAAACTCGTATTCCAGATAGGAATTCTCTTCGCACTGATTTACAATCACGGCATCCGTCTCCAGCCGCATTTTATCGGCAAGCTTCCGTACATCCTGCTTTACAGCCGCCACTAACGTCTGTACCCGCATACCGCACCGCCTTTCTGAATTACACGTTAGATTTGATGTCTGCTATCACCCATTTCCCGTTCAGAGATACATAGAAATAGGTCTGATCGTTATGCTCGATTCTGGTCTCTCCTGTTCTGTTCAGGTAGATATTCTTGTCGAATATCACGCGGCAGGAGAAACAATCCTCGCTATACTCTGTATATTCCGAGACTGACAGATCGGTAAAGGTGGGGGTACGATGGTCGCTGTACATCCACATATCTCCGGTTCTGTATCTCTCTGCAAGCTCGATGTAATAGGAGTTCTCAGGGAAGTATTTCTGCAGACACGCTGTACTCGCACCCGATCCCGGCAGATCCCTGGAAAAGAAGTTGGAGTAGTCCTTTGCTGCCTGTATCGCAAACTGCTCCAGATCCTCCGGCATCTCCTGAGGTGCAAAGCCAACCTTGGCTGTGATCGTTTCCCCCGTCAGGCTTCCCTCTATCTTCTCGGCAGGTACATCTTCTCCCATAGTATCCCATATCTCTATTTTGGGTTGCTCAATAAGCCCCTTAACCTCATAGGTGTAAAACCTGGGTACATTCACATACTCAGCCACGTATTCCATGCCCTCCATGGCTACAGGCTCACCTGTCAATTCCTCCTCTGTCAAGGCAAGACCGTTCACAGAGGCACCATACCCTTCCGGCAACTCCAGATGAACGCTGTAATGCCCTTTTACTATGGGTTCAACACTCACAGCCTTCCACTCGGATATCGTCAGAATCACCATAATCCGCTTCTGGTTATACGCCTCAAAGGCTGCTCTTGCTATCTTGGTCTCACCGTCATATATACCATAGACAGCCTGGGTTCCGCTGCTCTCAGCCTTCCAGGTCAACTGCTTACCTTTGATTGCATTGCGGAAGCCTTCGGCAATTACATCGGAAGACTCGAATTTATTCCCCTGAACAACAATGGGACCGGTATAGCTGCCCTCTGACAGCTGAAGCATAAACTCATCCACCTTATAACCGGGCTGCGCCGCTTCATATTCCTTCATAATATTCCATACTTTAGTCCACAACAGGGCTATGATCAGTGCAAGTACCGATACATAGACCAGCCATATCATCCAAAACTTTATCTTATTTTTCATTGTATTTCTCCTTAGGCATATCCTTCTGAACGCATCATTGTGTCACCACAAAAGAAGTGGGTAATTTCCAGGAAGATGTGGAATGATACAATGTTACACTGGTCATTTCATAGTTGCCGTTGTAGTACATGGCCGAGGAACTTCCGCCGTCCAGGTTCGCTGCATTCACAGCACCGTACTCCTCCATGACACTGATCAGGTCGGCGGCAGTTGCACCGATGTGTCCTTCGTGTCCGCGCCCGTCAGTCACAAACATAATGATGGCCCCGTCCTTGCGCTGTCCGATAACCGTTCTGGGATTGGCTCCGCTGCCGTTACCGCTGATGGCTCTGGATTCCCCGTTGATGATCAATTTGGTAAAATGATTGGTATCTCCGTCGTCAATATCCTTGAAGCTGACAGCGTCGCGAATCTTGTTTTCCCTGACCATAGCCTCAACCTGATCCGCTGACATTCCGCCGATATCCTTAATCACCAGAATATTATCCTCATTCATTCCCACCATGACATCACCGGTCTCCGGTCGATTGTACTGAATCTCGCCCTCGCATACTACCAGACCCTTGGGTCTTCCGCCCCAGTTTCCCGAAGAATAGTATTCGCCACCATTGATACCTGCAATTGCACCGGAAGAACTTACCAGTTCATCCAGTGTCTTACCGCCTTTTTCCTTGGCGTCACTGGACCAGGGATATATGGTTGCCACCTTTACCTTGGAGGGATCCTTGACAATCATGACCTTTCCCATATAAGAACGCCCGGAGACAGCAAACACCTCGATACCATTCTCATCAAAGAAATCCTGAAACTCTGTGCTGTTTTCCGGATTCGCTGTATCATCGGAAGGAATCTCTATCAGGTCCACATCCACATCCCCCTCCACAACAGCCATGGAGTTGTTGCTGGTAATCTGCAGGATCTCATCCTTGTCAAAATACCATCCCGCCAGGAATTTCATAGCTCCCGTTTCCAGAACAGTGCTGACAAACAGGTCTCTGGCTGTAGTGGAAGGCCCGTGACAGAAAATCCACATTGTGCCGTAAATACCGGCAAATACCATCACCAGAGTGGACATCAGGATAGCAAACACTCTCCAGACTATGGTCTTAATCTTATTCCCCTTTTTTGTTTCTTTATTGGTAGCAGTCATAGTTCATAATTCCCTTCCGGGTTCACTTTTACACCCTGTAAATCATTTATTCTTCTTATCCGCAAATACCCACTGTCTCTGTATCTGGAAACTGAGCAGAAACAGGGTCACATCCACCAACACCTTAATCACCGAGGTAAGTATGTTGCCGGTTTTCAACACCCAGGAAAGGGCGTTTACCAGCCCGTAGGATACCAGCATCTGCCCCAAACAGAGCACATAGTATCTGGGCAGGGAACTCTTCACAGATACCTCTGACTCAAACACCTTGCTGCGGTTCATAGTGTAATTGTACAGGGAGGACACTACTCTTGCGCCCGCTGTGGCTATCAGTATCATCGCCCAGTGAGGCAGCTTCTCTCCTATGATAAATTCCAGAATCGTGAACAACACAATATCTATCACAAAGGAAAGCAAAGAGTTCATGATAAACTTTAAAATAACCGCATAAATCTTGAAGGAATCCCGGAAGGGATGAAAATGAGAGGAGGCGTTCTCCTCTATGTACACCGTATCTATGGTGACCTCCGAAAAAGGGATTCCCTTCCTGTTCATCTCAAGCAGCATCTGGGTCTCATATTCATAGCGCTCACCGCTGACTTCTGTCATAAACGGAAGCAGGGCGGCAGGAATCGCTCTCAGCCCGGTCTGGGTATCCGAGATACGGATGCCGCAGGCAAAACGGAATACCCCCTTGGTAATATTGTTGCCCATCCTGCTCCTGGGCGGAACATCAGGCTTGCTGAAGTCTCTGCAGCCCAGGACAACACAGTTCTGATCTGCCTTTGCTATCATTTCATTGCAGCAGGCCCTGACATCCCCGGGTCTGTGCTGGCCATCACCGTCCACCGTAACCACACCATCGATATCCTTGCGGTTCTCGATACAGTACTGAAAAGCCGTTTTCATTGCTCTTCCCTTACCCTTATTCACCTCATGGCAAACCAGGGTTACCCCGGGAAGCTTCCCCACCTCAACAAAGGGTTGATTGTGAGCCTCATCACTGCCGTCATTTATGACAAGAATGTCATCAAACCCTTCTTCTGCCAGTCCTTTTACCGTGGAAATCAATTTTTCATCGGGATTATAGGATGGTACAATCACGCAAATCCTCATCTCATCTTCCCCCGCAAAATCTCTTTTGCCTTTTCCAGCTGATTGTCCGGATGATCGTCACTTCCGTAATACGCCTCGCTGTCAAACTCGCATACCACATCCGGCTCAATTCCGATTCCGTGGATATTGTTGCCGTTTGGTGTATAGTAGGCGCTGATGGTAAGCTTCACGGCACTGCCGTCCCTGAAGGGAATAATCTGCTGTACAATTCCCTTGCCGTAAGTGGTGGTGCCAACGATGGTTCCTATTCCGTGATCCTTGATGGCGCCGGTCATAATCTCGGCTGCACTGGCAGAGTTCATATCCACCAGAACCACCAAGGGAATATCAATCTCATTCTTACCGTCACACTTGTATTCCACTCTCTTACCCGCGTTATCCTCAGTGTACACAATCATGCCCTCCGGCAGGATCATCTTACACATCTTCACAACGGAGCTGAGCATTCCCCCGGGATTGCCGCGAAGGTCAAGGATGAGTCCCTTTGCGCCCTCCGTCTTTGCAGACTCCAGCGCCTGCTCAAACTGATCCACTGTAATCTCATCAAATTCCGTCACACTGATATAAGCCATTCCATCCTCAAGCATAGAGTACTCCACCGTAGGCGTCTCCACCTTACGGCGTTCTATGGTTATCTCAAGGTAATCAGGCTCCCCCTCGCGAATCAAAGTCAGGGTAACGGTGGTACCCTCCGGTCCCCTGATCAGCTTAACAGCCTCTTCCAGGGACATGCCCCGCAGGGACTGACCGTCTGCCTCCAGTACCAGATCGTTGGGGCGAAGCTTCGCCTCCTGTGCCGGCGAATTCTTGATAACATCAGAGATCTTGGGCAGACCCGTATCCTGGTCCAGACTGACATAGGCTCCGATTCCGTAGAATATGCCTTCCGTATCGCTCATCAGATCCTCTAATTCTTCCGCAGTATAATACTGGGAATAGGGGTCGTTCAGCGCCTCCAACATGGCACGGTAAAGAGCAATCCGCACATCCTCATCCGCTACCTTATCCAGATAGAAACGGCTGTCTATGGTATCCTCCAGCAGCTGAAGCTTTTCCACCATCTCTGTATTGACGATATCATCATCAAGAAGCGGCGTATCTGTTCCTTTATCCGTCCCGGTAAGTAAACGCTGTATCTGCGTGAGCAGACCGGCGTACATATTTTCCGGCTCCTTTGCAAATACCTGTATACCCACAGCAGCGTAAAAAATGGCCAGGGTCAGCATTGTCGATGCCAGACCAACCAGCATTCCTGCAATAAACAGCCCTTTTCCGCTTCCCTTTTCCCTGCGTGTTTTCTCTGTCTGACGGCATTTCTGCCCCTCTTCGTAATAAACCTGATTCTCGTCCATATTCTCTGCCTTTCTGCGTTAACCGCCGAAACTACCTGGTGATATATTCCCAGGGTGAAACGTAAGAACCGTTCAGCCGGACACTGAAGTGAAGATGGTTTCCGTTAGACCTTCCGGTAGTGCCCACTGCCGCAATGGTATCGCCCCGAATCACAATATCACCTTTATTCACATACAGTGCCGAAGCATGCATATAAATTGTATACAGTCCTGAGCCGTGGTCAATCATCACGTAATTACCCATGGTGGAATTGTAGGTTGCGGCAACCACCGTGCCGTCATATGCGGCGTAGATGGCCGTTCCCTTGGGAGCCGCCAGATCCACTCCGTTGTGGAACTGCGGTATCCCCAGAATCGGGTGGATTCTGTTTCCGTATTCACTGGACACCCGGGTATAGGATGCCAGCGGGAACTTAAAGGTGCCGCCATCGTAGGTCAGAACCACACCGCTGGCTGCCAGAAGGGCCTTCTTCTCTTCCGCCACAAGCGCTTCCAGCGCTGCTATTTCTTCCTCTTCTGCCTTGATGGAAGCCTCGTATTCCCTGATTGCCGCTTCCTTCATGGTAATATCATTCTCGTAACGGTCTATTTCCTGATTCTTCTCCGCAATCAGTATCTCCAGATTCCTCTGCTCTTCCTCCACCGCAGCCTTGGTCTCATCCAGAATCTCTTTCTCAATCTCGAGCTGTTCCTTACAGAGCTCCACATACTGCCTGGTGTTCATATAGTCCTGCCAGCGTCGCTTGTCATAGTTAATGACTCTCTCCGCATAATCTGCTTTGTTCAGGAAATCACCGAAGCTCTCCGCCTTCAGAAGCATATCCGTCATCTGGGGATCGCCCGATTCATACACCATCCGGATGCGTGCAATCATCGCTTCCTTCTGATTCTCTTCCTTGGCAAGGGCCTCCTCCAGTTCCTTCTCCGTGGCTTCTATCTCGATTTCCTTCTCCGCAATCTGTTGCTTCAGTACGGCGATATTATGCTCAATCTCTTCCAGATTGCTGTCCAGCTGTTCGATGTATGATGCCAGATTGGCGCGCTGCGCTTCCAGCTCCTTCTTCATCTCCTTCAGATTGGACAAACCGCTTTGAAGATTTTTCTTTTCTTCCTTTGCCTGGTTGATTTTATTCTCTTTGTCCTTGATGCTGTCCGAAGTAATGTCATCCAACGTTAAGGCAGACGCACTCTGCTTCCATACTCCGGAGACAGCCATTGTACAAAGTGTTATGATCACAAGGCATACAATTAATCCTTTTTTCTTCATGAATACCCGCCTTTTCCAATTCTACACATGTAAATGCTTTCTGACAGTAGACGCACTTCCCAGATAACCGATTCCCATACCCAGAACCAAGGATACCGGCAGCAATACCTTAAAGACCTCCTGAACCGTCAGGAAATTCAGAAAGCTATTCAGCACTGAGAACTGCTGTAAAATGTAATTCAACGCGTAATTATATACACTGTATATCAGTCCGAGAGGAAGTGCTGCCCCCAAAAGACCGATAATGATGCCCTCCAACACAAAGGGTGCTCTGACAAAGAAATCAGTCGCGCCGATATATTTCATGATGTTAATCTCCGCAGAGCGAACGGAAATCCCTATGGAAACCGTATTGCTGATCAGGAAGATGCTGACCGCCAGCAGAATCACGATGATTCCCACGGAAATATAGGCAATAAGCAGGTTCACACCACTTAAGGTATGCGCCGTCACCTCGGAATAATTCACTTTTCTGACCTCCGGAATGGATTGCAGCCAGCTCACCAGCGCATTCTGCATGTCGACATCGCTCAGATGGATCTCATAGCTGCAGACACCGGACAGGGGATTCTCCGGAAATCCTTCCGCATAGCTTTCTCCGTAATAATTGGAGGCAAAGTTCATCCAGGCCTCTTCGTCAGAGATAAATACAACGCCATCCGGCTCCTTGGATACTTCTACCCTGGCCTTAATTCTCTCACCGATCTCTTTCATGCGCAGTTCATCCGGCACCTGCTCCGGACTGTGTGGTGTTCCTTCCTTTTCACATCTGTCATTGGCATCGTGGAAAAAGACAGTGACAGTCACACCTTCCTCCGCCTTCATGACAATACTCCGGAAATTAGCCACAATCGCATAAAAAAGTCCAAACAGAAAAAGACAGGCGGAAATCGTGGCAACAGACGCTAACGAGTACCATTTATTTCGAAATATATTGGCAAAGCCCTGTCTGATGGTATAAAACAACGTACTAATCTTCCTCAATATACTCGCCTCCCTCCTGATCGCTCACAATGACGCCTTTTTTCATTGTGACCACACGTTTATGCATGGCGTTGACGATTTCTCTGTTGTGTGTTACCACAACAACAGTCGTTCCGTCTTCGTTAATCTCTTCCAACAGCTTCATGATTTCCCAGGAATTCTTGGGATCCAGATTGCCCGTAGGCTCATCTGCAAGCAGAATAGAGGGCTTGTTCACAAGAGCTCTGGCCAATGCAACTCTCTGCTGTTCTCCTCCGGATAACTGATTTGTCTTTGCCTTATATTTGCTGGCCAGTCCGACAGTTGCAAGCACAGCAGGTACGTTTCTCCTGATCTCTCTGGCAGGTGTTTCGACAATTCTCTGGGCAAATGCAACATTTTCATATACATTCCTGTCATTCAACAGACGGAAATCCTGGAAAACCACACCCAGATTACGGCGAAAACGCGGGATTTTGCCATGTCTGAGCTTCGACAGATTGTTACCCATGACATAAACATTCCCTTCACTGGCTTTCAGTTCCCGTAAAAGCAGCTTTATCATGGTAGATTTTCCGGAACCGCTGTCACCCACGATGAAAACAAATTCACCCTTTTTGATGCTCAGATTGATCCCGTTCAGTGCCGGGGAACCGCTGGAATAAACCTTATGTACATTATCCAGGTAAATGACACCCTTTTCTTCTATCATCTGCTCTTTTTTTATTCTCTGCTGTTCTCTTCTCGACATGAAACTATCTCCTTTAAAAATCCATGCTCTCCATGTATTTCATATACTTGACAACCATAAGCGCAATCTTGAAGGTAATGGCATCCTCAAACACGCGAAGGTCCAGACCGGTGCTCTTCTGCAGCTTATCCAGACGATATACCAATGTGTTTCTGTGAATAAACAACTGTCTGGAGGTCTCTGATACGTTCAGACTGTTCTCGAAAAATTTATAGATTGTGGTCAGTGTCTCATCATCAAATTCATCCGGACTCTTACCGCCAAAAATCTCTTTGATAAACATTTTACATAAAGGAATGGGAAGCTGATAGATAAGTCGTCCGATTCCAAGCTCACTGTAAGCTATGACGTTGCGCTCATCAAAGAAGATCTTTCCCACATCCAGTGCCATCTTCGCTTCCTTGTAGGAACGGCTAACCTCCTTTATCTCCTGCACCACGGTACCGTAAGCCACCCTTGTCTCTTTGATGCCTTCCTTCTGCAGATAGGTTACCAATGCTCCTGCTGCCTTCTCAATCTCTCTGGCAGTATCGTTCTCCACCAGTTCCTTGACGACAACCACATTATTCTCATCTACCGCAGTCGCAAAATCTTTTCCGTTGCCGCCCAGATAGCTTCTGGTCAGTTCCAGGACGTTGTTGTCCTTGCCATTGACAGACTCAATGATCAACACGACACGACTCACATCGGTCTGAATATGTAGCTTCTTGGAGCGACTGTAGATATCAACCAGCAGCAGATTGTCCAGCAACAGGTTTTTTATAAAATTGTCTTTATCAAAACGTTCCTTGTAAGCCACCAACAGATTCTGTAGCTGAAAGGCAGCCATCTTGCCAATCGTATAAACAGCTTCTCCTATCCCCTGTACCACAAGAACATACTCCAGCTGTTGTTCATCAAAAACCTTAAAATACTGACAGCCCTGTATCTCCTGAGAGTCTGCCGGAGAGGCAGCGAACTCTGCCGCCGCACGAGTAATATTTCCCACATTTTCAGTGGAAGCGACCTCGTTCCCATCCGCATCCGTCACACAGAAATCCACCCTGGTAATGCTTTTCAACCCATCAATTGTGTTCTGTAAAATCTGATTTGATATCATGCTCGTACCCCCTGTTCGAAAAACCGAACAACCTATTATGCCCATATACCACAAATTTTACAAAAATGCAACGAAAAAAGCAATAGTTTTTTATGTATTTTCACAAAAAAACTGCCTGGTAATACCTACCAGGCAGCTCTCTGTCTGTTCTTCAGACCCGAATGTCGAAGTTTGCACCAACCGCGGGATTCACACTCTGCTCCATAGCGGCGGCATCCATCATCTTCACCAGCCCTTGTCCGAGGGCTTCATTGGTGTCCAATGTTTTGCTCAATACCGCTGTCCCAACCTTAGACTGCGTGGAAGTAGTGGCTAACGCCATAGAAAGTCCTGCTATATCCATATTTATGCCCCCCTTTTCTGTCTTTATCTTATCATTGTTTGCAATATATTTCTACACTTAAATTCAATTTTTTTCAAAATCTTAAGAAATTCTATCTGTTGACTCTGCGGATGGTTTTCTCGCCGATCTCCACCTTCCCCTGCTTGAGAAGCCTGCCCACCGCACGCTTAAATTCATTTTTGCTCATGCCGGTCTCGTACTTGATGACCTCGGGAGCAGCCTTATCACTGAAGGGAAGGGCACCGGAATAGCTGTCCAGCAGATCCAGAATCTTCTCGGCGTCCTCATCCAGCTGAAGCAACCCCTTCTTCCGAATACTGAGATCCAGCTTTCCGTCCTCTTTCACGCGAATGACACGGGCTTCCACATCTGTTCCGAGCTCCACATCACCATACAGCTCTTTCTTGGAGATCAATGCGGAATATATGTTGTCCACCGCCACAAAGGCACCGAAGTTATCGCTGAGCTCATATACCCTGCCCCTCACCATGTCCTCGGCATGATAAGGGCTGTCCGTCCGCAGATTCTTGTAGACGTTCATGGTGGCACAGAGACGGCTGCTCTTGTCAACATACAGCGAAACCAGAACCTTATCCCCCTGCTTTACCTTTCCTCTCTGCTCCCTAAAGGGAAGCAGAAGATCCTTCTCCAGACCCCAGTCCAGAAAAGCTCCTATCTTGCCGGTCTGTGCCACAGTCAGCTCCGCCACCTGCCCCATAACAAGCCCGGGCTCCCGCACGGTAGCTATGAGTCTGTCAGAGGAATCCCTGTAAATGAACACCGTTATCCGGTCTCCCGGCTTACAGCCCTCCGGCAGCTGTGCGGCAGGAAGGAGCACACGGTTCTCAGCCTGTTCCTCACTAACTGCAAGATATGCGCCAAAATCCACTTTTTTTACAACAACCAGTTCCTGTTTTTCACCCAGCTTTATCATGATATTTATCCTATCCCTATCTCTGTTTTACCCTGCTATCATTGCAACCCGATCCAATCTCAGCTTGATTCTGTCCTACGCGTCGGCTCAGCCCGCCATCTGCAGCAGAATCATCCCTGCCCAGACGAGGAGAAACGCCACCATTCCGGAGTTTGCGATCACAATGCTCCAACGAAGCTGTTTGGGAATCATCACGTCTCCGGCTTCGCAGCGGAACTTCTTCCGTACCGTTGCCAGAATAAATAATACCACACCTCCGATCAGCACCGCAATCACGAGCATACTGAAGATTCCGAGCACGACCCAGCCCACAAGATTATCCTGAACACTGTTCATCATCCCTTCGTAATCGCCTGCCTCCAGGAAATACTCATACTCTTCCACATCAATCAGATCAAAAAGCTTCTGGCTCAGGAAACCTCCCACAAAGTTGATCAGCATATGAATGGAGATGGTAATCCCGATGTTTCCGGTTTTTACATAGAGGAACGCCAAAAACATACCAATGACCGCAGCATAAGCAAACTGGTTCAGATTACCATGAAAAAGACCGAACATCAAGCCCGAAATCACCACTGCCACACCTTGTCCGTAACGAACCGCTCTATCCACAATCAGTTTGCGAAATACCAGTTCTTCCATAATCGGTGCAAACATCACGACATACAGAATCAACAGCACCGGGTTCAGGTCCGTCATCACAGTCACCGCCTGATTCTGAATCTCATGCCCGCTGATCCTGCCTAAGATATAGGTCAGAATCAGGCCGATAATATTGGAGGCATAGGTCAGTCCAAAGCAGATAATCACTGCCGCAAAGTATTGCAGCGGAGACATCCTGTGACGTTCCAGCTTTTGCGCCGGAACACATTTGCGCAGTACCAGATACATCAGCGGAAACCCGATGACATACATAGACACCACAGAAATCAACATGTTCGCTTCCACACTCGCCATCAGCCGGGGATAATTCTTATTGATAATCAACACTGCAATCAGCTGTACCAGCTGAATCAGAACCGTAGCTGCCAAATAAGCCCAGCCAAGCCTTGAGAAATGCTGTTTGACCCGAATCAGATCATCCACAGTGGCAATGCCCGGCTCATTCATCTCCGCCATTCTTTCCGCAACTATCTCTCTTTCCTCCATCCTCTTCCTCCATACAGCCTTCTTTATTCACTGATTTTTTTCACTTCCATATTCTTGGGCAGAACCAGATTCAGAATGATGGAGACAACAAACACAACCGCTACCACATTCCCGGAAAATACAGACTGCACCAGTTCAGGGAATATCTTCCACAAATCCGCCTCACTCGCCGCTGTAAAGCCGATACCGATTGCAAGCGACAAAGCCGCAATGGTAATATTTCTCTGTGTGAATCCTGCCTTGGAGAGCATCTCAATTCCGGCGACCATGATCGTTCCAAACATCATAATGGTGCATCCGCCCAGGACCGACTCCGGAAGGGAGGCGAAAAAGTTGCCGACAGGCGGGAACAATCCCGCTAAAATCATACAGGCAGCGCCTGTCGCAATGGTAAATCGGTTTACCACCTTTGTCATGCTGATCAGGCCTACGTTCTGAGAAAAGGACGTCACGGGAGGACAACCGAACACTCCCGATATGGCAGATGCAAATCCGTCACAGGCCAGTGAGCCGGACACCTCCTCCGGTTGAATCTCCCGATTCAATCCGCCGGACACCATGGCTGTCGTATCTCCGATGGTCTCGGCCGCAGATACCATAAAGATAATGGCAACCGAGAAAATCGCACCAACATGGAATTCAGGCATATACGGAAGCAACTTCGGCAAGGAAATAATACCTTCGGAAAGAATTACCGACAAATCCACCTTACCCATGAAAATCGCTACGATATAACCCACAATCAAACCGGCCAAAACAGATAACTGCTTCCAATATCCCCTGGCGAAACTATTCCATAACAGGCACGCTGTCAGTGTAATCGCTCCCAGCAGCAGATTCTCTGCGGAGCCAAATTCCTCCGAATATCCTCCGCCGAAGGATCTGGCACCAACGCTCAACAGGGAATAACCGATTGCAGTAACGACAGTGGCTGCCACCACGGGAGCTATGATTTTTCTCCAATATTTTGCAAGCAGACCAATAATACCTTCAAAAATACCACCGCACAATACGGTTCCGATGACCGCAGGATACCCATAGTTGGCCGCTACCGTACACAGCACTGTGACAAAGGTGAAGCTCACACCCATAACAATGGGGAGCCCGGAACCAATCTTCCACAGTGGATACAGCTGTATCAGGGTAGCAATTCCCGCAACAAACATCGCATTCTGCAATAACACCGCAATTTCCTGCCGGGACAGTCCGCCGGCAGCAGCAATGATGGTAATCGGAGTGAGATTCGCCACAAACATTGCCAAAATATGCTGTAATCCGAACGGAATTGCTTTCAAAACCGGCACACGGCCATCCAGATGATAGATGTTGCTTATACTGCTTTTCTTCCCTTTGTTCATTTCTTCCATTTTCTCCTGTGTCAAAGTTTACGTTACCTCTTCATTGTATTCTATATACCGTCCAATAGCAAGTAAAGAACGCTCAGGGCTGATCAAATATGGGATGATTGTATTTATCGTAACGAATACGCAACATTCCACAGGAGACTACCTTTTCCTCATAGCCCGTGGTGCCATGGAATGCAATCCACCAGTCGCCGTTTCGGTCGCAGAAAAAGGAATTGTGTCCGGGACCGTATACCTCCGGTATGCTTGCAAAGCTGAATGCCGGTGTTTTGACTTTGGTCCAGACAGCAGGATCGGTCAGGTCATCCCCCTCCTTGGCAGTCAGCATTCCTATCACATACAGATATCCTCTGGCATCCGCCGCAGAATAGGACAAATAGATGGTATCCTTGTGATAGAAAGCGTAAGGTCCCTCATTGTTTATGGTGCCGCACAGATTTTCGAATCCATAAAGCGGTCTGGATAAACATACCGGATCTGTAATAATGCGACTCGGATCCCGAGGATCAAACTCCGCAATCATAATCATGGATCCGGAATCCAACGGACTTCCGATTTGTTCACGATAAGACCAGGCATAGTAATGCTTATCCCCGGATCTTACATAGGTCATATCCAGAGTGATCGCTTCTTCCGTCAGAAAGCCTCCGTCCTTTTTCCGAATACGAACCGGATCTTCCCAATCCGCAGGATTACAGATATCCCCATCCTTCTTCAATTTCATAAAGTGGCACTGGGGACCCCATTGCTCGCCGCTGACGGCAAACAAAATATACAACTCCCCGCCAATCACATGAAACTCCGGTGCCCAGAAGGTTTGAAGCAAATGTCTTTTCTCGTCTTTATCCAATATTACATGCATCTCTGTATCAGGTGCAAACAGGTCATCCAATTCATGAGCCCTGCGCACATACAAACCGATATCGTTCACATTATCATTGGTGGCAATAAAATAATAATCGTCCTTCCACAAAAGAATGACCGGGTCCCCAAAGCCTCTTGCCAAAGGGAACTTCAGGGATGTCTTCTCCAAAGCTCCGGATACCTGCGGATTCCAACGGTACCTGATCTCCTCTTCCATCTGCCCCGGCAGCTCAATCACATCCGACTTACGAATCTGCGCCAGAGGGATACCCGCCTTCTTCACTAGGGCATCCGCCGAAAGCAATCCCCACTCCTCATACTCCATAAAATCCTTCGTACTCCAGCACCAGTAGTGGTCCGCCTTGTCTGTCACCCCGTCCCCGGTGAGATCCGTGCCGGTAATCAGATATGAGGCAGAACACACTGCGGTATCGGAATCAGCTTCTCCTGCAGGACACTCCACGATTCTGATATCTCCCACAAAATTAGGACAAATGACATTGTCACTGTTTACATCCGCACGGGCAAACAATAAACCATAATTGTTATGCACAGGTTCTTCCTTCCCGTTATCCACGATGGACATATGAACGCTGTACGCCAGCCCGTTGGGATATTTTCCTTCGATTACTTCCCTTGCATATACTCTTAACATATGTACCCCTCCGTTAGTGCTTTTTTTGAAATATACCACATGGGAACCATAAAGTAAATTGGAAACACAAATATCTTTTTTTACTCCCATTTCGGAATTTTTTTATTGACAATCCGAAAGCTTTCGCTTATGATGTGAGAAAGCTTTGGGGAGTAGTCAGCACCAATGGTGTGGTAAATCAACATCCTGATATACCTATATCTGGTTTATCTTAATTGATGAGACTAAGGCACAGAAACGAACTGTGCGCGCCTCAATGAACAAACGACTTTAAGCGAGTACAGTTCAGTGTACCCGCTTTTTTTCAACCCTTATTTCAAAAGCTTTCATCAGAAAGGAGACTAACCAATGAATCTGAAAATCAGCAACATCCGGAAATTTTATGGTGAAAATGAATCCCGTATCCAGGTACTGAAAGGAATCGACTGTGACATAAAAGATGGTGAAATCTGTGTTCTGTTAGGTCCTTCCGGTTCCGGCAAATCCACCTTACTGAATATCATCGGCGGACTGGAAAGCGCAGATGAGGGTTGCATTGACATCGGCGACTTCTGCACCGACCACATGACGGAAAAGGAACTTTCAGAGTATCGTCGAAACAATTTAGGCTTTGTATTTCAGTTCTACAACCTAATTCCCAACTTAACCATTCGCGAAAACATTGAGGTCTGCGCCTATTTGACCAAGTCTCCTCTTGCTATGGACGATTTACTTGACACCTTAGGTTTGACCGCCCATCAACATAAATTCCCCAACCAGCTTTCCGGCGGTCAGCAGCAAAGATGCGCTATCGGAAGGGCTTTGGTAAAAAATCCTCCTCTGCTTCTTTTTGATGAACCTACCGGTGCTTTGGATTACAACACTTCCAAAGAAATTCTGGCTCTCATCGAAAGAATCAATCAAAAATATCATAACACCATGATTATCGTTACACACAATCAGTCCATCAGCTACATGGCTGACCGCATTCTGAAACTACACGACGGAAAAATCATATCAAATACTGTAAATACTGACAAAACCGCCGCCGGGGATCTGGAATGGTAAGGAGGAGACACTCATGAGAAATCCACTGAACAAGCGAATTCCGCGTGATTTTAAGAAGAATTTCCTGAAGTATCTGGGAATGATTATTATTCTGGTCTGCACCATAAGTATCGGCTCCTCCTTCCAGGCAACCATGAAGGGAGCCACCGCTTATCTGGAGAATATAAAGGATAACAATTTCCAGGAGGACGGATATTTTGAGGTTCTCAGTCCTCTTTCGCCGGAGATACTTAAGTCGCTGAAGGAAGAGGGACTTATAGCCGTGGAAAACTTCTACGCCACGGAACACGAATTTCCCGATTCCACAAAAGTCCTTCTGTTTAATGAAAGAGAGAGCATCGATTTGCCCACTGTCTTCGAGGGAGAACTTCCCCAAAACGATTTCGAGGTTGCCATAGACCATGTTTTTGCCAGAAACAGAGGAATATCCATTGGCGATACTATTTCTCTTCTCGGAAAAGAGTATCGCGTGTGTGGTACCGTCTCTTTGCCGGACTACTCCGCTCTGTTTATGAATAATACCGATTTGATGATGAATACCAATCATTTCTGTGTGTCCGTCATCAGTAAAGAAAGCTTTGAAGCCATTGAGGAAGGTTCCCTTACCTACCGCTACAGCTATCGTTTTGAACAGAGAGATCTCAAGAAAAAGGATCAGCTTGCCATAGAGGAAAAGACCTACAAAACGCTCCTGTTGAACGGAGTAGGTGTGCAGAATATGTTGAACCGCGACCAGAACCAAAGCATCAGCTTCCTGGAAACGGACCTTGGTACGGACGGACCCTTTATGACAGTGTTCGTCTATCTGCTGGTAGCCATGATTGCCTTTATCTTTGCCATCCTTACCAACAATACCATCGAAAGTGAATCTGTCATTATCGGTACCCTGCGTTCCCTGGGCTTTCGGAAAGGTGAGATCATCCTTCACTATCTGCAGCCCACCCTGATTGTAGCTGTCATCGGCTCTGCCTTAGGAAATCTCATCGGCTATACCTTGATGATTGAGCCTTTTATAGAAATCTACTACACAACTTACAGCATTGGTCCGATTGTGGTTCCCTTCGATGTACCTTCCTTTTTACTGACCACCGTATTGCCGGTGGTAATTATGATCCTCATCAACTGTTGTATGCTGGCGAGAAAGCTTTCCCTCTCTCCTCTGAAGTTCCTGAGAAAAGAGCTGAAAAAGAACGGAAATAAGAGAAATATCAGACTGCCGAATTTCTCTTTTCTCAACCGGTTCCGCCTGCGTGTCATCCTTCAAAACCGCGGAAGCTACCTTATGCTGTTCTTTGGTATCTTTCTGACCAGCTTCCTATTAATGTTCGGAATCGGTCTTGCCCCTTTGATGGATCATTATACTGAGGATATCAATCAGTCCCTGCCCTATAACTATCAATATCTCCTGAAGGCTCCGGTAAACACCGAAGAAGGTGAAAAGCTGCTGGTATACGAAATGGATACCTGGTTTTCTCTTGGCAACAAGGACATAGGAGTCTCCTGCTTCGGTATTCAGGAGAACAGCAGATATTTTAAGGACGCCTTCGCGGAACAGGGTATTACCGTTTCCTCAGCCTTGGCCAAAAAGCTGAATCTGGAGACAGGAGACACCCTGATACTGAAGGATAAGGCAAGAGACAAGGAGCATTCCTTCTCCATCGCCGGGATATACCCCTATGATGCCTCCATGGCAGTATTCCTAAGTCAATCTTCCCTGAGCGAACTATTGGAGCAGAAGGAGGATACCTACAACTGCATTTTGTCAGACACCAAACTAAATCTTCCGGAAGAAAGCATTGCAAAAATGATTTCCAGAGAAGACCTTCTGGGAGCCACCAACCAGATGCTGCAGTCCTTTGAAAATGTAATCCTGTATATCAATGTTTTCTCGGTTGTGGTCTACTTTGTCATTCTGTATATTATGACAAAGGTAGTGATTGAAAAGAATGCCCTCCCCATTTCCTACATGAAGGTATTTGGATATCATCCGGGGGAAATCCGAAAGCTGTATCTGACCGCCACCACCATCGTGGTCATTACTTCCCTGTTTGTGTGTATTCCACTGGAAATATGGCTCTTCAAGGAGGTCCTGGTATTCCTTTCCAGTATGATTGACGGATATATTGCTTTTTATCTTCCTATGCGTGTATATCTTGAAATTATCCTCATCGGAATGGCTGCATATTTGGGCATCAATGCAATACATATACATTCCGTTAAAAAAATACCTATGACGGAAGCACTGAAAAACAGGGAATAGAAAGGGCTTACCTGTTTCCGGACACAAAAAAACTCAGTAGAGAATATCTACTGAGTTTTTTAGCAGGGCTACAAGGATTCGAACCTTGAGATGACGGAGTCAGAGTCCGTTGCCTTACCGTTTGGCGATAGCCCTATTTGTTTTGTACTTGATGAATTATACACTAATTATTTCCAGAATGCAAGATAAAAATTCAAAAATACATAAAATTTATTCAAAACCAATAAATAATATTCCCATTCATACAGACAGGGCTGTGCAGATTGTCCGCACAGCTCTGTCGTTTACCCCAATTGACCCTTAACCCCAATAGGGCAGATTATACTTCAAATAACAGATCCGCATATGTAGGGAAGGGCCAGAATTTCTTGTCGACTACCTTCTCCAGCTCGTCTGCAGGCTTGCGAAGACTGCTCATTGCCTCAGCCACCACATCGTGGTAGAAGAATGCCTGCTCCTTGCCCTGCTGAATCGTCGCTGCTTTTTCCACTGCTGCCTGCAGTGCCTCAGCTGCTTTCTTCACCTCCGTCAGTCTGCCGGACACGGTTCTCAGCAGCTCGGAAGAAACAGAAGCATCTCCTCCCGCCTGCTGAATCTTCAATGCGGACTCTGCCAAAGAATTACAATATCCAAGCACTGCGGGGATGATCTGCTTATTCGCCATATCCAGCATGGTGAGAGCCTCAATATTTACGCTCTTGGCATAGGTCTCATACAGAACCTCCGCTCTGGAATGGAGCTCTGCCTCCGTAAAGATGCCGAATTTCTCGAATAAAGCGATGGACTTGGGAGTGGTCAGCGCTTCTGTAGCTTCCACCATGGAAGGAATATTGGGAAGACCTCTTCTGGCAGCCTCCTCCACCCATTCCCGGGCATAGCCGTTGCCGTTGAAGATGATTCTCTGGTGTTTGGTCATGTATTCCTTAATCAGATCATGCACCGCCATCTCAAAGTTATCCGCTTTTTCCAGAATATCCGCCGCCTGGCAGAAGGCTTCTGCCACGATGGCATTCAGCGTGGTATTGGGACTGCCGATGGAATCGGAGCTTCCCACGCTTCGGAACTCGAATTTATTACCTGTAAACGCAAAAGGTGAGGTTCTGTTGCGATCTGTGGCATCCTTCTCAAAATCGGGAAGGGTGGAAACGCCGGTCTCCAGCTTGCCGCCTTCAATCAGATGTGCCGCTTCTCCGGTCTCCACCAGTTGCTTTACCACATCCTCCAGCTGCTCTCCCAGGAAAATGGAGATGATGGCAGGAGGTGCTTCATAACCGCCCAAGCGCTGGTCATTTCCTACATTGGCCGCACTCTGGCGCAGCAGATCCGCATGGGTATCCACTGCCTTCATGATGCAGGCCAGCACCAGAAGGAATTGTATATTCTCGTTGGGAGTCTGACCGGGCTCCAACAGGTTCACACCGTTATCTGTGGTGATGGACCAGTTGTTGTGCTTTCCGGAACCGTTCACTCCTGCAAAGGGCTTCTCATGGAGCATGCAGCGAAGTCCGTGCTTGCCGGCGATTCTCTTCAGGGTCTCCATCACCAGTTGGTTGTGGTCAACTGCCACATTGGCGGATTCATAGATGGGAGCCACCTCGTGCTGTGCAGGGGCTGCCTCATTGTGCTGGGTCTTGGAGGTAACGCCAAGCTTCCACAGCTCAATATTGACATCGTGCATGAAAGCACCGATGCGCTCTCTGATCACGCCGAAGTAATGATCGTCCATCTCCTGTCCCTTGGGTGCAGGAGCGCCAAACAGGGTTCTGCCGGCGAAAATGATATCCTCTCTCTTCAGTGCCTTTGCCGCATCTACCAGGAAATACTCCTGCTCCGCACCCACAGAGGGAGTCACCTTGGTTGCCTCGGTATTGCCGAACAGTCTCACGATACGGAGAGCCTGCTTATTCAATGCTTCCATGGAACGAAGCAGGGGAGTCTTCTTATCCAGTGCCTCGCCCGTATAAGAACAGAATGCCGTAGGTATGCAAAGGGTTGGACCTGTGGCTGTCTCCTTAATGAAGGCGGGAGAGGTGATATCCCAGGCAGTGTAGCCTCTTGCCTCGAAGGTCGCACGAAGTCCGCCGGAGGGGAAGGAAGAGGCATCCGGTTCACCCTTAATCAATTCTTTTCCGGAAAACTCCATAATCATCCTGCCTTCTTCGTCGGGATGGGTCACAAAGGCATCGTGCTTCTCCGCAGTGATACCGGTCAATGGCTGGAACCAGTGAGTATAATGTGTTGCACCGTTCTCCACAGCCCAGTCCTTCATTGCTTTCGCCACCACATCCGCCGCAGCAGGAGAGAGCTCGCCACCCTGATCGATAACTCTCTTGACTTCCTTGTAAGTGCCTTTGGGAAGGCATTCTCTCATCTTACCCAGGGTAAACACCTTGCTGGCAAAGAGTTCTTCCACATTTACTACTTCGCTCATAATCTATGTCCCTTTCTAACTTTTGATTTCCTGTAATATTATGTCACATTTTACAATATGTGTCGTAGTGGGTCAACAGATATTTGTAATCAGCGCATCCAATAGCCTTCGCCGCATACCAGTCGCAGGAAGAAATACAGTCCGCAGTAGAGATGCCAGCCATAAAGGATACCAAGACCTATTCTAAGGGCTTTCTGCTGCCATGTTTTACCGTCCGTGCGGACCCATTTTACGGCACACAGGGTAAACAAAACAAACAGGCAGAAGCTGTAGCCCCAGAGAAAATTGCCGTCCACGCCACGGCTTCCGCTCTCCACCAGGCAAAGAGCCTCCAGAAATCCGAGGACAGACATCAGCACCGGGAAAAGAGTTTCCTTGTCCTTCCATAGGTCTTTGATGTACACCAGCAGGACCGCCCCGCAGAAAAGCAGGGAACAGACCACCGCCAGCTTGGGAATCTCAGTATGGAGCGAAAAGCTGTACCAGGGGCGGATACCGATGCCGTTTCCCGTGTCTTCGCCGAATAAAACGGCATTCTGCCAGAGGAGCACCAGACCACTGGGCAACAGGGCAGAGCCAAAGACCAGAATCCTCGTCAAGGGTACCTTCCGAATCAGATCCACCAATAGAAACAACCCCATAATCGGGGAGAACACAAGCAAAAAGCTGGGTTTGATTCCCGTGCAGACAATATTTAACAGGGCAAAGCCGCACCATTCCCTCAGGGTCAGACCCTCACGGTACTTGGGTTCCAGCTTCCAATAGCAAAGCAGGGTAAGCACCGCCACCAGACGCATACAGAGGTAGGTGGAATTGTGCCAGATATTACCGGACTGATAGCTCACATACCGGAATTCCCCTACCATATTCACATAGCAGGGCATCACAAAATTCAGGCTCAGCGCCAGCAACAGGGTATACCAGGTGGCCTCCCTGAATCTGCCAAAATGGCAGACCAGCCTCTCTGTTGCATAAACCGTAGCACCCGCCGTCAACGCCAGGAACAGGCTGATTCCGAAGGTACTTTCCCGAAACAGCACATACAGCAGCTTGTAGGCATAAGCCGTAAAGCTATAATACCAGCCGTTCTCAATGATCATACTGATGTGAAGAGGCAGATCCGACTGATACGGAATCTCACCCTCCACAGAGAGGTCAGCTACGGACTGGTGATAAAAAAGCCACAGACATGCAACGGTATACAGCAGAATCATTCCGTGAATTACGAATCTCGAAGCTTTCTGTTGTCTCTTCATCCCTGCTCTCCCCCACCGTTCTCATTTTTTACTCTGAGAAGGTCGTACTGTTCTGCCCCGGAAGATAACTTTATCCACAGAAGCTGCTTGGGATGAGGACAGTTTTCCACAGCCTCGCCGGCTTCATTGTACATGGCTTCCACCTGCACGGGCAGATTACTTCCGTCCGGCTTCATGATCTCAATGATATCACCCACGGAGAACTTATTGCGCTGTTCAATCCGCACCCAAGAACCGAAAATCCTGTTTCCGTCTGCTGCCTCGAAGGAGTCTCCCGTCTCCTCCACAATCCCCAGATAAATATATTCGTTCACATAGGTATTATTGTCATAGATCTGCGTGTTTTCGTCCGGTTTGCCGAAATAAAATCCTGTCGTAAACTGCCGGTAGGTACACTTGGAAATCTCTGCCTTGTACCAGTCCATATTGTTTCGATATGTTTCTTCCGACGCAAAATAATCATCAATGGCCTTGCGGTAGGTTCTTGCAACCGTGGCCACATAGAGCGCTGTCTTCATGCGACCTTCTATTTTCAGGCTGTCAATTCCCGCCTCCACCAGCTCCGGTATATGCTCTATCATACACAAATCCTTGGAATTGAAGATATAGGTTCCCCTCTCATTCTCATAGACCGGCAGGTACTCACCGGGGCGTGTCTCCTCCACCACCGCGTACTTCCAACGGCAGGGGTGAGTGCAGGCTCCGTGATTGGCATCCCTTCCCGTAAAATAATTGCTGAGCAGGCATCGACCGGAATAGGAGATACACATAGCCCCGTGGACAAAGCTCTCAATCTCCATCTCCTCCGGTATTTTATCACGAATTCCGCGGATCTCCTTCAGGGAAAGCTCTCTGGCTGATACCACTCTCTTCGCCCCCAGCCTCCACCAGAACAGATAGGTCTGATAATTGGTATTGTTTGCCTGGGTGGAGATATGGATTTCCACCTCCGGCCATATTTCTTTCGCAATGGTAAACATGCCCGGATCCGATATTATCAGCGCATCACACTGCTCCGGCTGCATGTCCCGCAGCTCCCGGAAGTATCCCGCCGCGCCCTCCAGATCATAGTTATGCGCCAGAATATTGGCAGTCACATAGACCTTCACACCATGTGCATGAGCAAAAGCGATACCCTCTGCCATCTCTTCTTTGGAAAAATTCTTCGCCTTTGCGCGAAGTCCGAAAGCCTCGCCGCCGATATATACCGCATCAGCTCCGAAAATTACCGCCGTCTTCAGCACCTCAAGGCTGCTGGCGGGAATCAGGAGTTCCGGTTTCTTTCTCAATGTCATATAGGTTCCCTCTTCATCCATAAAGCTATCTATCTCCGTCTGCCGCAGGATTTCACCGTTATTACCTCAGTGACAGGGCAGCACTGTCCTCACCGTTCCTTTTTCAACGACAGGGTCACACCGTCCCCCACAGGAAGAATCACGGTCTCCAGGGCGGGATTGTGTTTCAATTCATACAGATACTCCCGCATGCGGGCATGAATCGTGCGATTTCTGCGTGTAACAGCAAACCGTGACTCCACGATATCCCCGTCCTGCAGGACATTGTCGCTGATCAGCAATCCCCCGGGAGCCAGAAGCCTCATGGCGTCCTCCATAAAATGGAGGTACTGGCCCTTGGCGGCGTCCATAAAAATCATATCGTAAGGACCTTCAAGCTCTCTCAGAATATCGGCTGCGTCCCCCTCCATAAGGGTAATCCTGTCCTCTGCCCCTGCCTTCTTAAAATTCTCCCTGGCAACAGGGATTCTTTTCTCATATTTTTCTATGGTCGTAATATGGCAGTCCGCGGGACCGTATTCACTCATCAATAACGCAGAAAAGCCGACAGCAGTCCCGACCTCCAGGATCTGCTTCGGCTTAGCATAAGCCAGCAGGAATTTCAGCAGGCTCTGCATGGGTTTACGTATGATGGGAACCTGCGCTTCCAGGGCTTCTCTCTCTATTTCATCCAACCACGGTGTGTTGCCTTGATCCAATGAATCGATAAAGGCCGCCATTCTCTCAGCAATAATCATGTTCCTATTTTCCTTTTTCCGCTTCTTCGGATTCCTCGTCCTTTGCAGCCATCACTGCCATCATTTCTTCCGCAGTCATGGATGTACTAAGGTTAAAAATACCGGGTTTAACTTCTTTTTTGTACTCTGACAGGTAGTATTGGAACATAAACAATCTGCCATCCCTCACAAGTCCCTTGTTTTCAAAGAGCTGGCCGATTTCCTTGGGAGACATGTCCTCCGTCACTGCCACCGTTATGGTCACACCCTCCCCGGAGTCTACGGGTGGTTCCGTAAAGATACGATAACCATAATCATAGCAGACCATTGCTCCTTTATAGATATAGGCGACAGCCAGAACAACCAGCGCAATCTTTATTGCTATGCCCAAGACCGTCACCACAGCACCTAGAATTTTTCCTCTCACAATTATGCCCTTCCTGTCATTCAAAATCCAGCGCTTCCGTGATGTCGCCGAATATATCCTGCATCATTCTGCACAGAGCCAGCTCTGCTGCCAGGAAATCAGCCACCAGCGGCTGCTGCCTGAAGTTTTCATACTCTTTTTCAAAATGATCCAGCTTGTCAAAATCAATGTCTGTCCTGAACTGTAACAGATAATTGTTTCTGCGGAACTCATCAATCTGCGCCTTCAGCTCCGGATACTGCTTCACCTTCTCCAGCTCCGTCTGATAGGTCTGATAGACCTCGCTCTTCAATATTTCATCTGTTAAGCTCTTGGTTACCTGCTGTAAAGAATCCACTTTGTGCCCTTTCCGCTGCCGCCTATGAGATCTCCATGATAATGGGAAGAATCATGGGGCGACGCTTTGTCTTTTTCCAAACATAGTCACTCAAGGCATCCTTGGTAACGTTCTTGAGCTTGCCCCAATCGGTGACGCCTTTGTCAAGACATCTCATGATGGCGTCTTCCACCGTCTGGCGTGCCTCCTCAATCAGTTCATCTGATTCCTTCACATATACGAATCCTCTGGACACAATATCCGGGCCGGCCAGAAGCTGATTGTCATATTTATCCAGGCTCATAACTACGATCATGATACCGTCTTCAGCCAGATGCTGACGGTCACGAAGCACTACATTTCCAACATCACCCACTCCCAGTCCATCCACCAGGATACCGCCTGTAGGCACTTTTCCCGTGACTTTTGCAGACTCTTCCCTGAGTTCAAGCACATCGCCGGAAGAAAGGATAAATATATTTTCCTTGTCTATTCCCAGACTCTGGGCAATCTTGGCCTGAGCCTTCAGATGTTTATACTCTCCATGAACCGGGATTGCGTATTTGGGACGGATCAAGGTATAGATCAGCTTGATTTCTTCCTGACATGCGTGACCGGACACATGCGCATCCTGATTGATAACATCCGCTCCCTTTCGCAACAAATCATTGATAACCTTCGTCACGGATTTCTCATTTCCGGGAATGGGGTTGGATGAGAAAATAACGGTATCCCCGGGACCAATGGTAATCTTGCGGTGCATGCCGCTTGCCATTCTGCTCAAGGCGGCCATGTTCTCACCCTGGCTTCCGGTAGTGATGATAACCTGCTGTTCCGCAGGATAATTCTTCATCTGATCTATCTCAATCAGGGTATTCTCAGGAATGCTGAGGCAGCCTAAGTTTCTGGCAGTCTCAATGATGCTGACCATACTGCGGCCTTCCACACATACCTTTTTGCCGAATTTATATGCAGTATTGATGATCTGCTGTACACGATCCACATTGGATGCAAAAGTAGCCACAAAGATCCTGCTGTTCTTGTGCTCCTCAAACAGATTGTCAAAGGTCCTTCCCACAGTCTTCTCGGAATGGGTGAAACCGGGGCGCTCCGCATTCGTGGAATCACACATCAGGGCAAGCACGCCCTTTTTGCCAAGCTCAGCAAACCGCTGCAAATCAATGGCGTCTCCGAAGACCGGTGTATAATCCACCTTGAAGTCTCCGGTATGCACCACCACACCTGCAGGCGAATAAATCGCAAGCGCTGCCGCATCCACGATACTGTGGTTGGTTCTGATAAATTCAATCCGGAACTGCCCAAGATTGATGGACTGTCCGAACTTTACCACCTTGCGCTTGGTGGTCTTCATCAGATTATGCTCTTTCAGCTTATTTTCAATGATTCCCATGGTAAGCCTTGTGGCATAGACGGGAACATTTATCTCTTTCAGTACATAAGGCAGAGCCCCGATATGATCCTCGTGTCCGTGAGTGATCATAAAGCCCTTAACTTTATCAATATTATCCTTCAGGTAAGTTACATCGGGTATCACAAGGTCAATCCCCAGCATATCATCCGCCGGGAAGGACAGACCACAGTCAACCACAATAATACTGTCCTCATATTCGAAGGCAGTAATGTTCATGCCAATCTGCTCCAGTCCGCCTAAAGGAATCACCTTCAGACCGGAACAACTGCTGTTTTCTTTTTTCTTCAATCAAATCTCCTCCAATTAATATTCTGTCAGCGCAAGAGGGATCCCTCCCCCGATCACAAACCCTCTCTGTACGCCTAAAACGGTCGTTGAAACCAATCTTCTGTCCACAGACCGGAATCCATGACGATAGTAAATCCGGGTTTCAGTCGGGAGAACGCCCCTCTCACAACCTGCAAAACCGACGCAAACGATTCTGTCCGTAAACATAAAATTATTTCCAGCCGTATTGTATCAATGTTATTTCTGCGTAACCTATTCCTCTTCCTGTACAAAGGTTACGTCATCCAACATATTTTCGAAGACACCGGCCACTGCAGAAAGCTCCTGCTCATCAGATACGATGGCAAATACGCTCTCAGGCTCTCCGTCCTTGGAAATATCTTTCATAATCAAAGCTTCCCCGTCACCTTCCTCAAAATCGGTAACAAGAATATAGTTGGTTCCTCCGATTCTGGTCTGTTCCAGAACATAAAACTCAACAGGCTCTTCCCCTTCGGGGTTAAATGTAATCTTTTCAAGCTTGCTCATACTTTATTAATCTCGTCCTTCCTCTGCATAGCCAGTCTGTCAAGATATCCCTGCAAAATAAGGGAAGCTGCGATCATATCCACATATTCTTTGCGATTTTCACGACGGATTCCGGCTTCCATCATTGCGTTATCTGCCGCAACGGTAGTCAATCGTTCATCCCACATATGTACCGGAAGCCCTGTCCTGCGTTCCAGCTTCTCCTTGAATTCCATGGTGAGCTGCACACGCTCTCCTTCCGTGGCATTCATATTCCTGGGCAGTCCGAGTACGATTTCCTGTACCTCATATTCCACAATCAGCTCTTCAATCCGTGCCAGTGTCTGCCGCAGCTTATTCTCTTCCTTACGTCTGATAATCTCTACACCCTGTGCAGTCAAAAGCAGGCTGTCACTTACAGCCACTCCCACTGTTTTTGAGCCGAAATCCAATCCCATAATGCGCATGGGCAGCCTCCTATTTCCAGTTTCTCGCGCGTATATACTCTGTCAGCAGTTCTTCCACCAGTTCATCTCTCTCCACCTTCATAATCAGGCTTC
>CALZBR010000033.1 GCA_945621435.1 uncultured Lachnospiraceae bacterium
GCATTGGTGATGTCGGTAGAAATCTTGGACTGTTTTACATACTTTAAGTACTGAGGAGCAAGTACGCCCATCAATACAGCCATGATGGCAATAACGATGATCAACTCTACAAGTGAGAAGCCTTTGTTGTTCAATTCCTTTTTCATATTTTTCTCTCCTTTTCTTATAAAAACTTATTTATCTTAAACTCCGTCCCTACTACGAAGCTTAATTCAATGAGTATTCAGTGGGCGCAAAATGCATTGTAATAAGCATTTCCGCTCGAACCATCGGGGAAAATCAGATATCCCCCAAGGGATATCTCCACCACTCCATCCTCAAAAGAGGTTCTAATCTCCCATTCTGCATTCCTGTCCCTCTTGCTATAGGGTAGTACCGTCAGCCCGTCTACTCCGGTGACCTCTGTGCCTCCCGGTCCCTGAATGTTCGCAGGAACCAGGATTCCCTCCTCTCCCGAAATAGCCGCACCCAGTTTATTTGCCATTTCCTTGGCATTCGCGATATCCGTATTCACACAGGCATTGGTATAATACTTGATAACGTTCAATGTCAGGACACCTGACAGCACCGCCAGGATGGCAATGACGATAATCAGCTCTACTAGAGAAAATCCTCTATTATTCCTTGTATCTGCTTTATTCATAAGTCTTATCTTTTACAGATTTTCCATTGCCTGGTACATGGTAAGCATGGGAGCCATGCAGGCACCTACCAGGACGATTACTATACCTGCCAGCACAACGATGATCATGGGCTCCAGGGCTGCCATCAGGGACTGTACTGCCGCTTCCACCTCTTCGTCGTAGTAGTCCGCCAGCTTGGAAAGCATATCTTCCGTATTACCGGTCTCTTCACCGATTCTCACCATGTGGTATACCATGGGCGGGAAGAGTCCGCTCTCCTCCAGAGGTCTGGAGAGAGGCTGACCGATGATGATCTCGCTCTTACAGGTATCCATGGTCTCCTTGTAGTACACATTGTTCATGGTCTTGCCTACGATACCTACCGCCTCCACCAGGGGCACACCGGCTGCCATCAGGGTACTCATGGTACGGGCCATCTGGGAAGAGTTCTGCTTCATGATCAGTCCGCTGAACAAGGGGAGCTTCAGCTGAATCTTATGAAAGATGTGTTTCCCCTTGTCTGTGGCACCGAAGGCCTTGAGACCTACCACGATACCTACGATGATTAACAATAATACAATCCATCTCTTGATAACGAAATCACTGGCTGCCTTTACCGCCTTGGTAATTCCGGGGAGGTCAGTCCCCAAGGTTTCGAACATGGATGTAAAGTTTGGAATAACCTTAATCAACATTACCGCTACTACCGCGATAGCTACCACACACACCACGATGGGGTAAATCATAGCTTTCTTTACCAGAGCTGCGGTCTTCGCAGACTTCTCAAAGTGTTCACTCATACGCTCCAGCGCCACCTCCAGGCTACCGGAGGCTTCTCCTGCCGCCACCATGTTGATGAACAGCTCCGGGAAAATCTTGGGGTATGCCTTCAGGGAGTCCGCCAAGGTCTCACCCTTTTCCACGCTGGTCTTGACGCCCTCGATGGCGGTGCGGAGCTTCTCATTTTCTGTCTGCTCACAGAGCATCTTCAGGGTATCCACCAGGGTAACGCCCGCCTTGGACATTCCCACGAACTGTCGGCAGAACACGCTCATATCTCTGGGCTTAGGAGCTCCGCCGAATTTCAGGCTGATATCCTTGGTCAGTGCCGACTGTTCATTTATCTTCAGTACATTCAGTCCCTGACGCTTCAGCTCCTGTCTCGCCAGTTCCAGATTGTCAGCGTTCACGCTTCCTTTCAGTATTTTGCCGGAAGGGGCCAATGCCTCATATCCAAATGCTGCCATATATCCTCCTTAATCGTTTCCTTATTCATCAAAGGAAACCTTCATCATCTCATGAATGGATGTCACGCCGGAGAGAACATATTCTGTAGCGCTCATCCTCAAAGTATGCATTCCCTCTGCAATAGCTGTTTCCTTGATCTCTTCCACACTGCCGTTCTTGCTGATGATATGCTTCAGCTTGGGGCTCATCTCCAGAATCTCATACACGCCGATTCGTCCCTTGTAGCCCATCTGGTCACACTGGATACAGCCGGCGGGCTCGAAGATCTCTACTTCCTTGTCTACCGGGCAGTTCATCAGCTCCTTCTCTTCCTCTGTTGCGAGCCTTGGCTTCTTACAGTTGGGGCAGAGACGTCTCACCAGACGCTGAGCGATGATACCAACCACGGAGTCTGCTATCAGGTAGGGCTCGATACCCATATCTGTCAGACGGGTAATGGTACTGGAGGAGGAGTTCGTATGCAGGGTACTTACCACCATGTGTCCGGTGATAGACGCCTGTACTGCGATGCTCGCCGTCTCCTGGTCTCGAATCTCACCGATCATGATGATATCCGGGTCCTGACGAAGGATGGAACGCAGGGCACTGGCGAAGGTCAGATCCGCCTTGGGATTGACATGTACCTGGTTGATACCGTCGATATTCGCCTCCACAGGGTCTTCGACGGTGATAATGTTAACATCCTCCGTATTCAGCTCGCTGAGAGCCGTGTACAGCGTGGTGGATTTACCGCTACCGGTAGGTCCCGTTACCAGCAATATGCCGTGGGGATTCTTCAATATATGATCAAACCGTTCCATCTCGTTGGGCTTCAGTCCCAGCTGACTCTTTTCGCGGTTCAATGCCGTCTTGGAAGCGAGACGCATTACGACCTTCTCGCCGTATACGGTAGGAAGGATGGATACACGGATATCGTACTCTGTACGGTCTACCATCTGTGTGATACGACCATCCTGAGGCTTTCTCTTCTCAGAGATGTCCATACCGCCGATAATCTTGATACGGGCTACCATGGCCGCCAGAATCTTGATATCATATTTCGCCTTCTCATAGAGGGCACCGTCGATACGGTATCTGATTCGAACCGCCTTCTCCAGGGGCTCGATATGTATATCGGAAGCACGCTGTCTTGCGGCTTTCTCGATCATTTCCTTGACCAGGATAACGATAGGAGAGTTACTTACATCGGCGTCCTCCACCGTCTCCTCTTCCACCGTGCCGAAACGCTCCTTCGCATATTCCTCCAGAGCAGATGCCGTCTCCGCAGAACCATAGATTCTGTCCAGCGCCATCATGATGTTACGGGGAGTCGCAATCAGGGGCTCAACCTGACAGCCCGTGATGATGGACACGTCGTCTATGGCGTTCATATCCATGGGATCCGCCATGGCCACACGGAGAATGTTCATATTATTCTCCGCATATTCCAGAGGAAGTATCTTATTCTTCTTCAGCACGGAGCTGGCAATCAGATTCTTGACCTCTGGAGGTATGTCGATATTCTGTAAGTCGACAATGGGATAGCCGAGCTGTGCATTCAGCACCTGGGCTATGATCTCCTCGGTAACCAGTCCCTCATCTATCAGTACTTCACCGAGACGCTTGCCCGTGCTCTTCTGCTTCGTCAAAGCGTCGTTCAGCTGCGCCTCCGTGATGGTATTACTCAAAACCAAAGCTTCGCCCAGGCGAATCTTCTTACTGCTGTATCCGGCCATTGTGTTCTCCTGCGTCTAATCGTAATAATTAAATCATGTACTAAATCTCTGTTTTATTCAACTCTATTATAAACAATTTAGACACAAATTACAATACTTTTTCTATATAATATGCAGGAAATATACACAACAACCAAATCTTGCCCTAAATCTCTTAAATCTTTCTAAAAAAGAAGATACTATAGCGCACACATTCTGCGCTTATAGTATCTTATGTAATCGTTCTAGCCACTGTTTAATTATAATTTCTGCTGCATCGCATCCGGCTTCTGGGCGAACTGAATCGCCATCTCCCGGTCTATCATACCGTCGGTATAGAGCTGCATGATGGCGTCGTCCATGGTAATCATTCCGATAGAGCGGTTGGTCTGCATAACGGTAGGAAGCTGGTATGCTTTATTCTCACGAATCAGGTTCCGCGCAGGATATGTCGCATGGAGCACTTCGAACGCCGCCACGCGCTTTCTTCCGTCTGCCGTAGGAATCAGCTGCTGGGAAATAACTGCTTCCAATACACCCGAAAGCTGTACACGGATCTGTTGCTGTTGATGAGGCGGGAATACGTCGACGATACGGTCGATGGTATTTGCCGCTCCGATGGTATGCAGGGTAGACAATACCAGGTGTCCGGTCTCGGCTGCTCTGATGGCAATACTGATGGTATCCAGGTCACGCATCTCTCCGACAAGAATAACGTCAGGGTCTTCACGGAGCGCAGCTCTCAGAGCGTCATTGAAGCTCATGGTGTCCGCTCCCACTTCTCTCTGGTTGACAATACTCATCTTATGCTTGTGAAGATACTCGATAGGATCCTCCAGTGTGATAATATGCGCATCTCTGCAGTTGTTAATCTTGTCAATCAGGGCTGCAAGAGTGGTAGATTTACCGCTTCCGGTAGGTCCCGTTACCAGGATCATTCCTCTCTTTCTGTCGTAGAGATTGATGACGGACTCGGGGATGCCGAGGCTTTCCGGGGTAGGAACCTCAGAGCCTACAAGTCGCAGTGCCAAAGCCGCCGCACCTCTCTGCCGGAAAATATTCACACGGTAACGTCCCAGTCCCGCAAGGGAAAGAGCCATATCCACTTCTCCGATACCTTCGAAGTGCTCCACCTGTTGGGGGCTCATGATTCCTCTCGCGATATTCATCGTATCGTCAGGTGTCAGAACCGGCATATCCAGAGCTACCAGTCTGCCGTTCACTCTCATCTTTGGTGGAATACCTGCCGTGATATGTACATCACTGGCTCCCGCATCCAACGCTGTATGCAGGATGTCTTCTATTGTAATTATCTGCTGTTCTTCCGGCATTTATTACCCCTCCGCTGTCTCTTATTTTGATCTGCTTATTATAATTCGCTGACAAGCTTCGTCTTAAACTCATCAAATTCCTTCTCAGAAATCATTCCGACCTTCTGCATCTCAAGCAGATTGCCGACGTTCTTCTTGAACTCTTCCATGGAACCACCGGTATGGAAGATTTCATCGATACATTTTTGCTTGTATCCCTCGTACTCTTCGTTGGAAATCAAACCATTCTTCGGAAGTACCATGTACACGGACAGCCTGAAAGGATAATCGGAGATTGTTTCTATCTTCTCAAGCAGTTCAAGCTTTCTGCTCTGGAAATCTCCCTCAGTCAACAACTCCGCCTGTTTCAAAGCTACCATATTCCGGATCAGCGCCTCAAGTTCATCTGTGGTAGTCCACTTAACATTCAGGCACTCTGCCACCAGAGATTCCTGTTTCTCCTGCAGTTCCTCTGCTGTAAGCAGCTTCTCCTTAACCAGAAGGGGCCATTTGCTGAGCTTCTTAACCATCTCATCCACAGGCTCATCCGGGCTGATGTCAATCAGCATATACATAGCTTCCAGCCTCTGCTCATATTCCTGCTCCGTCATCAGCTGGCAGGTCTTAAGAACGGGAAGTCTCTGTAACTTCTTGGAGAAGGTCGCTCTGTCATCATCCGCGCTGAATACCACATCATCCAGCAGAGACCGCTTGCTTCTCTCGCACTCCTCGGGAGTAATAACGCCTCCAAGCTCCAGGAAGGAAAGCTTCTGCACGCTCTTCTTGTATTCCTTCAGACTGTCGGTATCAAAGTTGCAGCATTCCTTAATAATACTTGCTTTATTTGCTTCAAACTCTCTGTCGGAAAGCACTCCGCTCTCCTTCAGAACCACAAGCTTCTGTATTTTCTTGTTAAATTCCGTCATATCAAAGAACTGGCTCACAAGCTCCAGCTTCTTTGCATTGAACTCCTTCTCTCCAAGCAGTCCACAGTCTTTCAGCACGGCGAGCTTATCCAGCTTCATCTGGAACTCCTCTTCAGAGAATCCGTCATCGGGCTCCTCGGGTTCCGGTTCCGGTTCCGGAGCCGGTACAGGCTTCGGTGCAGGTGTCGAAGCAGGCTTGGGTGCAAAGCCGAGATTACTTCCGAGGTTCACCGCCTGCGAGCCATATCCCTGAGTCGCTTTGCTGGGATCAATCGCCCCATAACCGGAAGTAACCGGCTTCGGTGCGGGCTGTTCCTCCACGGGCTTCGGTGCAGGTGCGGGTGCGGGCTTCGGTGCGGGCTGCTCCTCCACGGGCTTCGGTGCAGGCGCAGGCGCAGGCTCCTCAACGGGCTTCGGTGCAGGCGCCTTGGCTCCGCCTCCCTTGAGCTCCTTCAATAGGTCGCATGCTCTGTCAAGATTCTTAAGCTTCGGGAACACCAGCTGAACACGCTTGCTGCCATAAAGGCTGGCAACGCGCGCATTCAGAATCAGAGCCTCGCTTCCGTTGTAATCCCCGATGGTTATCGTTCCGATCTCGGAAATCTTGAATTCAAACTCATCCACATATCCGTTTTTGCCTTCCTCGTTGCACACAAGGCCTTTGCCAAAAATCCTGTCCTTATCTATGTTAAGATTCAGATTGGTATCGTTCTTTGTGTTTTTTGTAAATCTGCTTTTGATCGTACTGCCGTAATCTGTCACGAATTCTTCCATCAGAACAGCCTCCTCACAATTATATCTGTTATGTCGAATATTGCCTCTGTACCTCATTCAATAAAGCAATCGTACCAAAATACAAATAGGGCCATATTCTCCCCTACTCATAATACCAAGAATGGGGAAAGATTGCAAGGTCAAATAAGAAATTATTTATTTTATTTTTTATATGTAATTTTAAAAATTTGAAATTTTTTTAAAAAAGTACTTGCATTATTTTAAAATGTGTATTATTATTAGCAAGTACCGCAGTTGCGGTATGTGAATCCGACAAGCGGTTCGCTTATGGCTGATTGGTCAAGCGGTTAAGACGCCGCCCTCTCACGGCGGAAACAGGGGTTCGATTCCCCTATCAGCTGCGCTTAAAGCCCAACCCTCAAAAAGGTGTGAACAGATTGTTCACACCTTTTTTGTGGTATTATTCCTATATGAAACTATCTTTTACATAGGTTTCTTCTGCAAAGGCACAATTTCTAAGGTGTACCCTAACGGAACTAATATTTTCAGAAGTGTATCTATTTGCGGTGTAGATTTCATACTCTCCATTCTTGCAATTGCAGGCTGTTTTACTCCACTTAACTCTGCAAGCTCCCGTTGTGATAATCCTTTTGCCTCTCTTGCCTCAATCATTTTACCGATTAATGCAACTTCAAAGTTAATCTTTTCCCTTTCTTCAGGAGTCACACAATTATCATCATTTATATAGTCATCGAACATTCTATGTTTTTCCATAAACTACTCATTCCTTTCTATCCAATCTTTCATATTGCACAACGCTTTTTCTTTCTCTTTTCCGGGTAACTTTTGTGATTTTTTCAGATAATAATGCACGAGCACAAATTTATTATCTTTCCAGTAAAAGAAAAATATACGATTGCTTAATGGTCGCAGTTCCCATAAATCTCCCTCTATATGTTTAACGATTGGTTTACCTATTCTGGTACCATACGCTGATAATGCTTTAATATAAGCAAGTATTTTTTCTCTGTTCACTCTTGCATTTTTATCTGTTTCTGCTTTCTTTTTTAATTCATCAAGATAATTTCGTACTTCTGATTCTCCCTTTACGTCTTCATAGAATTCTACTGTATACAAATGCAGAGACTCCTTTCCTAAGTTTAGGATAACATATGTGTTATCATTTTTCAATACTTTTGCTCTGGAATATATATTAGCTGGATTGGTTTGAAATTGTTTTTAGAATGACTACAGATATGTTTTTGCATCTTAGACATGCGTTGACATATTAAGTGATACCGTTTTATGAATTACACTTATGAACGCTCCGACAAAAGAACCGTAAAGAAACTGTTTAAAACAGTTTCTTTACGGAATCCAGGGCACCGGACAGCTTATCCAGGGAAATCTTTCCCTTTACGCCCTCCACTACCTTCTGCATTGCATCATCCGGCAGGTCAACACCAATGATTCCCTCCACGGTCTTGATGGGATCCTTCTGGAATTTCTCCTTCAGGTCCTTGTCCTTGGTCACCTTCTCCACTACCTCATTGATTTTTGCCTTTACGTCGATCATTTTCTTTTCCTCCTATTTATAAAATTTATAGATCAAACAAACTCAGCTGATTGGACTCGGGAAGATTTCCCAGCAGTCCCAGCTCCGCCATCATGTCCACCACTGTCTTGGACACTTTGGTTCTGTCGCGGAAATCATCTCTGGACAGGAACGGCCCGTCCTTTGCCGCTTCCACGATGGCATCCGCCGCTTTTTCTCCCAGACCGTCGATGCTGTTCAGGGACGGCATGAGCTTATCTCCCACAATCTGGAAGGATCTGGACTGGGCACGGAAGATATCGATGGGTTCAAACTCGAATCCTCTGGCGTACATCTCCTGCACGATACGCATATCACCGTAGGCCGCCTCCTCCTTGTTGGAAAGGGGCGCAAGTCCCGCGTCCTTGGGTGCATCCATACGGCGCTTATACTCTCTCATGATGCTCTCCAGATGTTCCTGCCCCTGGCACATCATCTCATAAGAAAAAGCCTTGGCGCGAATGCTGAAAAAGGCACCGTAATACGCCAACGGGTAATGTATCTTGCAATAGGCAATACGCCAGGCCATCATAACGTACGCTGCCGCATGTGCCTTGGGGAACATGTATTCAATCTTTTCACAGGACTTGATATACCAGTCCGGTACCTCATGGGCTATCATGTCCTCCTTCCATTCCGCCCACTGCTCCGGCTTGATCTTGCCCTTTGCCACCGTTCCCTTGCGCACCGCCTCCATGATTTTGAAGGATTTCTCCGGCTCCACGCCCTTGTTGATCAGGTAGGTCATGATGTCGTCACGGGTACACACACAGGTGGAAATGGTGGCAATGCCATCCCGGATCAGATCCTGGGCATTGCCCAGCCATACGTTCGTACCATGGGAAAGTCCCGAGATTCTGACCAGATCCGAAAAGGATTTGGGCTGAGCTTCGATGACCATGCCCATGGCAAAATCCGTACCAAACTCCGGGATACCCAGACAGCCAAGCTTTGTACCGCCTATCTGCTCCGGTGTGATGCCCAGGGCTTCCGTATTCTGGAACAGGCTCATGACCTCCGGTCCGTCCAGGGGAATGGTCAGCGGATCCCTTCCGGTCATATCCTGCAGCATACGGATCATGGTGGGATCATCGTGTCCCAGAATGTCAAGCTTCAACAGGTTATGGTCAATGGAATGATAGTCAAAGTGAGTGGTAATGGTATCCGTGGTCATATCGTTGGCGGGATGCTGTACCGGCGTAAAAGAATTGATATCCTGCCCCAAGGGCAGCACTACGATACCGCCGGGGTGCTGTCCGGTACTGCGCCGCACTCCCACACATCCCGTCACGATGCGGTCAATCTCGCTGTTTCTCTTGTGTTTTCCCCGTTCTTCAAAGTAGTTCTTCACATATCCGAATGCCGTCTTATCCGCCAGCGTCGCTATGGTTCCCGCGCGGAAGGTCTGTCCCGCGCCAAAGATAACCTCCGTATATTTATGAGCCTTGGACTGATACTCTCCGGAGAAGTTCAGGTCGATATCCGGCTCCTTGTCTCCCTTGAAGCCAAGGAAGGTCTCGAAGGGGATGTCAAAGCCTTCCTTATGTAGCGGTTCCCCGCAGTTCGGGCAGGCCTTATCCGGCATGTCAATCCCCGCCGTACCGGCGTAAGCCTTGACCTCGTCGCTGTCAAAGTCCACATAGTGGCATTTACTGCAATAATAATGAGGACTCAGGGGATTGATCTCCGTGATTCCCGACATGGTAGCCACAAAGGAGCTTCCCACGCTTCCCCGGGAGCCCACCAGATACCCGTCCTCCACAGATTTCCACACCAGCTTCTGGGCGATGATATACATCACCGCAAATCCGTTCTTGATGATGGAATTCAGCTCCCGCTCCAGGCGCTCTTCCACCACGGCAGGCAGATTGGGACCATAGATCTCATGGGCTCTGTCATAGCAGATTCTGGTCAGGGTCTTGTCACTGTCTTCAATGACGGGGGGACACTTGTCCGGTCGCACGGGAGAAATGCTTTCGCACATATCCGCGATCATATTGGTGTTTTTCACCACGATCTCATAGGCCTTGTCACTGCCCAGGTAAGAGAACTCCTCCAGCATCTCCTCTGTCGTATGAAGATACAGCGGCGGCTGCTGATCCGCATCCTCGAAGCCCTTGCCCGTCATGATGATACGACGGTAGATCTCGTCCTGGGGGTCCAGGAAATGCACATCACAGGTAGCCACCACAGGCTTGTGGAACTCTTCGCCCAGCTTCACGATTCTGGCGTTGAGCTTCTGAATATCCTCCACGGAATTCACATTGCGAATCTTCTCGGAGTGAATCATAAACTGATTGTTCCCGCAGGGCTGCACCTCCAGATAGTCATAGAAATTCACCAGCCTGGCTATCTGCATATCGCTCTGTCCGTCCAGTAGCGCACGGTACAGCTCTCCCGCCTCGCAGGCGCTTCCCAGGATCAGCCCCTCCCTGTACTTCATCACGAGACTCTTGGGAATCCGGGGATGTCTACTGAAATAGGTCAGATGGGACTCTGACACCAGCCGGTACAGATTGATGCGTCCCAAATCATTCTTTGCAAGGATAATTGCATGGTAGGAGGGAGATTTCTTCACCAGCTCCACACTGTCCGCACACATGGCGTTGACCTGTTCCAGAGTCGTCACACCCTGTTCTGTGAGCATAGGGATAAACTTTTCAAAAATCCGGGCAGTACACTCCGCATCATCCACCGCACGATGATGATTGTCCAGGGAAATCCCCAGGGTCTTGGCAACGGCATCCAGGGTGTGCTTGGCCTGGTTGGGCAGAAGCACTCTGGCAATCCCCACGGTATCCACGCAGGTAAACTCTGTGGAAAATCCCTGCCTTGCCGCGTTTTCCCTGATAAAGCTCATATCAAAACCCGCATTGTGCGCCACCAGCACACAATCCTCAGAGAATTCCAGGAACTTCGGAAGCACCTCTTCAATCGGCGGCGCATCCGCCACCATATCGTCCCGGATGCCGGTCAGTTTCTCAATCTCATAAGGAATAGGCACCCTGGGATTGACAAAGGCAGAAAATCTGTCCACGATTTTGCCCTCGGAGATCTTCACCGCACCAATCTCTATGATCTGATTGGTAACCGGTGAAAAACCGGTGGTCTCGATATCAAATACCACAAAATCATCCTTCAGAGTCTGTCCCCTGTCTCCGGAGACGATCTCCTTCAGATCATCCACCAGGTATGCCTCAACACCGTAGAGAATCTTGAAGAAATCCTGGCTGTCCGGATTGCTCTCTCCGGCCTCCTGTCTTTTCTTCTGCTCTGCCTTCCACAGATCATCCCAGACGTGGTTCGCATCGGTAAAGCTCTGCACCACGCCATGATCCGTGATTGCGATCGCCTTATGTCCCCACTGGTAGGCCCTCTTTACGATATCCTTGGCCTCGGAGACACCATCCATATCACTCATTTTGGTATGGCAATGCAGCTCTACTCTCTTATGGGGGTAGGTATCAGCCCTCTTAACCGTAAAATCCGGAATTTTCTTGATACCATAGACGGAATTCACCGACAGATCGTGGTCAAACTTATCCATATTTACCATTCCCTGAAGCTTCACAAAGCTTCCGGGCTTCAGATTCCCCAGCAGTTCCTTCACGAACTCATTCTTCACGAATACCTTGACTCCTATGGTATCCGTAAAGTCTGTAATATCAAACATCACAATGGTTTTTTCAATCGTCTTTTCATTGTTGCCATCATTTTTCTTCTTCAGCTCTCTGCTGTCCGTCTTCAGGATCTTGCCTCGGATAGTCACCTCTCCCAGGTCGCCGATGATCTCCTCTATTGTGATGGCTTCCTCCCCGAAGTCTCTTCCGAATATCACATCCGGATTGTCCGACAGCCTGATTCCCCTTGTATTGTCTCCCCTGCGGAACTCATTCTTACGGGAGTCGCCTCTTCCATATCCTTTGGTCCGGCTGTATCCCGGATTTGTCTTTCCAAAAGAGGTTTTGCCGGATTCTGCGCCTGTTGCACTGCCCTTCCCCTCACCGGCAGCACCGCCTTGCGCTGCACCTGCTGCACCTTCCGTCTGTTCTTTCTGCCCGGCTTCCGGGTTCGTCTGACCGGTACCCTGTCCTTCGCTGTCGCCGCTTGGTTTCTCTCCGTATACCCGCTTGCAGATCTCATTTACCTTCAACTGAATCTTCAGTTCGTCGTCCCGGGCATACTTTCTTTCTCTCGGCTCCCTGTAGCACATTTCCACCGAACATTTGAGCCCGCAGCGCTCCACCAGCACTTTTTCCAGTATCCGGACAAGCTCCGGCTCAACACCGCGGTTCAGGACAGTATCTTCCAGCTCCACCAGCATATGCTCCGGCTCGGGATAAGTGATGACTGCGTTTTTAAACGCCATAAACTCCACATGACTGTATCTCTTCAGTTCCTCCTGAATCCCCTGTCTGTAGACAGCCATCAGGTTTTCCGGCGTATACTGAGACGAAAGCTCAAACCTCTCATGAATCGTCACCGTAACCGCAACCTTGGGAAAAAGCTGATTCTTGATTTCTTTTTCCGCCTGCCAGATCTCTTCCTTCCCAATGAGCCGGGTACTGAAGAGATAGACATGAACAGAGTCCCTCTGTCGCGAAGCAGACACCCGTTCCACCTGCGACTGCTCCAGCAGATCATGGAGCGGGCCTTCTATATTCAAAGTCGGAAAAACGTCAAAAAAAGCCTTTGTCATTACTTAATCACCTGTCCATTTATCTAATTCTTCTTTTAATGCATTCAGCAGCTCCGTCTCGGGAACCTTCTTCAGAATCTCCCCATGCCGGAAAAGCAGTCCTTCTCCGCAGCCCCCTGCCACACCCAGGTCAGCTTCCTTCGCTTCTCCCGGACCGTTCACGGCACAGCCCATGACTGCTACCTTGATATCCAGAGGATAATCCTCCACCAGCCGCTCCACCTGTTGTGCCAGACCGATCAGGTCAATTCTTGTTCTGCCGCAGGTCGGGCAGGATACCACCTCTATTCCGCCCTTGCGCAGTCCCAGAGTACGCAGTATCAGCTTCGCAGACCGTATCTCCTCCACCGGATCTCCCGTGAGGGAAACCCGAATCGTATCTCCGATACCCTGGTTCAGGATCAACCCCAGACCAATCGCAGACTTAATATTACCGCTCTGCACCGTTCCTGCTTCCGTAATCCCTACATGCAACGGATATTCCGTCTTGTCAGCCAAAAGCTCATGGGCTCTGACGCACATCAACACATCCGAAGACTTGATGCTGATCACCAGATTATGATAATCCAGCTCCTCAATCATCCTTACCTTATCCAGCGCACTTTCCACGATTCCCTCAGCGGTAACGCCACCGTACTTTTCCACCAGATTCTTCTCCAGGGAACCGCTGTTAACCCCCACGCGGATGGGAATATTTCTCTCCGCGGCGGCATCTACCACCGCCCTGACTCTATCCGCTCCACCGATATTGCCGGGATTGATGCGAATCTTATCCGCTCCGTTTCGGATGGCTGCTATGGCCATTTTATAGTCAAAATGAATGTCTGCCACCAGTGGAATATGGATCTGCTTTTTAATCTCTCCGATCGCTTCTGCCGCCTCCATGGTAGGCACCGTACAACGTATTATCTCACAACCCGCCTTCTCCAATCTGAGGATCTGCTCCACCGTTGCCGACACGTCCTCCGTTCTTGTATTCGTCATTGACTGAATCAGAATGGGGTTTCCACCGCCTATCTTCCTGTCTCCGATAGTCACTGTACGTGTATGATCTCTGAACATAGTATCCTCCTCCAAAAAACTCTCTTCTCTCTATCTTAAACTGTCCTCCTCCAATAAGCAATACGGCAAAATCACTTTTTTCTGATACAGAATTGTCCGGGGCTTACCTGTACAGCCATTTCTTCCATACACAGCTGCATCAGATACGTTATTATCTGCCTGTCCTCATATTGCTCTGTAAGCCCTCTCTTGATCTCCGAAACCGATTTTGGGGCAAAATCCAGAGCATCATAAATCTCGGAAAGAGGAAGCGGCAGCTGCGTCATTCTATCTCCGTCTTTCTTTTTTTCGTCTCCCCGCTCCTTTCCACTCCGTAGGTTCTCACACTCTTTCATCTTTGTCCGGATTTCCTTTCCAAGCCTCGTGTTCCCGGTTCTTTTTCTCTCAAATACATCCCATACCTCCCGCACAAAATCCTTGCCATCCAGCAGCATCCCCGCCCCGAATCGGATCAGGCTGTTGCAGCCGTCGCTGAGTCGTTCCGTGATTCTTCCGGGTACCGCATAGACCTCTCTCCCCTGTTCCAATGCCATATCCACGGTGATCAGCGTTCCGCTTTTCATCCTTGCCTCCACCACGACCACCACATCCGCCAGACCGCTGACGATTCGGTTTCTGGCCGCAAAATTCTGAGGTCTGGCAGGCGTCCCCGGTTCATATTCCGACACGATGCCTCCGCATATCATGAGGCGCTCATACAGATCCCTGTTCTCCGCCGGATAACAGATATCCACTCCGCTTCCCAGGATTCCAAAGGAACTTCCCCCGGCCTCCAGCGCCGCACGCTGACCGATTCCGTCAATTCCCCTTGCCATCCCGCTGATGACCTGGATTCCCTCTCTGCCGAGAAGCGTTCCCAATCCCTTTGCCACATACTTTCCGTATTCCGAACAATCTCTTGCCCCAATCATCGCAACCGAAGGAAGATTCTCGTCCGGCAACCGGCCGATGCCAAACAATCTCTTTGGAGAAGACGGAATCTCCCGCAATCTGTCCGGATATTCCGCATCACCTTGATCCAGGCGCCATATTTCCTGCTTGTTCTCTTTTATCTGCAATTTTCTTACCTCTCTTCCCTTCTTTATATCCAATATTCCAGAGAAGGTCTGTAAAAGGAAGCCTCCATAAGATGCTCTGTCCCGATTCTCTCAGCCCCCTCCAGATCTGCTATGGTTCTTGCTACTTTGATGATTCTGTGATAGGCTCTGGCACTAAGCTGCAGAGAATCGTATAGCTTCTCCGCAAAAGCCTTCTCTTCCGCTCCCAGTGCACAGAATTCACCGATATTTGTGACGTCAATGTCTGCATTGAACCTGCAGTGACTCCCCTGAAACCTTTCCGCCTGCCGCTCTCTCGCCCGCAAAACCCTCTTTCTGATCGCTTCGCTGCTTTCCTCCCCGCTTCCCATATGTAATCCGGAGATTGCCACAGGTTGCAGCTCAACACAGAGGTCAATCCGGTCTAAAATAGGTCCCGACACTTTCCCCATATACCTTTTAATCTGAGATTCCGTACATTTACACCTGTTTCTGTCCGGATAATATCCGCACGGGCAGGGATTCATCGCACACACCAGCATAAATTCACTTGGAAAAACAACGCTTGCTCCCATCCTGGAGACATAGACCTTCCGCTCCTCCAGGGGCTGCCGCATGGCGTCCAGCGAAGCCCTTTGAAATTCCGGAAGCTCGTCCAGGAAAAGCACACCTCTGTGAGCCAGGGATATCACGCCGGGTCTGGGATTGATGCTTCCTCCCACAAGAGCCGGTTGGGAAATGGTATGATGGGGACTGCAGAACGGGCGCTTCGTGACCAGACCGCTACCTTCCTCCAGGATACCTGCCACACTTGCCACCGTAGTGACTTCCAGACTTTCCTCCAGGGTCAGCGGCGGCATGATTCCCGGAATCCGCTTGGCTATCATGGATTTTCCTGCTCCCGGAGGTCCTACCATAAGCAGATTGTGAAAACCTGCAGCCGCGATCTCTGCTGCCCGTTTTGCCCCCTCCTGTCCGTAGACATCCGCAAAATCCAACTGTTTTTCCCTCTCTTCCGAAGACTCTTCCCCCCTTCCCACACCTTGGGCCGGCAGTATCAGTTCACGCATGCTTTCCTCCCGCTCCCTCAGGAATGCAAAGACCTCACTGATATGTGCCGCTCCTCTCACCCGGATCCCCGGGATAACAGCGCCCTCCCCGGCATTTACCGCGGGAACAATACACTGCCTGATTCCTCTCTTTGCAGCCTCTCTCACAATGGGCAGGACACCTCTGACTTTCTTGACTTCTCCGTCCAGACCAAGCTCTCCCAGAAACAGAATGTCCTTTGAGGCGTCAGCTTCAAAATACCCCAAGGCCTCCAGGATTCCAATGGCAATAGCCAAATCAAAGGCTGTACCATCCTTCCTTTTGTCAGCCGGCGACAGATTGACGGTAATCCTCTTGGGCGGCAGTTCGAACCCCGCATTTTTCAGTGCGACCGACACCCGCTCCCTGGACTCCTTTACCTCGCCGCCCAGCGAGCCCACCATAGAAAAACATGGCAGCCCCTGTGCAATGTCCACCTCCGCAGACACAAGATATGCAGATACTCCTATCAGAGCACCTGAAAGAACTGTGCTAAACATAAAATACCTCCTTATGAAATTTGATGAATAAATCTTGCTTGGATTTGTGAATTGAAATATTTCCTGATTTTTTGATTGATTTTAGGAATCGTTTTTTGATTTGTTTTATGATTCGTTTTATGATTTGTTTTAGGATTTATATTTCCGCTTCCACACACCGGAAGCATTTCTCAGTCTCCAACACTTCCGGTATGTGTATCACCTGCCACAGACAGGTCTGTCATTCAATACTGCTCATAACGTGCCTGTTATCCAGAGTCTTTACAATATCCACCACGCTGAAATCCCTATTCTCAGCCAGCGACAGATCCATAATACTGTTATCGCTGAAGATCAGCACGGTTGGTCTCAATACATCTCCTGAATTCTCCGAGAGCACCAGGGCTTTTTCCCCGGTATTCAGCTCTACAATGTTTCCCGGGAACAGTATGTTCACCGACCTGATCAGAGCCGCAACCACTTCCGGATCATAGATCTCCGGATACTTTTCAAATTCCCGAAGTGCCTGAACTTCTGATTGCGCTTCTCCCTGCAGGTTCATGGCCGTCATTTCATCATAGCGGTTTGCCACCAGCAGAATCCTGGCTCCCAGAACCAGCTTGCCGCTCAGGGAAGATTCTATACCATTTTCCCAGTCATGTTGCACTCTGGCCGCCTGACTGCACATGCGCTTAATGACCTTACCGTTTCCAAAAGCCTGTTCCACCAGGTCCAGGCCTTCCAAATGCTTCTGGTAAATATCTTTCTTGATATCCTCCGTCTGCTCCTTCGCATATAAAAACTGATTGGGAACGGACTGTTTCCCGATGTCATGTACCAGTGCCGCCTGCACAATCAGCAGCTTTTCATCCACACGTACATTCATGACATGGGTGATCATGGCACATAAGGTTGCTACATTTAAAGAATGTCTGCTGATGAAATCATCCTGGCTGCGGAGATTCTGATAAATAGTAACCTTGCCCTCCAGATAGCCGTATTTGCGGATAATCATGGAGGCAATATTTTCAATCTTCGTCTGCTTTTTCGTATTGACCAGCCTATCCAATTCTTCCTGAATCGACGAACCGGTAATAATCTGGAAACGCTCGGACTCCAGATCCTCCTCCGACATGGGCGGCAGAGGCTCCGACGGATCAAGAATGTACATTCCAAGCAGTCCGAAATTCTTTACGCTTTCAATACCCTGAACCGTAAGCCTGGTATCGCGTTCAAACAGCATAACGCCCTTTTTGTTGTAGATAGGGCTGGCAAGTCTCATACCTACCCTGAGATCCTCCATCCTAACAAACTCCATAAACAGTCTCCCTCTTCTCTGGTAACTCTCTTTTGTATTATATACGAAATTGTCTGAAAAGACAAACATAAATCTAACTATTCTGCATAAATCTTGTTTTTAGCTTATTCAGGGCCTTCCGCTCAATCCGGGACACATAGCTTCTGGAGATCCCCATGGACCTGCCGATTTCATTCTGCGTAATCTCCGGAGTTCCGTTCAGACCGTATCTCATCATCAGTATGGTTCTCTCCCGGGGAGTCAGACACTCTTCAAAATAAACCGCAAGCCGCTTTATGTTCTCCTTTCGCTCCATTTCCTCCAGTGCATCCGTCTGTTGTTGCTCAATCACATCCACCAGCTGAATCTCATTTCCCTCTTTATCCTGTCCGATAGGTTCAAACAGGGAAACTTCCCTGGAGGTCTTCTTTTTCCCCCGCATCAGCATCAGCAATTCATTGTCAATACACCTGCAGGCATAGGTGGCAAGCCTGCCCTTGCGATTGTCAAAGCTGTCAACCGCCTTGATCAGACCGATACAGCCGATAGAAATCAGATCCTCCATATCCTCATCCGTATTCTGATATTTTCTGGCGATATGTGCCACCAGTCTCATATTGCGTTCTATCAAAATATCCTTCGCCTGCTTCACCTGCTCTTCATTTCCTTCATGCAGCAACCGGATATATTCTGCTTCCTCTCCCTGGGTCAGCGGTTTTTGAAAAGTCCTCAAAACGTTCCCCCGCGGATTTTGGTCTTAACAATAGTTTATGTGCCATTTTTGTCCGCAGTGCCTGTCACTATGTTACTTTCCTCTATTCCCGCAAAAACTCCTGACACCACATCCCTAGTCCTGCAAAAACTGTGACATCACATAGTTGGCCAGATCCAGTCCCCTTTCCGTCAGGGCAATCCTTGCTCCATTCTCCGCACAGACCAGCAGCCCATCCTGCAGATTTTTTCGAATCACGTCCCCGTACACCTGCTCCGTGGTAACACCGAATTCCGCTGCAAAAGCGTCCGTGGAAATCCCTGCCGTAAGCCGCAGTCCCAGAAACATGAATTCCTCCTGTCGCTCCCCCGGGGTCAGCTGCTGCCAATCCCTCCGACACTCCAGCGGACTTTTCAGGTATTGCCTCATATCATCTGTGTTTCGAAATCTCACATTTTCCAGCAGGGAAGCTGCACCGATTCCGAAGCCCACATAATTCTTCCTGGTCCAATATCCGCAGTTGTGGCGGCACTCCCGTCCGGGAAGCGCATAATTGGAAATCTCATAGCGCTCATATCCCGCCGCCTTCAGGAGTTCCTTCGTATCCGCATACATCAGGCGGTCTGTCTCTTCCTCCACAAGCTCTATCTCTCCCGTCTGCACCCTCTCATACAGGGGTGTTCCTTCCTCCAAAATCAGGCTGTAGGCAGAGATATGCGCAGGCTTCGGCTGCAATCCGGTCACATATTCCAGGGTACGCCTGTAATTCTCTCTGTTCTGCCCGGGCAGGGCGCTCATCACGTCCACATTGATATTCTCAAAGCCTGCTGCCACCGCTGCCCCGTAAGCTTCCTCGAACTGCTTCACTGTATGGATTCTTCCGATGGAGGCCAGCTCCCCGTCATCCGCCGACTGGAGACCTATGCTGAGACGGTTGACGCCTGCTGCCCGGTAGACCTCCAGCTTCTCCCTGTCTACCGTGCCGGGGTTCACCTCCACGGTGATCTCAACATCCTCTGTCAGCTGATATTTTTCCCGCACCACCCAAAGAAGCCGGGCAAGCTGCCCGACCTCCGCCACAGAAGGCGTGCCGCCTCCGACAAACACAGAGCTCACCTGATACTCTGCAAGTTCCCCGGCACGTCCCTCGATTTCCCTTGCAAGAGCCTCCATATAGGCTGTCTTGCGGCTCTCATCAGCCGGTCCGGACAAAAAGTCACAGTAGAGACACTTTCTGATGCAAAAGGGAATATGAATATATAGCTCCAGTTCTTTTTTCTTACTTGTCATCCAGCTTCAACACACTCATAAATGCCTTCTGGGGGATCTCCACGTTGCCTACCTGGCGCATACGCTTCTTTCCCTCCTTCTGCTTCTCCAACAGTTTCTTCTTACGGGTAATATCACCGCCGTAGCACTTAGCCAGCACATCCTTGCGCATTGCCTTTACCGTCTCTCTGGCAATGACCTTGCCGCCCACGGCCGCCTGGATAGGAATCTCAAACAGATGTCTGGGAATCTCTTCCTTCAGCTTCTCGCACATTTTTCTTCCGCGCTCGTAAGCAGAATCTCCGTGGACGATGAAGGACAGGGCATCCACCTCTTCATGGTTAATGAGAATATCCAGCTTCACCAGCTTGGAGGGCTCGTAGCCCTTGATGTCATAGTCGAAGGAGGCATAGCCTCTGGAGCGCGACTTCAGGGCATCAAAGAAATCATAGATGATCTCATTCAGGGGAAGCTCATACTTCAACAGTGCTCTGGTTCCCTCAATGTATTCCATTCCCAGATAACGGCCTCTCCTCTCCTGGCACAGCTCCATGATGGATCCGATGAACTCAGAGGTCACCATAATCTCCGCCGTCACAATGGGCTCCTCCATATGCTCAATCTCCGCAGCATCCGGCAGATTGGAGGGGTTGGTGAGCTCAATCACCTCGCCGTTGGTCTTAAACACCTTATATACTACGCCGGGCGCCGTGGTCACCAGATCCAGATTGTACTCTCTCTCCAGCCGCTCCTGAATCACATCCAGATGCAACAGTCCCAGGAATCCGCAACGGAAGCCAAAGCCCAGGGCAATGGAGGTCTCAGGTTCAAAATTCAGGGATGCATCATTGAGCTGCAGCTTTTCCAGGGCATCCCTCAGGTCCGGATATTTTGCGCCGTCTGCAGGATAGAGTCCGCAATACACCATGGACAGCACCTTTTTATAACCGGGCAGGGGCTCCGCACAGGGCCTGTCCGCATCCGTTACGGTATCGCCTACTGCCGTATCCTTCACATTTTTGATGGATGCCGTGATATAACCTACCATCCCCGCAGACAGCTCCTCACAGGGGATGAACTGGCCTGCGCCGAAATATCCTACCTCCACCACCTCTTCCCTGGCTCCGGTAGCCATCATACGGATATTGGTACCTTTCTTTACCGTACCCTCCACGATACGGCAGAAAATGATAACCCCCTTGTAGGAGTCATACAGGGAATCAAAGATCAAAGCCTTCAGGGGCGCCTCCGGGTCTCCCTTGGGGGCGGGAATCTTCGTCACCACCTGTTCCAGCACCTCATCAATACCGATGCCGTTTTTCGCAGAGATCAGAGGGGCGTCCTGAGCCTCAATACCGATCACATCCTCAATCTCCTCGATGACCCTCTGGGGCTCTGCGCTGGGCAGGTCAATCTTATTGATGACCGGAAATACATCCAGGTCATGATCCAGCGCCAGATATACGTTTGCCAGGGTCTGGGCCTCTATCCCCTGGGCGGCGTCCACCACCAGTATGGCACCGTCGCAGGCCGCCAGGGAACGGCTTACCTCATAGTTGAAGTCCACATGGCCGGGGGTATCGATCAGATTAAAAATGTACTCCTCCCCGTCCTTTGCCTTATATACGGTCCGTACCGTCTGAGCCTTGATGGTGATACCTCTCTCCCTCTCCAGCTCCATGTTATCCAATACCTGATCCTGCATCTCCCTGCTGGTCAGAAGTCCTGTCTTCTCGATAATACGGTCTGCCAGGGTTGACTTACCGTGATCTATATGAGCAACGATACAAAAATTCCTGATTTTGCTCCGGTCTACTGCTGCCATGAATCCTTTTCCTCACTTTACATCGCTTGATTTGTGCAAATTTGGTAATATTTTAACACATATCCCCCCTCACTGTCCATAGGTGGAATACTTTCCCGTGGCGCTCTCCCCGGACAGCACCAGATCAAGGATATGTGCCAGAGGGTCGCAGGCATTCATGACCTCCTCCAGGGTATTGTTCTGCGCTCCCAGCTCAATCAGCAGATATTTATCCTTCAGGTGCATATTGTACCGGTATCCCTTGAGGTAGATTTTTCTGGTCAGTCCCGGATAATACTCCGCCGCCTTGAGCTGCATCTGAAAAGAAAACGCCAGGTTAGCCTCAAGGTTTTCATTATACAGATAGGAAATATTCCCTGTTTTTTTGGTGCGGGACAAACCATTAAAAAACATGAACCTGGCGGTGGGTCTGCCGTCCAGATCCATAACCAGCCGCTTCCCCTCCGGCATCTCATCTCTATGTAAATCAATCACAACCTGTATCGACGGGTTATCCTTCAGAAGCTGTTCCACCTCCGGCAAAGCCCTTGTGTAGGCGTCATCCTGCCCTTCAGCGTCATAACTGACCGTATGGTGCAGCACCGTATATCCATAGTCCCTGCGCAGGATCTCTGCCAGCTGCTCTCCCACGCCTACAATGGTATCTGCCTCCTCCCCCGACCGGGAGTCTGCGAAGGTCTCTCTGGAATGAGTATGAAAAATCAAAATCTGTGGCCCCGGGACATTTTGATCCACCCTCATATCCTTTTCCAGGAAACGATGGATGTCCAACTGATTGCTTCCCACCATGGTATTGGCATCCACGATATAAAAAGAGTTTACCAGAGTGTCGAAATCCTCCATTGCCCCCAGAGACACCTGCGCCTGTCTCTCATGAGGGATAAAACCGGTGCCGGAATTTCCGTGATTTATCACCGCTTCATTTTCCTCCCGAAGAAGCTCCTGCAGTGCCTTCTCTTCCGCATTCTCCTGCCGGACCGTATCATACCGGTTATCTGTGATTCCGCTTCCGTCAGTCTGCTGCGGGTCCGTTCCATTCTGCCCGAGGCTCCCGGAGCCTTCATCGTCCTTCTGTCTGATGCTTCCGGAACTCCCGGTGCCTGCATAGTCCTCCTGTCTGATGCTTCCGGAACTCCCGGTGCCATGCCCGGGGGCAATATTCCCCGCTCCCACATGCCCTTCTCTCTGACCGGAACTCCCCGACTGTCCATATACACCATCCACACAGACTTCATAACCGGACCGGTCTTCCCACCCCTCTGCCATGTCTGCGGAGACATAGCCATAGAGCGGAAAGACCGTATCTATCTGAGTCTGCAGCAGAAGATTGCCCTGAGAACCCTCTTCCGCTATCAATAAACCGGGACAGAAGGTTGCATATACACTTTCCTTAAGAATGTCACCCAGCTCTGCCCGGAAGGCCTTTTCCAGTCCCCCTTTTTCTCCGGAGCCTCCTGACTTCACGACTATCCAAAAAAGTACCACTACCATCGCTCCCGCCCACAGCTTGTTTCTCTTTGCCACCACACTCTCCCGGCTACTTTGTCATACCAGTATATGTCCTTTGTGGTTATTCCATTCGCTATCCGTTTTTTATTCCGGCAGGCACTCCATTCGCTATCCGATTCTTATTCCGGCACACAATCCATGCATTTCATCGCTCTATGCCATCTCCTTCTCCATCGCCATGTTGATTCCTTCGGAAATGGTATAGCTGATTCTTTTGATGACAGCATCAATGTCTTTCCCTGTCATATACATGTTGTTGAGCTCCGAAAAAAGCTGATTCTGCCTGCTGAAATAGTGCATTCCTTCTGTCCCCGCACTTTCCTTTTCCTCCTCCAGCAGCTTTTCCATGGCATCCATTACAATGGTCGCCGCGTCCACTACCGTAGGAATTCCCACCGCAATCACCGGCACCCCAAGGGTATCTCTGGTCAAAGCATTCCGGTGGTTGCCCACACCGGATCCCGGCTGTATGCCCGTATTGGTTATCTGTATGGTACGGTTCAGGCGCTTTGTGCTGCGGGCAGCCAGGGCATCTATGACAATCAGCACGTCCGGCGACGTCTCCCTCACCACACCCTTGACAATCTCTGCAGTCTCCATCCCTGTCTTGGCCATCACTCCCGGCTCCAGAGCACTCAGGAGGTTCATTTTGCTGCAATTATATGCCGCAGTACCATACTCCTTCACGATATGCCTGGTGATGAGCAGATTGTCCACCGCCTGAGGTCCCAGCGCATCAGCCGTCACCTCTCTGTTCCCGAGTCCCACCACCAGCACATTTTTCTCCTGTCCTTCTCCCGGCAACAGCTTTAGCAGCTCCTCCGCAAAACAGGCAGAGATTTCCCTGTGGCAGGCCTCATCCGGCTCCACCATGGCGGGTGCCTCCATGGTTACATAGATTCCCATAGGCTTCCCCATTGCCTTAGCGGCATTCTTCGTATCAATGGAAACCTTCGTAACTCTGACATCCTCTTTTTCAAGATAGTACTCTTCCACCTGCACTCCTCTCAGCTCTCCGTCTGCATCATGTATGCTCTCTCTGGCCTCCAGTGCAAGATCCGTTCTCACCTGAAAACTTCCCATAACCTCTTCTCTTTCTTTATAGATTTTGTTTCTATCATTTTTGCCAAAATATTCGAAATTATGTATTGACAAACATTCCCACATCATCTAAACTACTAGAGTATGTTTGCGTTAATCGCCGTGTCAGGTTAAAGCAAATAATCATTGTCATGAATCACAGTATATAAATGGAGGTGTTTAACTTGGCTAACATTAAATCCGCTAAGAAGAGAATTCAGGTAAATCGTCAGAGAGCTGACAGAAACAAATCTATCAAGTCCGGCGTTAAGACTGCAATGAAGAAGGTATTTGCTGCAATCGAGTCTGGTGACAAGGCTGCTGCTACCGCAGAGCTTGCTGCTGCTACCAAGACCATCGAGATGGCCGGAAGCAAGGGCGTTTATCACAAGAACAACGTTGCCCGCAAGGTTTCCCGTCTGAGCAAGGCTGTGAACGAGATGGCTTAAGTTTCTTGAGATTATAGAATTCTTGAGTTTATAGAAGCAATGCGCATTATGCGCCACATAAAAAGAGTACCCATACCGTCATGTGGGTACTCTTTTTTTAACACTTTTTATGCTCTTGTTGCCCTCTATACGACACCTTATTAATGTCTGTGTCCGCCACCGCCATGACTTGCACCACTGTGGCTGGTATGATGTCCGCCACCGCCACCATGGGAACCGCTGCTGGTCTCAATTCTTCTCTTGGTAACAGATTTTCGAAGCAAGGCGTCATTCGCATTCCGCATCTGAGGCTTACCGCCCACTACATAAGTACTTGCAGTTGTGGTATCCTTTGACTTATTTTCCTTCAGATGACCGGTACAGTAAAAGATACAGATGAGTGTTATCACGAAAAAGCCACCGATATAATATCCGGTGCCGAATTGCATTTTCCCTTCGCCTTTGTCCAAGTAATAACAAACCTTGTCGATATAGCTCTTGTAAGCCTTATAGGGATCCGTTTCATAATAGTCATCCACGGCATACAAAACGCTCTCAACGTCATAATATCCCAGGGCATCCTCCACCTTACCGCTGGTGGAAAGCCACTCTCCGCGCTGGCTTTCGCCACGTGCATCCTTCTCCGGATAACGATTATCTACAAGAATAGAGCCATCTCCTTCAAACCCTTTGTTATATCCGTATTTGTTCTCATCCCAGAAATAGTCTGCAATGTCCATCATGGCAGCTTCCCAGTCATTCAGGTCATCCTCCTTCAGCCAGCCCTTGGAATGATGACCGTATTCATAAGCCTCTTCTCCCACCACCGGCTCATACAGAGTCACAATAACAAAGTCTGCCTGATACTTCTCTTCCTTCTCAGCTATGTAATCCCGGAGCTTATCCTCTTCCTCATCGTCCAGAATACCGGCATAATCGTACACTCTTTCCTCGGGCGCCTTGTCATTTTTCCTCTCTGCGCCATCCTTTGGCTTTTTCAGGAAAATCGCACTGGCGATAGCCACACCCGCCAGAACAAGAATTCCTATAAACCAGACACTGAAATATTTAAGATACTGCTGTCTGGCTATCTTTTTTACATCCTTCATTTCGTCTTCCATATTGTCCTCTCCTTCGCTGCCTCAGGTTTCATACAAGCTTTCTTCTGTTTATCCGAGAATCCGGGGCACCAGCAGCAATATCGCCATAAGGCATGCCCAGAGAGTTCCCGTATATGCAAATACCTTCTTCCTGGATACAGGCGGCTCACCTACAATCTTGCCCGTCTGTCCGTTGACATAGAAGGGATAATCCTGCCCGTTGTAAGTATAAATATATTTCCAGACCGGCAGAAGTCCATAGCAGTTACTGCTGTTTTTCACGTTCACATTCTGGCTCAGAGTACGAACTGTACCATACCCCGCATAACTCTGCTTCAACAGTCCTACGGCATCGTCGTTCATTTTCTTCCTGGCTCTGTCCTCCAGCTGTTCCGCAGGCATATTATACTTTTCACCATTGAAACCGGACATGTATTCAGGCGTAAAATCAATCATTTTGGAATAGTCATATGGCTCCATCAGATCCATGATCTCATCCGGCATCGCCAAAGAAGCATCCGCCGGGATTTTGTCAAATGCAACGTCCATATCTCTGTCAATTCTATATACGGAAGTCTCTGTATATTCAGTATTTCCGCTTCTCCATACCCTTATCTTGGTCCCCTCTCCATGAAACACACAGTTAGTGTCATAATTGTAGAACCAGTAAGGCACATAATCACCGCGCATACCGTTCAGCCTTGCTTCTGACAGAAAATCCGTAGGCGCAAACAGATTCTTTTTGAACTTATTGCGGAGAAGCTTCTTGCAGTTCTCCTTTCCCATCTGAAAAGGAATCAGCACCTTCGGTGCATACTGTCCCTCCACTCTCTCATTTAATATGAGATAGCTCTCACAATAAGGACACTGTGTTGCAGAAGTGTGCTCCTGAATATTTATCTCACCACCACAACTGGGACATATGGTAATATCCGGTGACGAAACATCTGTCCGTTCTTCACTGTTCACACTTTCACAGTACGGACAGAACATTGTGTTCTTCTCAGGGCTGTAGATTGCATTGCCCCCACAGTTCTTACACTTAAAAATCATCGCTTTCCCCTTCTTATATGTTTATTTGAAATACCTACGAACCATGCTCGTTTTCAATCAGTAAACTAACCTCAATATTCTAATCTTAATAAGCTGATTTCAATAA
>CALZBR010000034.1 GCA_945621435.1 uncultured Lachnospiraceae bacterium
CAGGGAAGTGGGTGGAACTGATTAAGCAGTACTCAAATCCCACGGAACTGACCACCGAGCTTTTAAACACCCTGATTGAGAAAATCGTGGTACACGAAGCCGTAAAAAGCCCGGATGGCTGCCGGAAGCAGAAGGTAGACATCTACTACCGCTTTATCGGAAAGATTGATTAAATGAAACTCCCTGCGTGTCGGGATGCGGTACGCAGGGGAAGCAATAACCTTAACTATGGGAGTCCGGAAAAGGCTATCCGGATATTATGCTTCTGCCTCTTCTGGCGTCTTTTTTTGATGTGACGGTGGATGCGTTGATCGGATATGAACCGCAGCTGTCGAAGGAAGAGATTCGGCGTATTTATGGGAGCCTTTGTGAGGAATTTGCTACACTTCCGTTTGAACAGGCACTGTCACATGCAAGGGAATATGCACACAGATATTACAGCTGCTATCCCTTTTTATTGCAGATTACGGTTTTGTATCTGAATCATTTTATGCTTGCACCTGAAAAAGAGACGGGAATGACGATGCTGGAGGAAGCGAAGCGGTATTGTATACATATCTCGAAACAGTGTGAGGAGCTTGGCACCCGGCAGGATGCGGTTTCCATAGAGGCTATTTTGTGCATGCAGCTTGGTGAGCCCCGGAAGGCAATTGATATGTTGGAGACAATTGCAGATCCGATGCGGGTTTCCGGGCAGGATGATTTGTTGCTGATCCAGGCCTACCAGCAGGCGGGAGAAACTGAAATGGCAAAAAGCCACACGCAGATACGGGCCTATCTGCATCTGATCAGTCTGATTAGCGTTGAGACGGCAGCTCTCGCGTTACATGCAGAGGAGCAGGTTCGGTGTGAACAGACAATTGCTCGTGTCCTGGCAGTGATGGCGGCGTATCAGCTGGATACGCTTCATCCAAATGTGGCGGCGCAGTTTTATTTTCAGGCAGCGGTTGCAGATGCGATGCACGGGAAGCAGGAGCAGGCGCTATCCATGCTGGGCAGTTTCGTTGGTTGTGTGAAAAGGCTGCTTGTCTGCGAAAAAAATTATCTTGCCGGGGATGATTATTTTGAGCATATTGATTCATGGATTGAACAGCTGCCTCTTGGAGATATGCTTCCCCGGGATCGAAGCTTTCTTATAACAAACGCTCTGCAGGCTCTTTCTTATCCGGTGTTTGCAGGCATGAAGGACACTGCGGAATATCAAAAACTGATGGAACAGTTGCTTCAATATACATGACAAAGGGAGGAATGCATTATGCCGGATGTGAAAGAATTATTACCGTTTATAGTACCTCTGATTATTTTGGAAATTGCACTTTTGATATTTTCGATACGACATATCCTGACCCATGATACCTATAAGCGGGGAAGTCGCGTGATGTGGCTCGTGATTGTGATTGTCGGGATGGAATTCATAGGACCGATTCTGTATTTTCTGTTAGGAAAAGAGGACAGCTGATATGGAGATGCTTTCGTTATCAAAGGTTGAAAAACGATTTGGCACAAAACAGGTGTTGAAAAATGTGACCTTTTCCGTTCCGGAGCACACCATCTATGGATTTGTGGGACAAAATGGGGCGGGAAAGACAACGACGATGAAGCTGATTTTAGGACTTCTGGCCTGTGACAAGGGAGAAATACTGGTAGACGGTGCACCGGTTCACTATGGAGAAAATAAGACGAACCGGTTTATCGGCTATCTGCCGGATGTTCCGGAATTTTACACGTATATGACCCCTATGGAATATCTTCGGCTTTGTGGTGAGATAACGGGAATGGAATCTAAGGAAATCAAAAGCAGGAGTGAAGAGCTGCTGGAACTTGTGGGTCTTGGAAATGAGAAGCGGCGTATCAAAGGCTTTTCCCGGGGAATGAAACAGCGTCTTGGAATTGCCCAGGCATTGCTCAATCGTCCCAGGCTGCTGATTTGCGATGAACCTACATCGGCACTGGATCCTGCCGGCCGAAAGGAGCTGCTTGACATACTGGTAGCGGCAAAGAAAGAGACAACGGTGCTGTTTTCCACGCATATATTGTCTGATGTGGAGCATATCTGCGATGAACTCGCTTTTTTGCATGAAGGTGAGATTGCATTGCAGGGGAAGCTTGAGGAAGTGCGGCACATGCGACGGCAGACAGCTACAGAGATAGAGGTGGAGAAGCCGGAGGATGCGAGGCAGATTCTTTCGGCGTTTCCGGATATGGAAAATGTTGGTAAAGGCTGCGTGAAGCTTGTCAATCCGAAGCAATTACCGGCGTTGTTACATTTTCTGGCAGACCGGAACATCGCCCCTGTTCGTATCGAACGGATGGAGCCTACACTGGAAGATTTATTCCTGGAGGTGATTGGGAAATGACAGCATTTATAAAAAAGGAATGGATGGAGAATGTCCGCACGGGACGTATCTGGATTTTACTTCTTCTCTTCGGACTGTTCGGGGTCATGAATCCGGCGATTGCGAAGCTCACACCGTGGATGATGGAGGTGTTGTCGGATTCTCTGGAGAGTCAGGGCTTGGTTGTGACGCAGGTAACGGTAACCGCATTGGATTCGTGGGTACAGTTCTATAAAAATGTTCCCATGGCGCTGTTGATTGTGGTGCTGATTTTCAACCAGACATTTACCGGGGAATACCAGAAGGGTACGCTGATTCCGGTTGTGACCAAGGGACTGGCAAGACCCAAAATCGTTTTTGCCAAGATGCTCATGCTTTTGGCAGTATGGACCATCGGCTATTTTTTGTGCTATGCCATTACCTACGCCTACAACGCCTATTATTGGGATAACAGTGTTGTTGCACATCCCCTGTTCGCTTCCTTTTGTTATTGGCTGTTTGGTGTATGGGTTCTGACGATTATGACCTTTTTTTCAGCATCTGTGACAAGCAACGTACAGGTGCTGCTGGGGACAGGAGCGGTTGTATTCGGAATCTATCTGCTGGGACTGATTCCAAAACTTTCGGGCTACGTTCCGACGAAACTCATGGAGGGAATGAAAATATTGCAGGGAGCAGTAAAACCTGCAGACTACTGTGTGAGTATCGGTACTGCAGGCGTAACCATGGTTCTTTGGATTGTTTCTGCGGTGCTGTGTTTTGACCGCAGAAAACTCTGAAAGAAACGAACACGTTGGAAATGAATTAATACATTCCCTTGACAAAGTAAACGGTCGTTAGCTATTATATATGGATAACGACCGCTTATTTATTTTGGACGGTTTATTTTGACAGAAGAAAAGGAGAGGAGAAAAGATTGTGAGTAAGCAGGAGAATATGATTGCTATCGAGCATTTGAACAAGAGCTTCGGTACGGTTCATGCAGTCAATGATTTGAGCTTTCGCGTTAAAAAGGGTGAATTGTTTGCATTTCTGGGCGTGAACGGTGCGGGAAAAAGCACAACGATTTCCATGATATGCGGACAGCTTGACGCAGACAGCGGCAGTATCCGGGTGAATGGTAAGGATGTCAAAAGTGAGGCTCATCAGATCAAGGAATGGCTTGGCGTGGTCTTTCAGGACAGTGCCCTGGATAAGCCCCTGACGGCAAGGGAAAACATTAAGAGCAGGGCGGCCTTGTACGGGATCACCGGAAAGGAGTATCAAAAGCGGCTGGAAGAATTGATAGAGATTTTTGAACTTCAGGAATTCCTGGACCGCCCGGTGGGTAAGCTGTCCGGCGGACAGAGGAGAAGGGTGGATATCGCAAGAGCTCTGATACACAGACCGCAGCTGCTGATACTGGATGAGCCTACCACCGGACTGGATCCCCAGACCAGAAAGATGATCTGGAGCATCATAGAAAGGCTTCGTAAGGAAGAGGGGCTTACGGTGCTTCTGACCACGCATTATATGGAGGAGGCGGCCACCGCCGGCTATATCGTCATCATCGACCACGGACGTATTGCGGCAGAAGGGACTCCCTACGAGCTGAAGAATCAATATGTGAGGGATTATCTCTCTGTCTATGGTGTGACAAAAGAAGAGGTGGAGTCCCTGGGAATGCCCTATGAAAGAATCAGGGACGGGTACAGGATTGCCATCGCTTCACCGCTGGAGGCTACGGAGCTGATTGTGAAGCATACGGCGGTATTTCGTGATTATGAAATCGTCAAGGGCGGAATGGATGATGTATTTTTGGCGGTTACGGGAAAAAACCGGGAGGTGAATGACGGTGAAAACACTGACGAACTTAATTAACAGAAACAGAAAGCTTTTTTTCCGGGATAAGGGGATGCTGTTTTCTTCCCTGATTACTCCCCTTATCCTGATTGTTTTGTATGCGACCTTTCTCGCAAAGGTATATAAGGATTCCTTCCTGAAAGGGATTCCGGAGAGCTTTCCTGTGACGGATAAACTCATCAACGGAACTGTTGCGGGGCAGCTTGCGGCAGCGCTTCTGGCAGTCAGCTGTGTGACAGTGACCTTCTGTGTCAATCTAACCATGGTACAGGACCGGGCAAACGGCGTGCGAAAGGACTTCGATGTATCGCCTGTAAGGAAACCCATGATTTATCTGGGATATTTCTTTTCCACCGTGTTGAACTCATTGATGGTAAATCTGCTGGCGCTGGGAATCTGCCTCGTGTATGTTATGATGATGGGCTGGTATCTGACAGCGATGGATGTGCTGCTTCTGGTGCTTGATATGTTCCTTCTTGTAATGTTCGGAGCGGTTCTTTCCAGTATCGTCTGTTATCCGCTGAAGACCCAGGGACAGATGTCTGCGGTGGGAACCATTGTCAGTGCGGGCTATGGCTTTGTCTGTGGCGCCTACATGCCGATTTCCAACTTCAGCGCCGGTTTGCAGAAGGCTCTGAGCTTCTTTCCCGGGACCTATGGTACTTCTTTGATCAAGAATCATATGCTCCGGGGGGTATTTGAAGAGATGGAGACGGAAGGCTTCCCTGCGGAGGTGGTGAAGGGAATCGCGGATTCCCTGGACTGTAATCCGACCTTCCTGGGAAATGAGGTGGAGCCAGTTGCCATGATCTTTGTTATGCTTGGAACCATTGCGGTGCTGGGAGGCATTTATCTGCTGATGACCGCCATGCCGGAAAAGAAGTAATATGGCGTTTTGTGCGCATAAGGAGTAAAGAATGAAAAGAAAGACTATTATGATATCGACGGCTCTGCTGTGCCTGTCCTGCTGCTTTTTCCCCTGAACTCAGTCCGGTTCCTGGCGGCTTCGAAGGGCGTCATATATAGCTGGGCAGTATGTTTTCTTGCTTTTGCAGCGTCAGTGGAGGAGCTTTTCATCCATCTCCGTCAGCGGGAATACTGTGTCGATATAAGATCAATGTTTTACTCCGGAAAATGAAAATAACCGAACTTGTGCATATCCCTTTGTGTTAGTTCTTGAATTCGAAGAAAAACATGGTATAATTAGTAGTAATAGTGATTGCACCTGAAATTTATTATGTATGGAATGATCCCGTCGCAAGGGGAGTTGGCAAAGAATTGCACAAGAGGAGAGGGTAACATGAAGGGACAAAAGAAGCACACAAAACTTGCCGCCAGAATCAGCATATTCATTGCTTTGATTACGGTAATCGGCATTGCTGTCATCTGGGGAGTGGCGAACAACGGCATCAGCGGTCTGGTGGAGGATAGCATCACCAGTCAGATGACGGATGCGGTATTATCCAGAGCAGAGATTATTGAGAATTACGTGGCTGAGGCAGAGGAACATCTGACTGCCTTTTCCATGAGCGACGAAGTAAGGGATCTGCTTCGGAATCCTTCGGATAAGGAGTGTCAGGCGAGAGCCCAGGAGTACACTGTGAAATTTGCCGATGTGAAGGGCGTATTCGAGGGCCTCTATATCGCAGATTATGAATCTGTCGTACTGACGCACACAGCACCAAAGGCAGTCGGTACGGCTACCCGCCAGGGGGACAGGCTGAAGAGTCTCCAGGACACCATACTCACCAGGCACGAGCTGACCAACAGCGGCATCCTAAAGTCTCCCACTTCCGGGAATCTGGTAATTTCCATGTACTATCCCGTGTATGATGGCGGAAAGTGTCTCGGCTTCGTGGGAGCTGCCGTCTATGCGAAGAATCTTATGGATTCCCTGCTGGAGCTGGAAATCGAGGGACTTCCCAACAGCGAATATATTTTCCTCAATGCCCAGACCGGTGTTTATCTCTACAACAAGGATGAGGAGCTGTTGAATGAGACTACGGAGGACAGCGCCTGCCTGAAGATTATGGAAGAGATAAAGGCAGGGAAAAAGCAGGGCTACTGCTACGATGATAATGACAACTTTACCGTATACACTTATCTGGAAGAGAGAGACTGGGTTTTCATGGTGCGTGACAGCAAAGAGGAGATATTCCGGTCTGTGAACAGTCTGCGGACATTGCTGGGCGTGCCCTGCATTATTGTGGCTGTGCTCATCATTCTGGTATGTGCACTCCGCCTGAGAAAGGTTGGAAAGGATCTGATGGTAGTGGAGGAATCCATTGCATCTCTGGGTAAGCTGGAGTTGAAGGCTGACGGCAGGCTGGATAAGCTTACCGGAAGAAGTGATGAGATCGGCATGATCGCCGGCTCCGCCGAGAGGCTTTCCACTATTTTGAAGGAAACCGTGGGCGATGTGGACAGGATCTTAAGTGAGATTGCGGACGGCAATCTGCGAGTGGATGTGACGCAGAATGAACAGTATTATATCGGCGATTTCCGTATCCTGGCCAACAGCCTGAAGACAATTCAGCTAAAGCTTCTGAAGCTTACCAAGAACATAGCATCCGTATCCATGCAGGTATCGGAAGGCGCGGAGAGGGTTTCTCAGGGGGCTCAGAGCCTTTCCCAGGGCTCCACGGAGCAGGCCAGCGCAGTAGAGGAGCTGGCGGCTACCGTGATCAATATCTCCGGACAGGTGAAGTCCAATGCGGACAAGGCTGAGATTGCCAGTGAGCAGACGGAGAAGACCGAGAAGGAATTGCATTACGGCAAGCAGCAGATGGAGCAGATGATGCTGTCCATGGATGAGATCAGAACTACCTCCGATGAGATTGGCAAGATCATCAAAACCATTGAAGATATTGCCTTCCAGACCAATATTCTTGCACTGAATGCATCTGTTGAGGCAGCCAGGGCAGGAGAGGCAGGCAAGGGCTTCGCAGTGGTGGCGGAGGAGGTTCGCAGTCTTGCCGGAAGAAGTGCCGAAGCTTCCAAGACCACTTCCGAATTGATTGAAAAGTCCGTGCAGGCGGTACATAAGGGCGTTGCAAATGCTGACGAGACGGCAGCATCCCTGGATCGTATTGTTACCATGTCGGGAGAGACTGCTGCTTTGGTTTATGATATTTCCAAGACCTCTGCGGAGCAGGCTGCGGCGATTGAACAGGTATCCCTGGGAATCGGACAGATCTCAGAAGTGGTACAGACAACATCAGGAACAGCGGAGCAGAGTGCTGCCTCCAGTGAAGAACTGTTCAGACAGGCTCAGATATTGAAGGATCTGACCACCCAGTTCAAGTTCTGAAACCTACAATTATAAATGCCTGCAAACGATAGAAAGATATGAGGCTAATGGGCGCTTCCGATACCGGATGACGGTGTCGGAGGCGCTTTTTGTTTGGAAAAAAATTTTCATAAAATTTGTGGAAGAAAATTGTGAAAGAAAAATAAAATTTTTGTAGGAAATGTGCGGATAAAGTGGTATAATAAATTGATATGGCTTGTCTGAGCGGAGGAATGACCGCACAGCTGTCATACGAGAAAATATTGAAGCAAAGAGGTACACCATGAGTAAGAGAGAAGACATCAAAAAAGTTTTGATTATCGGCTCGGGACCGATTATTATCGGACAGGCATGTGAGTTCGACTATTCCGGAACCCAGGCCTGCAAGGCACTGAGACAGCTGGGATACCGGATTGTCCTGGTGAATTCCAATCCGGCGACTATTATGACGGATCCGGAGATTGCGGATGTGACATACATTGAGCCTCTGAATGTGAAAAGACTGGAACAGATTATCGAAAAGGAGCGCCCCGATGCCATCCTGCCGAATCTCGGCGGACAATCCGGTCTGAATCTCTGCTCGGAGCTTGCGTCGGCAGGTGTGCTGGACAAGTATCAGGTCAAGGTAATCGGCGTTCAGGTAGATGCTATCGAACGTGGTGAAGACCGCATTGAGTTCAAGAAGACCATGAATAAGCTGGGGATTGAGATGGCTCGCAGCGAGGTGGCATATACCGTGGAAGAAGCTCTTGCCATTGCGGATAAGCTGGGATATCCCGTTGTACTGAGACCTGCTTATACCATGGGTGGTGCAGGCGGCGGCCTGGTATATAACGTAGAAGAGCTGAAGACTGTATGTGCCAGAGGCTTGCAGGCCAGCCTGGTTGGTCAGGTGCTGGTGGAGGAGTCTATCCTTGGCTGGGAAGAGCTGGAACTGGAGGTAGTCCGTGATGCCAAGGGCAACATGATTACCGTCTGCTTCATTGAGAATATCGATCCCCTCGGCGTGCACACCGGTGATTCCTTCTGTGCCGCACCCATGCTGACTATCTCTGAGGATCTGCAGAAGCGCCTTCAGGAGCAGGCTTACAAGATCGTGGATGAGGTTCAGGTCATCGGCGGTACCAATGTGCAGTTTGCACATGATCCCGTATCAGATCGTGTCATTGTAATTGAGATTAACCCCAGAACTTCACGCTCCTCCGCACTGGCTTCCAAGGCAACCGGTTTTCCCATTGCTTTGGTTTCCGCAATGCTTGCTTCGGGACTTACCCTGGATGAGATTCCCTGCGGCGTAAACGGTACACTGGATAAGTATGTACCCGGCGGAGATTATGTGGTAATTAAGTTTGCCCGTTGGGCATTTGAAAAATTCAAGGATTCTCAGGACAAGCTGGGTACTCAGATGAGAGCCGTAGGCGAGGTCATGAGTATCGGTAAGACCTACAAGGAAGCTTTCCAGAAGGCAATCCGCAGCCTGGAAATCGGCCGTTACGGTCTTGGCTTTGCAAAGGATTTCCATGAGAAGTCCAAGGAAGAGCTTTTGAAAATGCTGATTTATCCTACCAGTGAGCGTCAGTTTATCATGTACGAAGCACTGCGCAAGGGTGCGACGGTGGAGGAGCTCTTCGAACTGACCAAGATTAAGCATTACTTTATTGAACAGATGAAGGAACTGGTGGAAGAGGAAGAGGCTCTGTTGGCAAAGAAGGGGGCGGTTCCCGAGAAGGCTGTACTGGAGCAGGCTAAGAAGGATGGCTTCTCGGATCGTTATCTGGCAAAGCTGCTGGAGGTTTCCGAGGAGGAGGTACGCAGGACAAGAACCGCTTACGGTATTACAGAGGCTTGGGAGCCTGTCCGCGTCAGCGGTACTCCGGACAGTGCTTATTATTATTCTACATACAATGCTGAGGACAAGACAACCGCTTCTGACAAGAAGAAAATCATGATCCTTGGCGGCGGTCCCAACCGTATCGGTCAGGGAATCGAATTTGACTACTGCTGTGTGCATGCGGCATTTGCACTGAAGGAGCTGGGCTTTGAGACCATCATTGTCAACTGTAACCCTGAGACCGTGTCCACCGACTACGATACCTCTGATAAGCTGTATTTTGAACCTCTGACGCTGGAGGATGTACTGAGCATTTATGAGAAGGAGAAGCCTGTTGGTGTCATTGCCCAGTTTGGCGGTCAGACACCTCTGAATCTGGCGGCGGACCTGAAGAAAAACGGTGTGAAGATTCTGGGTACCTCCCCTGAGATTATCGACATGGCGGAGGACAGGGATCTGTTCCGCGGCATGATGGAGAAGCTGGGAATTCCCATGCCGGAAGCGGGAATGGCTGTCAATGTGGAAGAGGCTCTGGAAATCGCCGAAAGAATCGGCTATCCCGTTATGGTTCGTCCCTCCTATGTCCTTGGAGGACGTGGCATGGAGGTGGTCAACGAGCCGGAATCCCTGCGCCAGTACATGGCAGCGGCAGTTGGCGTGACGCCGGACAGACCCATTCTCATTGACCGTTTCTTAAGACATGCAACAGAATGCGAAGCCGACGCCATCGCCGACGGCAAGCATGCGTATGTGCCCGCGGTCATGGAGCATATCGAACTGGCCGGTGTACATTCCGGAGATTCTGCATGTATTCTTCCTTCCAGAGGGATTCCGGAAGAGCTGGTGGCAACCATCAAGGATTACACCAGGAGAATCGCAGAGGAAATGGGTGTCTGCGGTCTGATGAACATGCAGTATGCAATTGAAAACGGTAAAGTATATGTGCTGGAGGCCAACCCCAGGGCATCCAGAACGGTGCCTTTGGTATCCAAGGTATGTAATGTACAGATGGTAAAGCTTGCCACCAGGATTATGACTTCAGAGCTTACAGGTCTGCCTTCTCCCATTGAAGGAATGAAAGAGGTCAAGCCTGCATATTATGGCGTTAAGGAAGCGGTATTCCCCTTCAATATGTTCCAGGAGGTAGATCCGGTTCTGGGACCCGAGATGCGCTCTACCGGAGAGGTTCTGGGACTTGCAAGAAATGTGGGTGAGGCATTCTTTAAGGCTCAGGAGGCTACCCAGACTAAGCTGCCCACCTCCGGAACGGTATTGTTCTCCGTCAGCAGCAAGGATAAGCCCGAGGTGGTAGAGGTCGCGAAGATTTTTGAAGACTGCGGCTTTGACATCAAGGCTACCGGTACTACCTATGAATTGCTTGTGAAAAACGGCGTCAGGGCAGAGCGTGTCAACAAGATGCAGGAGGGAAGACCAAACATTGTTGATGAAGTGATGAACGGCAAGATACAGCTGATTGTCAATACCCCTGCTACCAAGGAAGAGAAGCGCTTCGATGACAGCTATGTCCGCAAGACTGCCATCAAGGCAAGGGTTCCTTATATGACCACCATGGCGGCTGCGAGAGCTACGGCAGAGGGAATTGCAACTGTGTTGAAGGAAGGGGAGATTGGTGTGATGTCCCTGCAGGAGATTCACAAGGCAATTCAACAGGCAGATTGACAAGAAGAAGGAGGAGATACATGCAACAAAAAAATATCATTCTAGATCCCGGCTGCGACGTGGAGTTCCACAATCAGGTTGATTTTTGCGTTGGCACCGGAAGAATGGGACTTGCCCTTCAGAAGGAGTATCAGGAGCAGCTGAAGCTGGTGCAGGAATATATCGGCTTTCAGCATATCAGGGGACATGGTCTCTTTTGCGATGATATGGCTATTTATCAGATCAAAGAGGATGGCACCCCGGAATATAATTATACTTATCTTGACCGGGTCATGGACAGCTATCGGGAGCTTGGGTTGAAACCCTTTATCGAGCTGGGGTTCATGCCTAAGAAGCTGGCCAGCGGTACACAGACAGTGTTTTACTGGAAGGGAAACACGACTCCTCCCTCCTCGTACGAGGGCTGGAATCAGATGGTGAAGGCTCTGCTTGAGCATCTCTGCGACAGATACGGCAGGGATGAGGTGGTGACCTGGCCTGTGGAGGTGTGGAACGAGCCGAATCTTCCGGGCTTTTGGGAACACGCCGACATGCAGGAATATTTTAAGCTGTTTCAGAATTCCTTCTATGCGGTAAAGGAGGTGGACAGCCGTTTCCGCGTGGGCGGGCCTGCGGTCTGCGGAGGCAGCGATGAAGTCTGGATCAAGGCTTTTATGCAATTCTGCCATGATAATTCCATTCCGGTGGACTTTGTGACCAGACATCATTACACTACGGAGCTGCCGGAGGATGTTGGACATTACGGATATCCGGAGCTGATGCAGGCGGAGGATGGCTTTGCCAATCTGCATACCACCAGAGAGATTATTGACAGCTTCCCTGAGTATCGGGGATTGGAAATACATATTACGGAATTCAATACTTCATATATTCCCAACTGTCCTCTGCATGATACCAATCAGAATGCCGCATATATTGCACAGCAGCTTTCCAGACTGGGGGAGGACAATGAGTCTTATTCCTATTGGACCTTCGGGGATGTGTTCGAGGAGCGTGGCGTGCCCTTTACTCCCTTCCACGGAGGCTTTGGACTGGTGGCAAACGGCTGTATCCCCAAGCCGACCTTCTGGACTTTTGCCTTCTTCAAACGGCTAAAGGAGAAAAAAGGACACTGCATCTTCCGCGATAACAATACGGTTGTGATGCATCTGGAGGATGGCAGTATCCGTGGAATTGCCTGGAATATGACCAACAGGCGGGCAGGCTATGATATGACGGTAAATCTGCAGCTTCCCGGAGAAAAGGAAGGCTGTTTCCGAACAGAGACAGTGGATGAAAAGTACTGCAATCCTCTGAAGCTATGGCATGATATGGGCGAACCGGCCAATCCGACGAAGGAAGAAATTGCGATTATCCGCTCCGGAGCCGGGCCGTTTGTGGAAAGCAGGAGAGTGACAGTGCAGAACGGCAGACTGGAAGTATCTGTGACGGTGCGTGAAAACGGTGTGGTTTACTTTGAATGGAAGCCCGGAAAGGTAACCCCTGACAGAGGTTACTCCTACGAGAGGACTATGCAGTATCCGGACTTGAATCCGTTGACCGGTCTGGACTATCCGGATCCTGATGTGATCCGGGTGGAGGATACTTATTATATGGTGAGTACCACCATGCATTTCATGCCGGGATGTGAGATCCTTCGTTCTTATGATTTGAGGAACTGGGAGCATGTCACCTATGTATATGACCGCCTGGACAGTACTCCGGGTCAGCGGCTGGAGGGAGAAGAGCATATCTACGGAAAAGGTATGTGGGCAGCAAGCATCCGGTATCATGAAGGAAGGTTTTACCTCTGTTTTGTGGCCAATGATACCCATTGCACCTACCTTTATACCGCAACGGATATCATGGGTCCCTGGAAGAAACAGCTGATTGAGGGATTTTACCATGACAGTTCCCTGCTGTTTGATGACGATGGGCGGATATACATTGCGTATGGCAATAAGAACATTTATATCACTGAGCTGAAGGAAGATCTGAGCGGTCCCAAAGAGGGCGGTCTTCACAGACTGGCGGTCAGCGATGAGGGCAATCCGACCCTTGGATACGAAGGGACTCATTTTTACAAAATAAACGGAAAATACTACCTGTTCTTCATCCATTCCCTGCGAGACCGTTGGAGACGAGTGGAAGCCTGCTTTGTTGCGGATTCCCTTGAGGGCGAATTCAGAGGCGGAGACGTGCTGAATGATGACAGGGGATATTGCGGACAAGGCGTAGCACAAGGTGGAATCGTGGACACGCCGGAAGGAAAGTGGTATGGGGTTTTATTCCAGGACAGCGGAGCAGTGGGCAGGATTCCGATACTGGTTCCGGTCACATGGAAGAATGATTATCCCGTGTTTGGAGTGGGAGGAAAAGTACCGGAGGAGATGGAGCTGACCTCGACCAGACCAGGATATGCCTATCGGCCGCTGGTAGAAAGTGATGACTTCAAGGGAGAGCTGAAGCCTTGCTGGCAGTTCAATCATGAACCGGATGAGAGACTGATTCTGCAGGATAGGGAAAAGGGTATCTGGCAGGTGAAAACGGATAAGCTCAGTAAAAATCTGACCCTTGCCAAAAATACCATTACCCAGCGGATGCACTATCCCGGATGTGCGGGAGTGGTGACTGTCTGCGGAAGCGGATTGCAGGAAGGCGATTATGCCGGTATCTGTGCCCTCCAGGGATGTTATGGATTTGTGGGAATCACCAGAAGAGACGGAAAGCTGTGTCTTGTAGTGCTGAATACGGAGCCCGGTAAGGACTTTGGGGAAGCACCCTCCGAAAAGGAAGAAGTGATCCTTACTCTTGAGGAGGATACGATACGGCTGAAGCTGGAGGCGGACTTTACCAATATGAGGGACACGGCTTCTTTCTATTATTATAAGAAGAGAGACGACAAGCCCTGGATGGGACATTGGGAGAAAGTGGGAAATGAGCAGAAATTGCGGTTCGGGCTGGATCATTTTACGGGATGCAGGTTCGGACTTACAATGTATTCCACTGTGCAAACCGACGGCTTTGCACAATTCAGCGATTTTGTTTATTGTGCCAGATAGATAATAAAAAGCAATCCATAAGTGAATTTTAGCAAAAATTGAATAGACACTAGTGACATGATTTGTGTAATATGCTATTATAGACATGGAGTATTCTACTTCGTGTTTTTGTAAAATGTATTTATTACTAGATTTTATGGAGGAAACTATGAAAAGCTCTGTCAAGAAGGTAATTGTAGCAGTGGCTGTAGTGGCGGTGATCGCATTGATCGCTGTCCTTATGTCGTTGCGCGGCGTGGAGGATTTCCACGACAAGTATGCCGGGGTAGACTTGTCTACCGACGTTGAAGGTATGGAGAAAGAGGGCACCTATGCGGGATACCTGAAGGCTCATTCCGGCGCGGCATATTCCACTAAGGACATTGAGGTTGATCTGTTCAGCTTTAATGCATCCGGAGACGGAAAAGTAGAAAAGGTTACCAATTATGAGGGCGCTCCTGAAGCTCTCTATACGGAAACCGGTTCGTTCGTAACATGGGAAATCGAGGTTCCCGAAGCAGGTTTTTATAACCTCTACATGGAATACTTCATTCCGAAGTCAAGAGGCGTAGCTGCCGAGAGAGTGGTTTACATCAATGGTGAGATTCCTTTTGAGGATGCAAGAAATATTTCTTTCACCAGAATCTGGACCAATGGCGGCGAGGCCAAAATTGACAATCAGTGCAACCAGATCCGTCCTACACAGGTGGAAGTATATGACTGGCAGCAGGGATACTTCAGAGATGACAGAGGTTATATCACTGAGCCCTATGTATTCTACCTTGAGAAAGGCGTGAATGTCATCGGACTGGAGGCTGAGAATGAGCCTATGGCACTGCGCAAGCTGACAGTCAGCGCAGTACAGCAGCTGGATTCTTATAGTGAGTACATAGCAAAGCAGCCTGCAGTGAGCGCCAGCGATACTGCAAAACAATACGTTCAGGTGATTCAGGGAGAAGATTCCACCATTCGTTCCGAGTCCTCCCTGTATGCAAAATATGACAGAGCTTCACCTACCACACAGTATGTTACCTACGACGAGAACGGCAAGGCAGTAACTCATGACAACACTGTTATGAAGACCGTGCTGAACTATGTTGGCGGTGAAGCGTGGAGAAGTGCCGGACAGTGGATCGAGTGGGAGTTTGAAGTCCCCGAGGACGGCTACTACAATATTACGATTAAAGGCCGTCAGAACTATGCCCGCGGTAATGTTTCCAACAGAATCGTATATATCGACGGAGAGATTCCTTTTGAGGAATTGAAGGAAGTACGTTTTGAATATGAAAATGACTGGCAGTACAAGAAGCTTGGAGAAGAAAGCGGAGAGGCATATCAGTTCTACCTTACAAAGGGTAAGCATACCATTCGCATGGAAGCTGCTCTCGGCGGGCTCGGCCCCATCCTGGAGGATCTTGAGAACTCAACCTTCCGCCTGAACCAGATTTACAGAAAGATTCTGGTTTATACCGGAGCAAATCCCGACCAGTACAGAGATTACCAGATTAACAGAAACTATCCTGAAGTTATGGAGGCAATGAATCTGGAGTCCATGAGACTTTACAAGATTGTCGATGACATGGTTGCCTACAGCGGACAGAAGGCAGACCAGATTGCGACTGCACAGACCGTTGCACAGCAGCTGGAGCGTTTCTGTGAAAAGCCTAACAAGATTACGGTTGAGTTTACGACCTTCAAGGACAACATCACTGCAATCGGTACGGCTACACTGAATATGAGCGAGACAAAGCTTGATGTGGACTACATCGTTGTCAGCGGTGTGGATGCCAAGGTTAAGAACAAGAAGGCAAATGTGTTCAACAAGCTGTGGCACGAGGTTAAGTCCTTTGGAGCTTCCTTCCTGGTTGATTACAACTCGGTCGGTAACGTATATGATGACGGAGAAGATGAGGTTATCAAGGTATGGGTTCTGACCGGTAGAGATCAGGGAACCATTCTGAAGTCCATGATTGACGAGTCCTTCACGCCGAATACAAATATCAGGGTTAACGTTGAAATCGTCGGTGCAGATGCACTGCTGAATGCGGTTATCGCCGGCAGAGGTCCTAACGTTGTATTGTCGGTAGGTGCCGATCAGCCTGTCAATTACGCACTGAGACATGCGTCGGAGGACATTACACAGTTCGAAGGATGGGAAGAGGTGTTCTCACACTTCACTCCCAGCTCCTATGAGCAGTATACCTTGGATGGCGGTATCTACGGTGTGCCCGAGACCCAGACCTTCAATGTTATGTTCTATCGTAAGGACGTTCTTGATGAACTGGGACTGGAGGTGCCCGAGACCTGGCAGGATCTGGTGGAAATGCTTCCTACCATCCAGGGTAACAATCTGTCAGTGGGTCTTCCCAGTGCTGCAGGAAGCAGCTCTACCGCGGCAGCTACCACGGCAGTAGCTTCCAATGCCCCTGACCTGTCCATGTACTATGCGCTTCTCTTCCAGAATGGCGGAGATATCTACAACGAGGCAGGAACCAGAACAAGAGTAGATGATGAAGCAGGTATCAAGGCGTTTGACGATTATGTGAGATATTTCAATGACTATGGTCTTCCTACCATTTATGACTTTGTAAGCCGTTTCCGTTCCGGCGAGATGCCCATCGGTATCCAGGCTTACTCGGTATACAACACGTTGCAGGTATCCGCACCTGAGATCAGAGGACTGTGGGACTTCACACTGATTCCCGGTACGGAACGGGTAGATGCAAATGGCAAGAAATATATTGATCACTCTGCGTTTATTACCGGTAGCGCAACCATGATGATCGCTTCCGACAATGAGAGCATCAAACAGAAATCATGGGAATTCATGAAGTGGTGGGCTGATGTAGATACTCAGGTTCGCTTCGGTCGTGAGATTGAAGCACTGCTTGGTGCTTCCGCAAGATATAATACGGCGAACAAGGATGCATTCGTGCAGCTGTCATGGAGCGCAGACGACATCGAAGTGCTGAATGAACAGTGGGACAACACGGTAGGCATCAGAGAAGTTCCCGGAGGATACTATACCGGACGTCATATCGCCAACGCAATCCGAAAGGTACTGAACGATAAGGATGATACCCGCGAAACGATTATCGACTACTCCATTAAGATTGAAGACGAGATTGATAAGAAACGAAAAGAATTCGGAATGCCGGTAGAAGAATAGGGGAGTGTAAGATGAAAGAATTTTTTAGCAAGTATATCGCACTTCGCAAACACAATGCGCAAGTGGCAATCAAAAAAGCAAAGAGAAGCAAAATGTGTTATGCCTTCCTGGCGCCCTATGCTATTCTGTTCACCTTGTTCTTCATAGCGCCGGTTGTGATTTCCATTTTCTTCAGCTTCACTTATTACAATGTATTAGAATCCCCCAGATTCCTGGGAGTACAGAACTATGTTAGCCTGATCCTGGAGGATGATATCTTCCTCCAGGCAATCAAGAACACCTTTATGATAGCGATTATCACAGGTCCTCTGGGATACATCATGTCCTTCCTGTTTGCGTGGCTGATTAACGAATTGCCCAGATGGGTTCGAAGCATTGCAGTTATCATTTTCTATGCACCTTCCATTGCGGGTAACTGTTATGTTATCTTCTCTGTATTCTTCAGAGGTGATGCTTACGGACATGTAAATGCTTTGCTTATGAAGCTGGGAATTATCGATGCACCTATTCTTTGGTTTATTAATCCTACCTACATGCTCCCTATCTGTATGGTAGTTATCCTCTGGATGAGCCTCGGTACCGGATTCCTTTCCTTCGTGGCAGGTCTTCAGGGTGTTGACAGATCTCAGTTTGAGGCCGGCTACATGGATGGTATTAAAAACCGTTGGCAGGAGCTTTGGTATATCACATTGCCTAACATGAAGCCTATGCTTCTGTTCGGTGCAATCATGGCAATCACCCAGGCGTTCAATGTCTGCGACGTAACCATGCAGCTGTGCGGATATCCCAGTACGGACTATGCGGCAAGAACGATTGCTACCCACCTGTTCGACTATGGTTCCACCAGATTCGAGATGGGCTATGCATGTGCCATCGCAACGATTCTGTTCCTGATGATGTATTTGTGTAATAAAGCAATTCAAAGTCTGTTGAGAAGAGTGGGGACCTGATATGAGCAAAAAGAATAAAGAAACAGTTGAAAAAGTTTATCACAAAAAATTAATTAAGAGAAGAAAGCCCAACCGTTCCATAGCGGGAGATATCGCTTTGTATATTTTTCTGGCACTGGTTGCTTTCGTAATGTTCTTTCCCATTATATTTGCAGTATCCAATGCGCTGAAGCCTTTGGATGAGTTGTTCCGGTTCCCGCCCAAGATTCTGGCGCAGAACCCTACCTTTGACAACTTCGCGGATCTGTTTGTTACCATGGGTAAATCCTGGGTTACCTTCTCAAGATATCTGTTCAATACAGTATTCATGACGGCGGCAGGTACAGCCGGACATCTGATTATCGCTTCCATGGCGGCATTCGTTCTGGCAAAATACGATTTTCCCGGTGGCGGAGCATTCTTTAAGCTGGTTACCATAGCAATAATGTTCACGGGATATGTTACTGTAATTCCTAACTACCTGATCATCAACGCACTGGGTATGGTAGACACCTACTGGGCAATCATCATCCCGGCATTTGCTTCTCCTATGGGTCTGTTCCTTATGAAGCAGTTCATGGAAGGACTTCCTACCTCATTGATTGAGGCTGCAAAGATCGACGGTGCAAACGAATGGCGTGTATTCAGCAACATTGTAATGCCTAACGTAAAGCCTGCATGGATGACCCTGATTATCTTCTCCGTACAGGGACTTTGGAATAACAGAGCAACGACCTTTATCTATTCTGAGGAGAAGAAGACGCTTCCCTTTGCAATGCAGCAGATTCAGGCAGGTGGTATTGCAAGAACCGGACAGGGCGCAGCGGTGCTGGTAGTCCTCATGGTGGTTCCCATTGCAATATTCATCTTCTCCGAGAGCCAGATTCTGGAGACGATGGCAAGCTCCGGTCTGAAAGATTAACAGAGAACGAGGTGGCGTATGAATAAATTGATGAAAAGAATCGGCGCACTGGCGCTCAGCACCGTCGTTTGGATGGGTGCTGCGATTACTACCTGCGCAAAAGATGACAACTATACCTACAATTACGACTGGTGGGGAGATGTTCAGGATTCTCCGGATTTCTATACCGTAACCGGTGTCTACACTTCGGTGGAGCTGGAGCTGGATAAGAAGATGAACACACCCAGCGGAATGTGTGTCAAGGATAATCTGGTATATGTCTGCGATACAGGCAACAACCGCATTCTTGTTTTCGAGAGAAACGATAAGGGTGAATTGAAGCTGAAAAGAGAGTTCGACAGGTTCCAGGGAGATGTGGAGGTCAACACCTTCTCGGCTCCTACAGACATAGCTGTTTCGGATGAGGGGGATATCTACATAGCAGACGGAGGAAATGCAAGAATCCTGAAGCTGGATAAGAACCTCAATTACCAGATGCAGTTTATTAAGCCGGTGGAGAATACGATTACAGAGGAAACAATCTTCCTTCCCAACAAGATTGATATTGATACCACAGGTCGTGTATACTGTGTGGCAACAGGTATCAACAAGGGTATTATCAAATACGAGGCTGATGGTTCCTTCTCCGGTTTCGTGGGTGCAAATAAGGTTAGTTTCAACTGGACCGACTATATTTTTAAAAAGTTTGCCACCCAGGAGCAGAGAGACAGAATGGAATCCTTCGTGCCTACCGAGTACGACAATATCTACATGGACTACGAAGGCTTCATCTACGCCTGCAAGGGTAACCAGACACAGGAAGCGCTGGAGGAAGACGGAGCTGCAGCGGTTCGAAGACTGAACCTTCTGGGAAATGATATTCTGGTACAAAACGGCGAGTGGGGTGTATACGGTGACCTCTATATGGGCGAAGGCGGCGGATATGAAGGCCCCTCCAGCTTTATCGATGTGACCGGTCTTGAGAATGACGTTTATTTCTGTCTGGATAAGAAGAGAGGACGTATCTTCAGCTATGACGACCAGGGAAATATCATGTTCGTCTGCGGCGGCGGACAGAGTCCCATGGACGGATATTTCAAGTCTCCCATAGCCATCGACCATATCGGTACCGACCTTTTGGTGCTGGATATGCTTGACTGCAGTATCACCACCTTTACACTGACAGAGTTCGGAAGTCTGGTGTTCAAGGCTATGGATCAGTTTGACCAGGGTGAATATGACGCTTCGGGAGCAACATGGGAAGAGGTCATGAAACTGAACGGTAACTATGATCGTGCCTATATCGGTATCGGACGTTCCCTGCTTCGACAGGAGAAATACAAAGAAGCAATGGATTACTTTGAACTGAAGTATGATGCCGAGAACTATTCCAAGGCATTTAAGCAGTACAGAAAACAGTGGGTTGAGGAACATATCGGACTGATTGTGCTTGTCATACTGGCACTATTCCTGATTCCCATGGGCATCGGTAAGGTAAAGGCAATCAAGCATGAGATAGATATCGCTGATATCTTCAAGTGAGGAACGGATGGAGGACGATATGAAAGCTTTGATTAAAAAAGACAAATTACAACACTATTTGGCAACGCTGAAATTCGCGCTGTACTGCATTACCCATCCTCTTGACGGCTTTTGGGATCTGACTCACGAGAAGAGAGGCTCTTATGCAGCGGCGAATACGATTCTGATCATAACATTGATTATGAGACTGGTAAAGCTCAGATATACAAGCTTTATCATCCAGGCGGTCTATTGGGAAGAGATTAACATGGTGCTATATATGGCCAGCGTGCTGTTCCCTCTGGCACTGTTCGTAATAGGCAACTGGGCACTTACCACACTGTTCGACGGTAAGGGTAGACTGGGGCAGGTATATATGGCAACCTGTTACTGCTTCACACCCTACCCGCTGCTTCAGCTTCCCCTGACGATCATGAGTAACTTCGTCACTGTGGATGAGGCAGAGTTCTACAGTGTCATAAGCGGACTGTCACTGGTGTGGTGTGCGATACTGATAATCGCAGCCATGGGTCAGATTCATGAGTATTCCGCAGGAAAGAACATACTGTTTATGGTGGCAAGTCTCTTTGCAATGTTGGTTATGGTCTTTATCCTCATGCTTTTCTTCAGCATGATATCACAGGGCATTGCGTATTTTATCTCTTTGGGAAGAGAGCTTCTGTTCCGATTGTAACAGGGGAACAGAGTATCCGGTAGAAACGAAAAGGATGGAACAATCATGAAGAAAGAAAAATCAGTAAAAAAATCAAATCGTGATAATGCGGTATTGAAACAACTGAAAAGTTTGATCTTCCCCCTGATTATGTGCGCAATCATAGTGGCTGGTATTATTTTTGTGCTGAACTACAAGGGTAAGGAGACGGAAGAGAAGATTATTGCGATTCACGGTTATGACGGATCCGACAAACCCATTGTCATGGAAAATGCGGATTTGAAATTTACCATGGATCCTCTGACAACACAGTTTACTCTGGAGGTTAAGAAGACCGGTAAGGTCTGGTATTCCAATCCGCAGGATGTGGATAGCGATACCATAGCACTGAATCTGGAGAAGAATTACCTCAAATCAACGTTGACCATGTCTTACTGTGCCGACGGTGGTGCGGAGGTCAAATTCAACAGCTGGCAGCAGAGCGTTGCCAACGGTCTGTATGAGATTGAGACCGGCGACAATTTTGTGAAAATATTGTACAGCTTAGGTAACGTTGAGAGAGAATATTATATTCCCCCCGTTACCACAGAGACAAAATATGACGCCTGGTGTGCACAGATGTCAAACACGGATAAGATGTTCGTGGACAGAAACTACAAGAAGTATGACATCAACAATCTGGGCGCAAAGGATGACAAGGAAGCATTACTTGCCAGCTATCCTATTCTGGAGACAGAGGTTATCTATGTACTGCGTGACAAGGTAGGTCCTGCATCCCTGCAGAAGATGGAAACAATCTTCGAATCTCTGGGATATAGCGTTGAGGATTATCAGGCGGACAAGGAACTTGATTTTGCTGAGAAGGTATCCGACAAGCCGATTTTTAACATCAACGTCATCTATCGTCTGGACGGAGATGAGTTCATAGTAGAAGTGCCTATCAATGAGATGGAATTCAAGGATGAATATCCGATCTACGCCGTGTGTCCTCTGCCTTATTTCGGCGCGGGCGGCACAGAGGATGAAGGATATCTGCTGGTACCGGAAGGCGGCGGAGCCATCATCAACTTCAACAGCGGCAAGACCGCACAGAGCAGCTACTATTCCAATCTCTACGGCTGGGACATGGCACTGAGAAGAGACGCTGTGGTACATAATACCAGATCCTACTTCAATGCCTTTGGTATTGCGAACGGAGAGGATTCCATGCTGTGTATCCTGGACGGAGGACGTTCCTATGCATCCGTGAGAGCGGATATCAGCGGCAAAGCAAACAGCTACAACTTTGCAAATGCCATTTATACTGTCTGCCAGAGAGAGCAGTTCGAGATGGATCAGACAGGTAGCAACACAGCTATTTATGTATATCAGAAGAATCTGCAGGAGGAGACAATCTCCCAGAGATATCGTTTTCTGAATAGTACGGATTACGCTGATATGGCAAGATCCTATCGCGAATATCTGCTGAAGGAGTATGACGGCTATTTTACCAAGAATGAAGACAGCTCCACACCGGTTTCCATTGAAATCGTAGGTGCAGTGGATAAGGTCAAGCAGGTTCTCGGTGTACCCGTATCCAGACCTCTGGAGCTGACCAGCTATAAGGATGCCCAGGCGATGATTCAGAAGCTTTCCGACCAGGGAATGAAGAATATGTCCGTGAAGCTCTCCGGATGGTGTAACGGTGGTATTTATCAAAAGGTTCTGAGTAAGGTTAAGCTGATATCGGATCTGGGAAGCAAGAAGGATCTGAAGAATATGATTTCCACCGCCGGCAGCCTGGGAGTGGATGTGTATCTGGATGGCGTAACCCATTATGCATATAACAGTGATATTTTTGACGGCTTCTTCTCCTATACCGACGCAGCCAAGCTGATTTCCAAGGAGAGAGCAGAGCTGCATCCCTACAGTGTGGTTACCTTTGCTGAGAGGGAAAACTGGAAGAATTACTTCCTGCTTCATACGGATAAGGCCATGGAGATGGCTAAGAACCTGTCCGACTTTGCAAATAAATACGGTGCAGGCGTATCCTACCGCGATACAGGAAAGGATCTGTCCGCGGACTATTACAAGAAAAAGCTTTATTCAAGACAATCCGTACTTGAGCTTCAACAGGAGATGCTTAAGGGTCAGGCAGATGCAGGACAGAATGTTATGATTAACATGGGTAATGACTATGCGCTTCCCTATGCGGATATTGTGACCAATATGAATCTCAGAGGCAGCCAGTACACGATCCTTGATGGCTTCGTTCCTTTCTATGAGATTGCCATCCACGGCTATGTGAACTATACCGGCGAGTCACTGAATCTGTCGGAGAATCTGCAGGATGAGCTGTTGCGTTCCGCAGAATACGGCGCAGGACTTTCTTTTACCCTGATGCAGCAGAGTGCATTTGCACTTCAGAAGACCCTCTACACTGAATACTATGGTGCTGATTTCAATGCATGGAATGATACGATCATGGAGATTTACAACAGATATAACAGTGAACTGGGACATGTGTATAATCAGGAAATGACCGGTCATCAAATACTTGCTCCCGGCTTCACCTGCACCACATATGAAGACGGCACGAAGGTATATGTAAACTATGACTATGAAGCTGCTGTGGCACCTTCCGGGGAGAAGATTCCCGCGAGGGACTATAAGGTGATCCGATAGCAGTTGATGGAAAGAATAAGCAAGGTAGAAAGGGCAGTGTAGGTATGAAGAGACAGAAGAATAAGTTAGCAGGTCTTCAGAAACGCAAGGCAATTTCCGGATATCTGTTTGTCGCACCGTTTATCGTCGGATTTCTGATGTTCATGGTGAGACCGTTTTTCAATTCGCTCTATATGAGCTTCTGTAAGGTGAATACGGGCGCAGGAGAGTTTAGTATGAACTGGGCCGGGATGTTCAATTACAATTACATATTTAAGGTGGATCCGGACTATTCCAGGCTTCTGATCGAAGAGATTTCCAGAATGTGTATCTATTCTGTGGCAATCATGGTATTCAGCTTCTTCGTGGCGTTGATACTGAATCAGAAGTTCAAGGGAAGAGCTCTGGTGAGAGCGGTATTTTTCCTTCCCGTGATTCTGGCTTCCGGCGTTATGCTGGGACTGGAGGAGAACAACTCCCTGATGTCCAATCTGCAGGCAACAGTACAGACGTCCGTTGAGGGTATTAGTGTCACCGGTGCCCTGCAGGAGGTTCTGAGAACCGCAGGAGTCGGTGTGAAGGCCTACGAGAAGGTATTCGAGGTTATCGACAACATTTACGATGTGGCAATTTCCTCCGGTATTCAGATTATTATTTTCCTTTCCGGACTGCAGACTATCTCCAGCAGCATGTATGAGGCTGCGGATATCGAAGGCTGTACGAAGTGGGAAAGTCTTTGGAAGATTACCTTCCCCATGGTAAGCTCTCTGTTCCTGGTAAACTGGATTTATACGATTATTGATTTCTGTATGAGATCAGATAACAAGGTAATCGATAAGATTCAGGATACCATGAAGATGAATCTGGACTACGATTTTGCATCCGCCATGTCCTGGGTGTATTTCCTTATCGTAATCGCAATCGTGGGAATTTCTTCGCTGATTATCTCAAGGAGGGTATACTACTATGAGTAAGGTAAAAGTGAAAAAATACAGCAATTTCTGGGAGAGAAACAGAAAATCAAACGGATATCTGCTGAGAAAGACAGTGCTGGGTTGGGGTATTTCCATCTGCAGATTTATCCTGCTGTTTGGTATGTGCTTCCTGATTCTCCAGCCGATTTTCAATAAGATTTCCGTCAGCTTCATGCAGGAAACGGATCTCTATGATCCCACGGTAGTATCCATCCCCCAGAACTTTACCACGGAAAACTATAAGATGGCGGCAAAAGTTATGAACTACAGCAAGGGTTTGGTAAACTCCCTTGTGATTTCCCTAACTATTGCAATCGTTCAGATTACGGCAGCTACCCTGGCCGGATACGGCTTTGCCAGATTCAAGTTTCCATTTAAGAATTTCTGGTTTGCCTGTGTTATCATGGGAATCCTGATTCCCCCTCAGGTTATCTCCACATCCCTGTTCCTGAGTTTCCGTTTCTTTGATATCTTCGGAATATTCAAGGCAGTTACGGGATCCGCGATCAATCTGAGAGGCTCTGTGCTCCCTTATTATCTGTTGAGTGCCACCTGTATGGGCTTGAAGAACGGACTGTATATCTACATGATCAGACAGTTTTTCCGCAACATTCCCAAGGAGCTGGAGGAAGCCGCTTATGTAGACGGATGCGGTACCCTGAAGACCTTCGTGAAGATCATGCTTCCCGATGCGAAACCTATCCTTACCTCCTGTTTCCTGTTTTCCTTTGTATGGCAGTGGACAGACGGTTTCTATTCCGATATGTTCCTCGGAAACAAGGTGTTGGTCAGCACGGCGCTTACCAGAATCGTAGATACCCTTGGAGTCATTATCTCCAAATATTCCAGTGTACAGACACAGGTATCCGTTGCCTATGCAAACTGTATCCTGTCAACCGGTACCCTGATGATCATCCTTCCTCTGATTATCCTGTATCTGTTTGCACAGAGAGGATTTGTAGAGAGCTTGAGCAGTTCCGGTATCAAGATGTAACAAGTTGCCAAGGGATTCATCGGATGTTGACACCGATAAAAGAAATTGTTTACATTTGAAACATTAAGTGGTATACTTAGTTTTGTGAATGTTACACAATAGTGTAACGATATATTTTCCTTTTGCTCCCGCCACGGCGTCCCGGAAGACATTGCCGATGGGAGTGAGAGGATATATATACATATATTAAAGGAGGAACAAAATGAAAAGAAAGATGTTTAGAAAACTGATGTCTGCTTCTCTTGCAACCATGATGGTAGCAGGATTGGCCGGCTGTGGTAATGGGAATAACTCCTCATCGGTTGCTGCAAGCGGATCCGGTGCAGTTACTCCCGGCTCAACTGCAGGAAGCACTCCCCAGGAGACTTCCAAGTACACTCCACTGACAGATGCTAACGGCAACGTATATGATCTGGGTGGTATGGAGGTTACTCTCTATACATGGTTTGGTGAAGGCGAAGCTACCGATGCTTACGGCGAAGCTCGTGACGAGTGGCGTGAGTGGGTACAGAAGACCTACAACTTTACCTTTACAATTGACTCTGCTCACGGCTGGGGTGGTACCAGTGAGGACTTCTCCA
>CALZBR010000035.1 GCA_945621435.1 uncultured Lachnospiraceae bacterium
TATCGCGGAGCAGCTTCTGTATTTCTCTCTGCCCCGCGGTAAGCTCTTCAACATCTTTTTTATAAACAGCTCCGGTTTCATTTGCATGTTTTGCAATCTGATTTATATTGTTGGAATTGATTCTTGCTAACCTTTGAATCTCCTGTAAATCACCAAAATCAAGCTTTAAGATATACCCATCTATCGCCATTTTTCTTAAATATGCCGAAGGATGTTTAATCCCTGCCTCCTGCATTCTCTCATTGATACGGGCATACTCGCTTTCTGTAACTCTGAAATTAATCTGCTTCGTTCTATATTCCTTCATTTGCCATTTCCTCCCATTAATGATTTCTTTTGTCGTCTCCCCTCCTCAATTCCTGGCAGGTAACCTCTGGTTTCTTTAGCCCTGTGGACTGTTTTGGACTGTGCCGTTATCACGACCTTGGCTCGCTCACGGAATTCCGGTCATCGCTTAGCTTCCCCGAATCGGTATTGATTTGGAACGCTCATGAAGTTGTATAGCGATTTTCTCAAAAACCGAGGCCGTTTCCCGTATATCCAAAAAGTAGGATTTGAGGCAAAAAAATAAGAATTTCCACGCTTATGGAAATCCCTGTTGATGCAAACTGATGTTCTGCTGTATAATGTGTCAGTAACCTTTTGTGAGTATAAATGAAAGAAGTGATATAGATGAATTGCAAGCTAACGCTTGGAGAAAAATTAAAAGATTTAAGGACAGCTGCGGGGCTGTCCCTAGTAGAACTTGAAGAAGCTACCGGAATATCAAAATCCGCACTTGGCAGCTATGAAAGTGATGATACCAAGAAGGAAATAACCATTGCACCACTTATTACCTTGGCAAAGTATTATGGAGTAACGACGGACTATCTGCTTGGTATGACGGATAATAAAGAACAGCATCTATTTCCGGTTGATGAACTTGGTCTCGATGATGCCACTGTGGAAATACTGAAAAGCGGTGATTTAAATGTCAGGCTTATTTGTGAAATGATTAAGAATCCTGCTTTTGCTAATTTCCTATCTGATATGGAGATTTATGTTGATAATCTGGCCGCTATGCAGATTCACAACATGAACAAATATATTGAATTCACCAGAGCAAAACTTCAAGAAAAAGGTACCAGCACCACAGACCACTATATGAAAACTCTTGAAGCTGCCACTATAAAGGAAGATGACTATTTTGCAAATCTTCTCGGCAACGACATCGCCGGGATTGCAAAAGATATTAAAGAAGCTCATAAAAAGGATTCCAATACAGGCAGTGACACAACCGAAGTTGATGAAATCGAAGATGCCTTTGAACAGGTACAGAAGGCTGATAACGCTACACAGGCTCAAATGATTATGTACAGTAAGATGTTCAAAATCAATTTTTCTAAAATGGATCCTTATGAATTCAAAGCTTTTACAGATATCCTTCAGAGGTATTCAGACGCTTTTAAGATACCAAAAGGCAATGGCCGAGGGAAGCGATAAAAACTCCTTGAAGGGCTATGGAATTACATCCATAACCCTTCAAATCTACTTTATCGTTACTGTATCAATTTATTTTTTAGCCTTTGAATTTCATTACTCGTAACACCGATATCCAATAAATATTGTTCTACAGAGTTATGCTTTTCTCTCAGCGTTTCCAAGAAAATACGCATCGACTTTTCATTTGCAAGAACAATCTCCCTATCAATCTCTGGATGTTCTTTCAGAAATTCTTCTAATCTTAACCTATTGAATTCTCGACTAACTGTATAATCATATATTATGTCTTCGTCTGACACCCCGACAAGAGCCAATAGAATTGCACTAACCACCCCAGTTCTATCCTTTCCAGCCGTACAATGAAATAGAACTCCCTCCTGAGTATTTGCAATAGCTTTAAACACTTCTTTCATACACTCTGCATGAGCAATCTCCATGTACGATATCGGAACAGCTTCAATACTATTAGGTGGCAACATACCTTCTACAATAGGATAATGAAAATATGTAAAATCTTTGTCTACTGCAAAAGCCGAAGGTTTAACATTAACCTCCTGATCACTTCTCAAATCAATAATCGTCGTGATGCAACGTTCTGATAATAACGATTTATCACGTTCACTTAACATTTCACATCTATCACTTCTATAAATTCGATTGCTGATTGTATAATGTTTTGTTCCATAAATTTTATACATACCAAGGTCTCTGGTATTCATAGTGCTTTCAAGTATAGATTTGGACATCCTATCCCAAGCTAATAGGTAGCCATCCACACCCTCCCTTTGACTTGCAAGATTATCTAATTCCTGAATACAAAATTCTACAGCCTCTGCTATGTACTCATCTGCCATTTCTCTGGTAAAGAAAAAAATATCATCTTCTTCTACCGGAACAAAATATGAATTCATTTCTTGAACCAGTTTATCAAGGTTAAAAGCACTTATCTTGTTAATCAACTCGTTTTCAAAATCGCTCGGAAGTACTATGTCATTATTAAGATTATACTTTTTGATAACATAATAATTTCCTATCGCATAGTCCTTGTGAAGTTTCTCCACATTACCCGGTATTAATGGATTCCAATGATATTTATCATATACAAAATGCCTGTAAATAATATCTTGAATTAAATGAAGATAATATCCAAGGTATAAGTCATCCTGTTCCATCAGCATGCCAAATTTATTTCTAAATCCGTCAAAATCATAGGTATTCTTATGACCCCCGGCAACAGATATCTTCATATGACTATTTCCATTATATCCGGCATCCACAAGAATCGAGCCAAGTTTAAGTCTATCCGGATTTTTAAATTGCTTTCTCTTGATTAATTCACATGTAATCGCATAATGCATAATACTTGATGCCATACACAAAACTCTCCTTGGATCTTATTACATTCCATTCATATCATTGATCATATCAAGCGGTTTTACAGTCATCTGCGCCCATGCCGGCCTAAATCCACTCTTGATCGCATTTCTTGCAGATTTAATATTAGACCATGCACAGCAATAAAACGGAACCTTATCTCTTTCAAGAATTTCTACCGCAAGCCTACTTGTAATAGCCGATGCAACTCCCTGCCTCCTATATTCTGGCAATACGTCAATTCCTATCTGCCACATAGTATCACCATCAGCTGAACAAGCTGCCAGTCCAACAAGTCTTCCATTATCATATGCTCCGACTCCAAGCACATCTAAGTGCTTTCTATCCTCGCATAAAGCGTTACTCCATTCAGGCTTATACAAATCTGCAAAATCTGGCTGCTCAAGTACTTTTGTCTCTAACTTGCATGGCAAAGGCTTAAGTACATCCATATCAGGTAAAAAATACTCAGCCATGAAGCATACACCAAGTCCATACGTTCTGAAAGCATCATTTAAGACATGCATATTGGGTGTTTCAAAACAGTGCTCCACAGCATATTTGCTAATATAGCTTTCTACAATATCCCTATAGTCCTCTGCAATAGTAGCAACTATATTATTTCCATAAGTAGTCAAATCACATACATGCGGAAGCTTTAAGTATCTTCTTGCTGACGGGTTTGCCACAGAAGTAACTATCACATTATCTTTTTTCAGAAAATCTTCCCATTTACAATTTGAGTCTATTGCCGACTGTTCCAGCGCAACCCTAAGAATTTCTTCATTGGTAAACAATTCTATTCCCTCCCCATAAAAGATTCCGTTTTATGAATCTATATTCTTGGCATACTCATATACCTTTTCTGACCATTCCCAGATATCATAACAATCATTCTCTATGTAATGAACCTTTTCCTTCAATGCTTCGGGTACACATGATTCAATTCTCGTCCTCTCATTTTCCGGAGCAATAATTGCATGTATCCAGTCCGCTAACACAACTTCATTTTTGATTTTTAAAGGCAACACACCCTCAAATACTGCATTGGGATGCTTAACTATTTCATTATATTTAAAGAAAAATCTGACTCCGGGAGTAAAACCTATACTTAAATCTTTATCATCAGGAAAACGGCCGAGTTTCCTTTCCATCACTAGTCGGTCTCCTGCCTGACAGTTTCCCCATGCAAACATAATATAATCAAAGTAATCTTCAGGATCATTGGCTGCATTTCTTGCTTCTTTAGCAAGTTCAGCTGCACTCATCTTCCTTGCTAGCACAGGTGAAAGTAATGAACCACATTCCAAAATTTTGATTGCATTTTCAACCGGTGATGTGTGACACACAAAATCAGTCATACATCCTTTGTATTTAGGGCAGGCTGTACATTCAGTTATCTTCGTTGGAACGGGTACTTTAGCTCTGTTATCATCAGTAATTGCATCTCGCACCTTAGCAAGTATGTTTTCGTCTCCAATCAACTCACACTCGCGACCATTATCTTTTTCATATTTAATAAAGTCAAGGACTGTCTGTATTTCCCAATCTGTTATTTCAGGATAACCTGATAATTTTTTGTACAGAATTCCGTCCCAGCATTCTGTAAATTCAAAATCTCCGAATTCTATCTTCATTATTTACCCCAACTCCAACAGTCTTAGTTATAAACATTCCCAAGAGAAAGTTCAAGCAACTCAGCAGCAACTTCTGCATTCTTTATACGCATCAGATTATCCCAGACATCTTCCTTGCCTAAAAGATTCATTCCTCCATGCCATACAATCTGATTATCAATCACGGCATAATGCTCGTCTATCTCTTCTTTTTCAATAACAGTTATTCCAACTCCATGCATTTCACTAATTAGCTCGTAATATACCGCTGAATTTCCATACATTAAGTTGTCTGGGCTAAGCGTGATGACAGTCACCTTAACACCTTTTTCCTGACGTTCTTTTATAATTCTTATGAACCTTGCAATCTTTTCTGCTCGTATATCCGGGCTTGATATAATAATCTCTTTCTCTGCTTCTACCAAATCCTGCTCAAACTTTTCTATATAATTTCCTGAATCATATATTGCATTTATAATCTGCTTAGATTGGATTTCTCCTGTCCATATTGAAAATCCGGTCTTCCTATATGTTCTCAGACGCTTTCCATACATGCGATCAAAGTATCTTACGTGAGAATCTACATAATCATAAACATATACCGCTTCTTTTCCTTCATAATCACGATTAAGTCTGCCAATATACTGTTCCAGACGTCCTTCAAAAGACACCGGTGCTGCAAGCATTAGGGTATCAAGTCTCGGGAAATCAAATCCTTCACCAATTTTCTGGCCTGTTGCAACCAATATCAGCGTTTCGTTCTTAGGAACCTGTTTTAATTTTGCTCGTATTTCAAGATTCTCTTTATCTGTGTTATCTCCGTAAAGAATAAATACATGATCTGCAGAGCCTGCTAAACTGTCTGCCAAGGATTTCGCATGCTCTTTCATTCGAGTTAATATAACCGGTGTTTTTCCCTCTTTTACACTAGCTTTTACATCTTCAGTAATCATATTATTGCGAGCTTCACTTGCTGTAATAAGCGCATAAGCTTTATTGATATTATCCTTTGATTCAGAATTATCAACAACTCTAGTGTATCTAGGAATAAAGAAATGTCCTATTCCCTGTTCTTCAGCACGCTCCAATGCCGTATACTTATGCCTTAGTGGACCTAAAAGCATATAAATTATTTTCTCCAAACTATCTCCGCGCTTAGGCGTTGCAGATACTCCATATACATATTTAGCTTTGGCTTTCTGCAGGACTTCCATTGAAGACGCAGATGCTGCATGATGGCATTCATCCATAATGATCATTCCATAGGAATCTAAGATTTCTGACAGATTATCCTTTCCACTAAGAGATTGGACCATAGCAACATCAATAATTCCTGTTAATGTATTCTTACTGCCGTGAAGAACTCCGATAACACTATCTCGTTTCTTTTTTCTACCGGTTTTTGTTTCGTATTCAGGAGGTTCTTCGTCTATACACAAAAAGTGCTGTAATTCTTCTACCCATTGAGAAAGCAAATCTTTACTATGTAGCAATATCAAAGTGCTTGTTTTTCTCTCAGATATCAGATAACTGCTCACAACGGTCTTACCAAATGCCGTAGCTGCTTGCAACACACCATCAGAATGCTGTAACAACCTTTGCGCCGCCAAATCCTGTTGCGTTCTCAAATCGCCTTTGAATGAAACACGAATAGGGCGTCCTTTTTCTCTTTCATCTGATATTTCAGCTACTATTCCAGCTTTATTACATTCTTCAAGGATACTTTCTCTAAGTCCTCTAGGTACCTGAATATACCCATCAACATCTTTTCCAAGATATACAGCACTAAAATTGTAATAATTTGAATATCCCATTCTTGCATTCTTATAGAACTCCGGATTATCAAATGCAGCCATGCCACGAATCTGATTCTGTAATCTTGGCATTATATTTAGGGTATCCACATACAAACCATCCGACAAAATCAAATGCAGTTTGCCAACAACATCTGCCTTGAAAAACTCACATTTCTTTTTCCACGGTTTAGGTCTATTAGTAGTATCAGCACTTACGAGCCAGCCTCTTGCCTCAGCTAATTCCTGTTGCCACTTTGCCATATAAGCTTCAATATCCTCGGCACCAAGTTTTTCGGTGCCATGCAACAATACTTCCCACTGATTCGGATAAGCATTCCAATTCTCATCCACAAATGCGCTATTACCATTCTTTAATGCCTGTCCCTGAAGCGGAAGAGCAATAAGATTTCCTATACTGCTGGCAACATCCTGTGAAGGGTACATTCTATCATAGTAATGAAATGATTTCATATTAACTGTCGCTGCACCCTTATCAAGTAACAGAAAGCCAAAATTTCGTGCTAATGAAGCAGATATAGGTCTCTTAAAAAATATCCATACATGGGCACCTCTTCCAGAGCGAGAACGCTCCACTAGCGGTTTTATTCCATTTTGCTCACACATTTTTCTAAGTGCCTCTACTTCAGCATGCCACTCATTATCTGTGTTAGCATAATCTGTCGCCTCTGCTCCTTTTTCATGATTATCAAAATCAAACACAATAAATCTACAAGTACCATCAGCCAGTAAGGGATAAATCCCAAGCACATCGCTTCCATCTTCTTTAGTGCCCTTTAGATGCTCTTTTATTCTCCATAATTCCAAAGGAGTCCACTGAGTATTCTCACATTCATCACAGAGTGCCTTCTCACCCCGTTTTCTAGGACACAATGAATCATTCCACCTATTATTACACTGTGGAAAATATCCACCATTCTTGCCCCTCTTTGCAAATACATCCTGACGGCCCCAGAACATTGCAAAATACCTTTTCGCCATATCATCGGTTATATATTCCGGGGCGATAATTCTTTCACCTTGATCCAGATCATAGTTCTCTAAGTTTTCTATTCGCTCCTCAAAATGACTGATTTCTTCATATGGTATATTAGCCTTTTGTAATTGTGATTTAAGCGCAGTATTTTCATTTTGAAGTGAGCGAACTAACTTCCGCAATGAATCAATATCGTATGCCTCAATATTCAAAAAATTCGCCCTCCTCTTCTACAACACCAAACAATCAGTGCCTTCTATATTACCCCAAAATGCCTAAACGCCTTCATAATAGCCTCTTCCTTTTCAGGCGTTACCTGAGGCTGTCTTGCATCCTCTGACTTTGGCAAATTATGATTCTTTCCAGTCTCAAGACCGCACTTTTTCTTAACTTGCGCAATATACAGAGAAGACACCTTTAGCCCAAACTCATTAAGTATATATTCTTTCACCTGAGCATATGTAGCTTTGCCCCTAAGTTCAGTCAAATCCATATCCTCTAAAGAGAACTCTACCTTTACTTTTCTAAAATTATCCTTGTCGACCACTCCCTTGGAAAGCAAAACAACCGTCTCTACATTCGCCGTCCAAGGGAACTGGTCCACTGCCACAGCCTTAACCACTCGGTATCCACCGGAGAGGAAGGTCTCCAGGTCTCTGGCGAGGCTGGTGGGTTTACAGGAGATATAGACAATCTGCTCCACGCCATACTTGAGAATCTTGGGCAAGGCCTTGGGGTGAATTCCGTCTCTGGGAGGATCCAGGATAATCATATCCGGCTTGTCCCCGATGCCATCCAGCACCTTAAGGACGTCTCCGGCAATGAATTCACAGTTGTTCAGTCCATTCTCTGCCGCATTGCGTCTGGCCGCCTCCACAGCCTCCTCCACAATCTCCACACCCACCACTTTCCGGGCGACCGGTGCCATGAGCTGGGCGATGGTTCCGGTTCCGCTGTAGAGATCAAACACTACTCCATCTGCCTTTCCCGCATACTCTCTGGCTGTCTCGTAGAGCACTTCTGCGCTGTAGGAATTGGTCTGAAAAAAGGAGAACACGGAGATGCGAAACTTCAGTCCCAGCAGCTCCTCATAGAAATAATCTTGGCCGTACAGGATATCCGTGCGGTCGCTCTGTATCGTATCTGCCGGAGAATCATTCACGATATGTAATATGCCCGCAAAGCGTCCTGACAGCTCGCCTTTTATTTCCAGTGCCAACAGAGTCTGCTTAAACTCCTCCAGCATATTCTGTTCGTCAGCATCGGTAGTCGTAACTAATGCGACTAAGATTTCTCCTGTACGGGAAGCCTTTCGTACCAGAAGATGACGAAGATATCCCTCATGGCGCAGTCTGTGATAATAAGAAATACCTCTTTCTGCAAAGAACTTGAGAACCGTGTCCAAGATCAATCGATAGTCGCCGTCCACAATGCGGCATTCCTCCACTGTAACCACATCATAAAAGCTGCCCCTTTTGTGCATACCAAGTGCAAGAGGACCATCCTTAACTTCGTCTCCAAAGGAAAATTCCATTTTATTCCGATACTCATATTCTCTGGGACTTGCCTTGATACCCTCCCATACCCAGGGAGTCTCCTGCCTTTCCAATGCCTGTGTCAGAAGCTTATACACCTGGTTTTCCTTAATCTTAAGCTGTTCGTCATATGGCAGAGACAGATACGTACACCCTCCGCACAAGCCAAAATGGGAACACGGAGTTCCCGTCTCCAGAGGTGACTTTTCCAACACCTCCAGCAGACGGCCTTCCGCCTTCCCTTTTCTCACTTTATTGACACTAAGCTTAATCTTCTGACCGGGCAGGCTGTTTTTTACGATTACGGTTCCTTCTCCGGTATCTGCGATACCTTTGTTCGGAAAGTCAACCCTTTCAATCGTCGCCTCATATACCTGTCCTTTTTTCATCTGCTTAGTTCTCTCCCTCATCTACGAAGAAATCTTCCTCATCATCTTCTTCGTCATCAAATTCATCTTCGAAATCATCCTCGAAGTCTTCCATATATTTGGGAGTAAAATAACGGTATACAGCATAGCAGATTCCGGCAATTGCTGCGACAACACCGATTACAACAAACACCCAGACAACCGCATTGCACTTACATTTCTTGGGTTCCTCCTTCTCCTTCTTGCTGAGAAGTTCGCTCAACTTAGCTGCTTCCATTAAATTCTCTAATCTGTTCATAAAGCACCTCCGTAAATGTGATGATTATCAAGTCATATTATACCACAAAATTAAAAATATTACTACAAAAACTGATTGATGATTCAATATCATTTATTCAACATCATATTTTCTGCAATTTTGCAAAGGAAGCATACATAATCTTCTGTCCGGCGCCGTCAAATTCAACGGTAACCTTGTAGTCTCTTGGCTCCTTTGTAAGATTCAATACCGTTCCCTCTCCGTATTTCACATGCAGAACCCGATCTCCTATGGTGTAATCCGGTTCGCTGCACACCTGCACCGCTGCTCCCTTGGAAATACCTGCCAGTCTGTTCAGCCCGGCGATTCCCTGTGCAATAAACGGTTTATCCCCCTGAGCTGTCACCTTGGGGCGAAGAGTCGCTTTGGGGCGGGGATCGTACTTTTCAACCGGCACAGTGCTCTTCCCGCCGACACCAAATATATTCTCCAGGAAATCGCTGTCTCTCATCATTGGCTTGGAATTAGCCTCCGTGTCATCAAGCAGCTCTTCCGGAATCTCTCGTACAAAGCGGCTCACGGAATTATACTGGGTCTCCCCCCGAAGCATTCTGGATCTGGCATAGGTCAGAGTCAGGTCGTTCATGGCTCTGGTAATCCCCACATAGGCCAGTCTGCGCTCCTCCTCCAGATCCTCGGGATTGTCGTTCCAAAGCGCCGCCTGCCCGGGGAACAGGCCATCCTCCATACCCGCCAGATACACGTTGGGAAACTCCAATCCCTTAGCGGAATGTAGGGTCATGAGGAGTACTCTGTTGTCATCTCCATCCACATTGTCTATCTCAGCCACAAGCGCAACCTCTGCCAGGAATTCCGTGAGGGTAGGCTCATCATTCATCTCCTGATATGCCACAGCCTTGGTAATCAATTCGTCCACGTTTGCCATTCTGTCATCGGCTGTCTCGCTGTCATTATCCTGCAGATATTCCTTGTAGCCCGTTCGCTCTATGATCTCGGAGATCAGCTCAGCTACCGTAAGCTCCTCCGCCTCTCTTCGCAAGCTGCGAATCAGCTGTACAAAAGGTCGTATCTTAGCAGAAGTCTTGCCAAGGCTCATAATCTCATCCGCCATCTCCATAGCCTCATAGAGACTGATTTCGCGCATCTCGGCATAATCTTCCAGCTTCTCCAAGGTGGCGGCTCCGATTCCTCTCTTGGGAATATTAATGATACGGCGCACGGCCACCTCATCCCTGCCATTGTCGATGGTCTTCAGATATGCCAGAATATCTTTAATCTCCGCTCTGGAATAGAAATTCGTACCTCCTACGACATTGTAGGGAATCCCCTCCATAATCATCCGTTCTTCCAACAGACGAGCCTGGGCATTGGTTCGGTAAAGCACAGCGCAATCTCTATACTGTGCGTTGCCCTTCCTCACCTTTCTGACCACATCCTCAGCGATATATTCCGCTTCCTCATAGGCATTGTCAAACTGCCTGAAATGTATCTTGTTGCCTTTTTCCTTCGCGGTCCATAAAGTTTTGGCTTTTCTTCCTCTGTTATTCTGAATCACTGCGTTTGCCGCATCCAGAATCGACTGGGTGGACCGGTAATTCTGTTCCAGCTTCACAACCTTTGTCTCCGGAAAATACTTTTCAAAATCCAGAATATTTCTGATATTGGCGCCTCGAAATTTGTAAATGGACTGATCATCATCGCCAACCACGCACAGATTCCTGTACTTGTCCGCCAGCAGGCGCACCAGTTCAAACTGTGCTGTATTGGTATCCTGATACTCATCCACCATGATATAGCGGAAACGTTCCTGATAATAATCCAGAACCTCGGATCTGCTCTTGAACAGCTCTACCGTCTTCACGATCAGATCATCAAAATCCAGCGCATTGTTCTTCTGCAGGGTCTCCTGATATTCTCTGTAAACCTTGGCATAGACTGCTTTTCCATAGTCTGAAGCCGCCTCAATTTCATACTCCCTGACGCCGATCAAGTCATCCTTCAGGGAGGAAATCGTGCTCATAAGAGCCCTTTCCTTATACATTTTAGTATCAATGTTTAATCGTTTACAGATTCCCTTTATCACCGTTTTCTGATCATCCGTATCGTATATGGTGAAATCCGTGTCAAATCCCAAAAGGTCGATATGTCTCCGCAGGATTCTTACGCACATGGAGTGAAAGGTAGAAACCCATACCTGGTCTGCCCCGAAGCCCACCAGTCTGTCCACGCGTTCCCGCATCTCTCCCGCAGCCTTGTTTGTAAAAGTAATGGCCAGAATATTCCAGGGCTTCACCCCCATCTCATCTATCATATACGCAATCCTGTGAGTCAGGCATCTGGTCTTACCGCTGCCCGCACCCGCAAGAATAAGAAGGGGACCGTCTGTGTTCAGCACGCCTTCCTTCTGCTCTTTATTCAAAGTGTCATATATACTCACTGTTATCCCTCTTCCACATCACTGAAATTCCATATTCTGGTGTTGAATTCCAGAATCGGGCTTCCGCAATACATACATGTCTTTGCGCCGAGCTTAGGGAGAGGGCCTCCGCAGTTCGGGCAGTTCATTGCCAGTCCCATATCCTCGGCATTCTCCAACAGACCGACATCCTGTATGTAAAGCATCTCCACATTGTATCTGCTCTGTTTTAGCTTATCCCGGCTTCCCTCAATCACTTTGCCGTCTCGTTCTTTGAAATAATTGTACTGAACGGAGCTCTGGAAAACAATACTGCATTTACCTTTTAATTTCCGATAGGACTTAATCTCCGTCCTGTGAATTCTGATATTTCGATAATGCTGTTCAGCTCCCTCGCTGTCCAGGTCTGTAATTTTCATACGCAGCTTTTCCCTGAGCTCCGATGTGGTTCCCTCTGCAAAATCGTCCAAGCTCTTCCTATCCACACACTGAAGATAAGAGCTCAACACATTTTCCGCCCTGTTTTTCATTTCCTCAAGGTGAAATTCCGGAAAATCTCTCATAATCTGCGGCAAATAGAGACTGGTTGCCGCAGACACCGATTTCGGTGTAATCTCTGCTTCCTTCTCGACATTTTGGAATCCTTCCCTGATATCCTCTGTACCGAAAGCCATTCTGGAAAACTCTCTGACCTTATTACGTATCTTTCGATACGCTATGTAGCAGCTTATCAGGATTATCAGTATCAGAACCAATATGATAATACTCAGTATCTTTCCAAACATCTTCTTCCTCACTAACGCAGAAATCGCAGCAGCCCCATTATCAGCAAAAGCTGAGTAACCGACTGCTGCGATTACATTACCTGTTCACGATTCTCTAGATTCTGTCATTCTCGTCGAAGATATCTCCGCATTCAGGACAGAACTTTGGAATGTTGTTAGGATCTTCAGGCTCCCAACCGCACTTGTCGCACTTGTACATAGGTGCACCTGCCGGCTTCCTGCTTCCGCAGTTACAGCAGAACTTACCCTGGTTGACTGCTCCGCAGGAACAGGTCCATCCTGCTTCCACAGGCTTGGGAGAACCACACTCTGCACAGAACTTTCCTCTGTTATCAGAATGTCCGCACTTGCAGGTCCATCCAAGAACAGGAGCCGCCACCTGTGCTGCCTGTGCAGGCTGCTGTCCGGGCTGTCCCATCATACCGTTCATGAAGCCGCCGCCATTGCCGTTCATCATATTGTTCATCATGCCCATTGCCATCATGTTCATGACACCGCTCATGGCATCTCCGCCGCCGTTGCCGCTTCCAAAGCTGGAATTAGCCATCATCTTATTGAAGCTCTCCGCTTTGGTCGCTTCTCTCATGTTCGCATTCTGAAGTACCGCAGACTCTGCCCATTTGTTGATTTTCTCAACATCCTCAGGCGGGAAGGAGGGAACAATGGTCATGACACAGATCTCAATACCGCGTGTCTGAGTCCACTGTTCGCTGAGCTCTGCTTTTACAAGCTCTGTAATCTCCTTTGTGTGTCCGATCAGCTGGGAAGGCAGAACACCCTCTGCACCAATCGCCGCAAGGGAGGGATGCAGTGCCTGAATCAGTTCATCCTTCATAATGCTGAGCAATTCGCTCTTATTGTAGCTGCTGGTAACGTTTGCACAGATGTTCTTGTAGAATAAAAGCGGGTCCACCAGCTTAAATGTGTATTTACCGTTTATCTTAACATTTGTCTCAAAGCTGAAGGTACTGTTCTTGTCTACAATATGGAAGGGAATGGGATTCGCCGTTCCGTACATATTATTCAAAATTTCTTTGGTGTTGAAGAAGTATACTCTCTGATCCTTTGCCGTATTGCCGCCAAAGGTAAAACGTTTTGCCATGGTAACAAAGGTGTTCTTCACATTCTCACCGAGATTACCGTAGAAAAGGCTGGGCTCCGTGGAATTGTCATATACAAACTCACCCGCCTCCGCACAGACGTCCACGATTCCACCCTGGTCAACAATAATCATACACTGACCTTCATTGACAGCAATGATGGAACCGTTGGAAATGATGTTGTCATTTCCCTTGGTGTTGCTGTTTCGACCGCTGTTAACTCTCTTTTCACCCTTGACCATCAATACATCATTCGAGAGAGAATCACAGTAGAAATACTCTCTCCACTGATCAGCCATCAGACCGCCGGCTGCATCTAAAGCTGCTCTAATTAATCCCATTTCCATACCTCCGATTCATTTGTTTCTTTCTCACAATTTTATCAGATAATCACCGTTTTCTCAAGCCATTTTGAAAATAATATTAAGGAACTTTTATTAAAGCCTTTACAAAATCAGGATTATCTAATAAACTCTATTCATGTGCACAATTTGATTATACCATAACAGAGGATGAATTCATGGGAAAAAAAGCTACGAAAGCAGCCGATAATATGTACTATCTCGCACGTTGCGAAGCTGAAAAACAAAATGCGGATTTCTCCAGCCGTGAAAAAGCGGCGGAACTGATCGGAATCGACCGTACCAGACTGGCCCGAATCGAACTGGATGCCATCGCCCCTTACCCGGAAGAGGTAAAAGCTATGGCCGAGTCTTACAATATGCCGGAGTTGTGTAATTCCTATTGTGCCAGAGAGTGCCCCATCGGTCGCAACAATGTGAAAGAAGTGACCATTGATGACTTTGACCGTCTTGCCCTGAAGGTACTGGGCTCCCTGAAGGATATCGACTCCCTCCGCGCCTCACTGATTGCCATCTCCGAGGATGGAATCATCGAGGAAAGCGAACGTCCCGCCTTTCAGGAGATTCTGGATTCCCTGGAAAAAATCAGCACCAACGCCAAAGCCTTGCAGCTCTGGGCCATCAAAAATATCCGGTTAGAATAATGTATTATACCTCATACAAAATCAGCTGCCTGTACTTCATACAGGCAGCTTTTTATCGCACTAATCTCTAATATCCCGGTATATGTTTCTGCAGGTACAGTTCAATTTTCCACCGCTTTCCCCGCATACTCCGTAGTAACCAGATCCTCGTACGGCACATTCTTCTTCAACACGCCGGAATCCTTCAATATATTCTGTAGCAAATCAAAGGCTTCCCTTTCAAAGATCAGATCAGCCTTCCAGGTATCCTGTTCGTGGTATCTTTTCACAATAAGTGTCAATGTCTCCATATCCGTCTCCGGAAATTGCGGTGCAATGACCTTCGCTATCTCCTCCGGGCTGTGCTTCTGCACGTAATCCATACCTTTTTGAAGCGCATTGGTAAAAGACTGCACGGTATCCTTGTTTTTCTCAAGATAACTTTTTTTAGCAGAGAAGGAAGTATACGGCACATAGCCGGAATCCTTCCCCAGAGACGCCACTACATATCCTTCCCCCTTTTGCTCAAGGGCAGTTGCGTGAGGCTCAAATTCCACTGTAAAATCACCCTGTCCCCCGGAGAAGGCAGCCGCCGTAGAACCAAAATCTATGCTTTGGTCAATGGTCAGCTCCGTTTTGAAATCAATCCCTTGTTTCGTCAGGATATATTCAAACACCATCTGCGGCATACCGCCGGCTCTGCCGCCGATTACATTCTTCCCCTTCAGCATTTTCCAATCAAAATCTTCAATGGGCTCTCTGGACACCAGAAAGTTTCCCGCACGCTGTGTCAGCTGTGCAAAGTTTACTGCGTAGTCCGCTGCACCTCCCACATAAGTATATATCGTACTTTCGCATCCCATAAAACCAATATCGGCCTCACCTGTCAGTAAAGCTGTCATGGTTTTGTCTGCACCGAATCCGGTAACAAGCTCAAGTTCAATTCCTTCCTCCGCGAAATATCCCTCTTCTATTGCCACGTACATAGGTGCATAAAAAACAGAGTGTGCCACCTCATTCAGCACTACCTTGGTTCTTCCCGTACTACCGGCCGGCTTACTGCCGCAGCCTGAGACAAACAGTAAACCAAATAAAAGCATCCAACAGGCAATCGCTCTCCTCAGAGTAATCTTTTTCATAACATCCTCCATATGATAGATGTTACATTCTATGTACGAAGGATAAAAAAGTTACTAAAAAATGAGCTCCCGATCACTCCTTTTTACCGCTATCGGAAGACTTCTTTGCTCCGGAAATCTCATCCACCAATTTCTCGATGATCAGTTTCTTAACATACACATCAAAACTGAGATGACAGATAAACGCAAATTTTGTCAGAAATTCCTTCTCTTCTTCCGGTGCATCAGGAAATGCTTCTCCTGCCTGATTGTAGTATTCTTTCAGGTCGGACTTCATATTTTCAATCTGCTCCGTTCCCATCGCTGCGGCTTCTCTGTAAATATCCTCCAGCCCAAAATCTCCCTTTTTCTGAAAGAATTTATCCGTGATAGGTCCCAGAAGCGTCTGAATATCATTGATAGACAGTATTCCTTTGAAATAATAGATAAATATCAAAAGCAGAACATGCTCCTTGGAATACTTCTTTCTGACAGGAGGCGGAAGCAAATCGTTCTTCGCGTAATTATTGATCATTGTCTTGGTCAGGATCTTGTCCTCTCCCGGATATCTGGCTGTGGATTTCAAACGTTCATCCATAAATGTCGTTACCTGATCCATATAAAGCTCTATATTCGGAATGTCATCCACACTGATAAACTTAACTCTGTCAAGACTGGCCAGGATACTGTTGATTAAATCTTCACTATTCAAAGTCATATCAATAAACTCACCTTTCCAAAAAATACTACCTCAGCTTCATTATATAGTATTCAATACTACATATCAACCTTTTGTTGGAAAATAAATCAATTTTTCATTCCTTGTTTACTTTACAACTTTAATATGTTAAAATGTACTTTGTTAAGGAGGTACAACCATGAATAAGAAGATTAAAACTGAAGCTGTGGATTACCTGTTTGATGCAATTTTATGTTTAAAATCCCGTGAAGAATGTTATAATTTTTTTGAGGATTTGTGCACTGTGAATGAGTTACTTTCTCTGTCACAGCGTTTTGAAGTTGCTGCCATGTTAAAGAACCACAAGACATATCTGGATATCGCAGAGAAAACCGGTGCCTCTACCGCAACCATCAGCAGAGTCAACCGGTCTTTGAATTATGGAAATGACGGCTATGAACTTGTATTTGGCAGAATGGACTCCAACGGGAATAGATCTTAAAGTGCAATCTTAAAAAGAATCCTTGTGTCACTCTCGTGAACAGGATTCTTTTTTTGTTTATCAACCACTAATCTCAATCATTTCCATCGGGTCAATATATTCATTATTCTTCATCATCTGATATCCCAGCTTTCTGCTGTTTTCATCCGTGAGGATTAATGTAGTGCCGGCCGTTACCGCCTCGCCCTGCTTTACCTTGACCTCTCCTGCATTTCTGTAAATCGTCACATATCCGTTGCCATGATCCACCCAGACATTATAACCATATTCCACATCATTGTTGACTGCGGTTACGATTCCGTTTGCAGTAGCAATTACCATAGCACCTTCCGTCGCCAGAAAAACACATGTCAGATTCTCCCCGGACACTTCTTCCATGGTAGCAGATCCGGTTAACGGAAATTCAGTTGGAATGGCTTGTTTTTCTATCTGCTCCGTCAATTGGTTTTCCATCTGAGTCTTTTGATTGACAGCTTCACTCAGAACGTAGATCAACTCATCCTTCTCGGCCACCTCAGACTCTAGTGCAATATTTTTTTGTTCCAAAACAGTTCTTTCCTGTTCCAGTTTCTCCATTTCCTGTGAATGCATTGTCAGGTATGCTTTTCTGTCTTTGATTGCTTTGCTCTCGTAACAGACAAAACCAATCAATGCTCCTATCAATATGCAAATGAGCAAAACAAACACCCACAACATCCGGGATGAAATCCTAAATTGTTTTGCTTCGGCATTCTCAGCATCCGATGTCACAGTAAAAAAAAGAGTTTTATGAGTCTTTTGAATCTGCCGTTCCATAAACAATAATACCTCCACCGAGAACTCATTTCAAACATATTATCATAGCATTTGTACGGCATCAACATAAAATTAACATTTTTGTAACAATCTACCAGTTTTGCATCGGCATTATAGCCAATTTATCCTTTATATTCACTTTGCTTATTGGTCATTTTGACATATTTCATGCACTTTTCTCCACTCAAGCGTTCCTCCAAACAAATCAAGTGCACTTCCCACAGTGACATTCAGACAATTATTTCCCAGCACTTTTAACAGATAGATGTCCTGATAACTGTGAACTCCTCCTGCATAAGTTACGGGCTTTTTCCCCCAGCCCCCCAAGAGTTCCGTCAGTTCTGCCTCAATACCTTCTGCCTTTCCTTCCACATCAACCGCATGAACCAGAAACTCATCACAATAAGCCGAAAGTCTGTCGAGCAAATCAAGATTCACCTTTTCATCCGTCATCTTCTGCCATCTGTCAGTGACTACCCTATATCCGTCAGACATCTTCCTGCAACTAAGGTCAAGCACCAGATGTTCCCTGCCAACGGCTCTTACAAGCTCTTCCAGCCTGTCATAGTACACCCTTCCGTCCTGAAAAACATAAGAAGTAACAATCACATGAGATGCACCGGCATCAAGATACTCCGACGCATTCCCAGCGGTGATTCCGCCGCCAATCTGCATTCCGCCCGGATAAACCGTCAATGCTTCCATTGCCTGCGCCTTCGTCTGCTCATAATAGGGACTGTCCTTTGGATTCAACAGAATAATATGCCCGCCTTTGATTCCTGCCGCTTTATATTGTTCAGCATAAAAGGCAGCATCTTTACTCGCAACAAAATTCTCTCTTGCCTGATCTCCGGTATCCCGCAGACTACCGCCAACAATCTGTTTCACCTTTCCGTTATGAATATCAATACAGGGTCTGAATTCCATATTTTTTCCTTTTCAATGTATATTTTTATATTTCTATCAAATACTATGCATAAATCCATGTATTACAAGGTACAGGTGGATTTAATCAATCGTCTCAACAGACAGGAACGGAGGAATTTATGAAAAAAAGTAACCATTCATCAATCTTTAAGAAGCTCCTTGCACTTGGTCTGGTACTAACCTTTATGTGCATGACCGTAGCGTGTAGCACCAATGACAATGGCAGCAATTCCGGCAGTATGGCCGGAAGCGGCTCCCAGAATGAGAGTACACAAAACGGCAGCTCCCTGAACGGCAACACACAGAATGGCAACACACAGAACAGTAACACTCAAAGCAGCAGTTTCCAAAATGGCAACGATACCATGAACAACCAAAATAGTGGAACCGACAGCAACTATGGTTCCGGCGAATACAACAATTCCGCAACGGAAGGCAGCGGAACCGGAAATGATTCTCTGCTTAATAATGCCGGCAATGCCGCAGAAAACCTTCTGGATGACGCTGCTGACGGTGTCGGCAACCTCACCAACGATCTTACCAACAGAAGTACTGCACGTTAAGTGTAAAAATACAGGCAGTCCCTTATGAAAGGACTGCCTCAATTACATTGCTCATATCATACATTCCGGCAGGCTTGCCTGCAAGGAATTTCGCCGCCTGAACCGCTCCCTTTCCAAAAACTCCCTTGGAGTAAGCTGTGTGCGAAAAAGTCACAACCTCGTCAGCACCGGCAAATATCACATCGTGATCTCCCACAATAGTACCGCCTCTGACAGCGCTGATTCCGATCTCCTTGACGGGACGTTTTTCTCTTCTGCCGCTCCTGTCATATACATATTCGTATTCATTGCCCAGTTCTTCGTTGATGGAATCCGCAAGAGCAAGAGCTGTGCCGCTGGGCGCATCCACCTTCAAATTATGATGCTTCTCCACGATCTCAATATCGAACCCGGCAGGTGCAAGTACATCCGTTGCCTTCTTCAGTAATTTCAGCAACAGATTAATTCCAAGAGACATATTTGCCGACTTCAGAATTGCCACCTTTTCAGAAGCAGCCTTCACCTTCTCCAGCTGTTCCTGACTCAGTCCTGTGGTACACAGCACACAGGGAATCTGCTTTTCCACGCAATAATCCAAAAGTGCATCAACTGCGACCGCTGCGGAAAAATCAATGATACATTCCGCCTCAACATCACAATCTTTGATATTCCTGAATACAGGATAAGTATTGTGACCATCATCAAAAGCATCCACTCCGGCCACAAGCTCTACTTCACTGTCAGCCGCAATCAAATTGGTAATAACCTGCCCCATTTTACCGTTGCAGCCATGCATAATCACTCTGATCATATTGCTTCCTCTTTTCGTATTATAGAATTCCGTATTCCTTCATGGCCTTTTCAAGTCTGGCTGTAGTTGCAGGTTCCATCTCCGTCAAAGGCATTCTGAGTGTTCCGCCAATCTTGCCCATCAGCTGCAGTGCCTTCTTGACGGGGATCGGATTAACTTCACAGAACAATGCATTACAGAGCTCCATAGCTTCCAGCTGAAGTCTGCAGCTCTCCTTCACGTTCCCGTCCAGATAATTCTGACAGATTGCATGGGTCTGTGCAGGAGCCACGTTGGAAAGAACGGAGATCACTCCGAGTCCGCCAAGAGACATAATCGGTACGATCTGATCATCATTTCCGGAATAAATATCAACACATCCCTCCGCAATTGCCGCAAGGTGCGCGATCTGGCTGATGTTGCCGCTGGCTTCCTTCACACCTACAATATTGCTGACCTCTTTGCAGAGACGCACTACGGTCTCAGGCAGAATATTGCAACCGGTTCTACTGGGTACATTGTAGAGCAGACAGGGAATCTTAACGGAGTCCGCAACCGTCTTAAAGTGTGCAAACAGTCCATTCTGTGTCGCCTTGTTATAGTAGGGGCTTACCAGCAGCAAGCCGTCAACACCTGCCTTTTCAGCTTCCTGAGACAAATATACGGCTGTCTCCGTACAGTTGGAACCTGTTCCTGCCACAACAGGCACTCTGCCTGCCACAACTTTTGCGCAGTACCGGATAACGTCCAAATGCTCCTCATGGGTCAATGTAGATGATTCCCCCGTAGTACCGCATACAATGATTGCATCAGTACCATTGGCAATCTGGAACTCCACAAGCTGCTCAAAGCTCTCATAATCAACTGAACCATCCTCATACATCGGTGTGACAATGGCCACGCCTGCTCCCTTAAAAATTGCCATAATATTCTTCCTCCGTCGCTATCTTTATGTAAAAGCGCCGACGTACACAGTGCGCCGGCGACTCATTAACACTTTACTTGCATAAAATAATAGCATTCTCTGTGCTCTATGTCAATCACTTTTCAGCTCAATTCAACCTCAATTCATCCATTCTGCTCCAGCAAAACTCCGGTGAGCTCCAACTTGCTGACAGAGACCTCAAAAGCGACTCTTTTCTCCACATTTTCCTCATCTATTTTCTTCATATATTCACGGCTCTGGATACGACCCCAGACAGCACATCTCTCTCCCACCTTAAAGCTGCTGGCATAACGTGCGTTTCTGCCCCAACAGATGCAGGGAATATAATCTGATTTTCCGTAAGGTCTGTTTACCGCCAACAACAGGTCTGCAATCTCCCTGCCCAGCGGTGTCTTACGATAGATCGGTTCCTTGCAGATGAAGCCATCCAGAAATATCTGATTTGTTTTGGAGCTTTCCTCCATCTCCTCAATAAAGGTTACCTCTCTGGCAAATACCGAAAGTACAAGACGATTTCTGTGTTCCTCATGTCTGTTATAGGACCGGAACTGTCCATTGACACAAATGAGCTCTCCTATGTAGTCTGCGGTCACATCCATGAGTCTCTCCGAAACCATGACCGGGATTACATCGTAACTCTCACTGAGCCGCTTGCAGCTGACGTCTACCATGTAGAAGCCTTCCCCAAATATCTCATGACTGTAAGAAAAGCCACTGACAATCTCTCCCATAACCGTTACCTGATTGTTTTCAATTACCTTATCTGTCATTCTCGTTCTCCCTTCTTGTTCTAAGACTTTTTCCGGTAATACTATCAGTGTGCAGGCATTATTACTCCGATAGATATTACTATTTATACAATATAAGAAGCCCAAATAGTACTGTTTCTCATCATCGAATTTCGCTGATTTCCGCCGTATATCGCGCGATTTTCTGTTTTTTTACCTTATAATACCAATCCTGCTTATCCGACTCTTGCGTTGGGATTAAAAAAGTGCTATAATACATCAGTTTGGTTATTGATGTTATTTATGCTTATGAATAAGGAAGGATCATTCATATGAGACAAAAAAGAGAAGACATTAGAAACGTAGCAATTATTGCCCATGTTGACCACGGCAAAACAACCCTTGTGGACGAGTTGTTAAAGCAGAGCGGCGTGTTCCGCGAGGGTCAGGAAGTGGCGGAACGGGTCATGGATTCCAACGACATTGAGCGTGAGCGCGGTATCACGATTCTGTCCAAGAATACCGCCGTTATGTATAAGAATACCAAGATCAATATCATCGATACCCCGGGGCATGCTGATTTCGGCGGTGAAGTTGAGCGTGTATTAAAAATGGTTAACGGTGTCGTCCTGGTAGTGGATGCTTTTGAAGGTGCAATGCCGCAGACCAAGTTCGTGCTGCGCAAAGCCTTGGAGATGAAGCTTCCCGTTATCGTATGTATCAATAAAATCGACCGCCCCGAAGCCAGACCGGACGAGGTGGTGGAAGAGGTTCTGGAGCTTTTCCTGGAATTGGATGCCGATGATGCCCAGCTTGACTGTCCTTTCGTTTTCGCCTCAGCCAAAGCGGGTATTGCTTCTATGGATGCAGATACTCCCGGCACAAATATGGAACCCTTGTTTGAGACCATTGTCAATTATATCCCCGCTCCCGAGGGAGATCCCGATGCAGGCACCCAGGTATTGATCAGCACCATCGATTACAACGAATATGTAGGACGTATCGGTGTCGGCAAGGTTGACAACGGCACAATCAAGGTAAACCAGGAAGTTGTCATCTGTAACCATCATGACCCCGATAAACAGACCAAGGTAAAAGTCAGCAAGCTCTATGAATTTGATGGTCTGAATAAAGTTGAAGTCAAGGAAGCAGGCATTGGCTCTATCGTTGCCATCTCCGGTATTTCCGATATTCGCATCGGTGACACCCTCTGCGCCATCGACCATGTAGAGCCCATTCCCTTCCAGAAGATCAGTGAACCCACCATTGCAATGCAGTTCATGGTTAACGACTCTCCTCTGGCAGGTAAAGAAGGAAAATACGTTACCAGCCGTCACATCCGCGACCGGCTTTTCAAAGAGCTCAACACCGACGTTTCCCTCCGTGTCGAGGAAACAGATACCACCGAGTGCTTCAAGGTATCCGGCAGAGGTGAACTGCATCTCTCCGTGCTGATTGAAAATATGAGACGCGAAGGCTATGAATTCGCCGTAAGCAAGGCCGAGGTGCTCTATCATACCGACGAAAACGGCAAACGTACCGAGCCCATGGAGCTGGCTTACATCGATGTACCCAATGAATTTGCAGGAGCTGTCATCGAGAAGCTGGGACAGCGCAAGGGTGAGCTTCGGAACATGGGCACCATCTCAGGCGGCACCTATACCCGCCTTGAGTTCTCCATTCCCGCAAGAGGCTTAATCGGTTACCGCGGCGAATTCATGACAGACACCAAGGGAAACGGTATTCTGAACACTGTATTTGACGGTTATGCTCCTTATAAGGGAGATATCCAGTACAGAAAGCAGGGCTCACTGATCGCTTTTGAAGCCGGTGACGCGGTTACCTACGGACTCTTCAACGCCCAGGAGCGTGGTGCTCTCTTCATTGGACCCGGTGAAAAAGTATATGCCGGCATGGTCATCGGGCAGACCGGCAAGGCCGAGGATATCGAAGTAAATGTCTGTAAGAAAAAGCAGCTGACCAATACCCGATCTTCCAGTGCAGACGAAGCACTTCGTCTGACTCCTCCCAGGATTCTTTCTCTGGAGCAGGCACTGGACTTCATCGATACGGATGAACTGCTGGAAATCACCCCCACCAATCTTCGGATCCGTAAAAAAATTCTGGATCCCCTGCTCAGGAAACGTGCCTCCATCAACAAAAAATGATATATCTCCACATAGAAAGCCCCTTGCATGGCAAGGGGCTTTCTTATTGTGAATCTGTAAATTCACGCTTATTTTATTCAGTTTTGTTTCAGATTATTCTGCAACAACCTTTACGGAAGTGATGTGAGGATTCACTCCCTCGTACCAGTAAAGGAAGCCTTCCATATCAATCTTGTCGCCAACCTTCAGGTTCTGAACAGCCTTATATACCTCGGTATCCTTGCCGCAAAGATAAGACTCAACGGTAAAAGTATAAGTATTGCCTGCAGCATCAGTTACATCGAAGTACAGATCATCGCCTTCAACACCGGAACCGTCCCACTTATAAAGGTAAGCAGCTCCGTCCTTTTTGTCTGCAACTACCATACCGGTAAAGCTTACGAACTTGTTCTGATGCTGAATCAGCTCATCAGTGCCAAGCAATGCGGTTACATCAGTAGCAGTTGCAACATAGTTACCGTCAATGATTTCAAAGGTTGCATCTGTAATCTCAACTTCACCGGACCACTCGGACTTGAAGCCGGTTACTCTAATCTTGGTTCCGGGTGTCAGCTTTGCATAATCCTCCTCGGAGCATGCCATATTATACAGGAAATACGCACCATCCTCATCCTGAGTATATACAGTTGCTTTGTCTTCCCACCAGGACTGCTTTGCCTGTACATAAGTCTCTACAACCACCTCAGAATCAAGCTCTGCTGCAACATAATCAGCATAACTCATAACAGAAGTCTCATTCTCAACAGGAGTGGAAGGAGCTACTTCACTGCTCACTGCTTCACTGCTCACTGCTTCACTGCTCTCTGCTTCAGAGCCTGCAGATGCGGAAGGTGTAACATCATTTACCTCACCGGATGCAACAACAGAGCCGTCTGTTGCCGTAGAACTCTGGTTACCATTGTCGTTACCGCAGCCTGCTACTGAAAGAGCAAGTACGGTAGCCATCATTGCCACAAAACATTTTTTCATTTTTTTCTCCTCTTTTCGTTTTTCGAGATGTCCATATCAGGACTCCTCATTCTCAACAGGAGTGGAAGGAGCTACTTCACTGCTCACTGCTCACTGCTCACTGCTTCACTGCTCACTGCTTCACTGCTCACTGCTTCACTGCTCACTGCTTCACTGCTCTCTGCTTCAGAGCCTGCAGATGCGGAAGGTGTAACATCATTTACCTCACCGGATGCAACAACAGAGCCGTCTGTTGCCGTAGAACTCTGGTTACCATTGTCGTTACCGCAGCCTGCTACTGAAAGAGCAAGTACGGTAGCCATCATTGCCACAAAACATTTTTTCATTTTTTTCTCCTCTTTTCGTTTTTCGAGATGTCCATATCAGGACTCCCGTTCTCAACAACTAGATATTTTACAAAATAATTTGAAATAAATCAATCCCTTTTTTATAAATTATTTCTTTTTCTTTTTTACCAGCTCTGCCGCCAGATAACCCAGAATCAGAATCCACACAATTCCCAGTGTAGCCAGAAGTGCAATCGCCGTGCCCGGAAGCGGTCCAAGCTCCGTCTTTCCTTCTACCCCGGTTCCCTCAAGCTTCAGACGATAGAGAGAAATCATGTCACCGTACTGTTTCTCAACAAATGTGTCATCCACAGTCTGTTTTCTTCTGACCGCCTTTACCGTATTTTCAATCAACTGACCCGCAGCATCTCTCAAGGAAGCCGAACCGTTGAACACCGGCGTCACAAAGGTATTTTCAATATTGTTCAGAAGAAGCTTTACTGCCTTGATTTTCACATCGTAGTGGACTTGATCATCCGTTCCTTCTGCAGCAAGATACTCCTGATAGGAAGCATCCTCGTGGGCTTTCGAGGTTACGGGAATATATCCTTCCGTCTCGGAATAAGCAATCTGTACTTCATTGGTCAGCAGATACTGTGCAAAGATCCAGGATGCCAGCACCTCCTGAGGATCCTCTTTGTTAAAAATACAGATGGAGGGTCCCTGGGAAATCATCTGAGGATCTTCCGGGTCAAACTGTGGCACGGAATAAACAGCCGTTTCAAACTCAACCAATTTATCCTTACTGATATCACACAGAGGTGCTTTCGACCCCATCCAGGTCGCTCCCGCAGTGGAATCCACTGCAAAGATACACTGCCCTGCATTTAAGAAATTGGCGGGATAGCTGGAGATTTTAAAGGTTGAAAAAGCCCTGCTCTTCCCATGCTCTGCTATCTCAAGCAACAAGTCCTTCGTTGTATCGTTAAAAAGTAAAATCTCCCCGTTACTCTTGGAATAACCGGCATCCAGCTGCTTCAACATCTGAATCATCATATTATCCGTAGACTTATAGATAAAAGGAATCAGCACATTCTGACCGTTCACCAAATAATTCCCATCAGAATCCTTCTTCATGGCTGCCTCTGATACCTCCCATACAAAGTCCCAGGTAAGCACCTCCGGCAGAGTATAACCCAG